>NZ_JALHBK010000016.1:0-187682 GCF_031570565.1 Nonomuraea sp. 3-1Str
CACGAACAGCCCGACCACGACCGCGGCCAGGCCGGTCAGCGCCGCGGCGGCGGCCGGGAGCAGGGCGCGCACGAGCAGGTCCTGGACCGCCTCGGTGTCGTCGACCATCCGGCTCAGCAGGTCGGCGCCGCCGTGCCGGGGCGGGCGCGGCGGGATCAGCGCCTCGTACAGCTCCTCGCGGGTGCCGGCCCGGGCGCGCAGGGCCCCGTCGTGGCCGGGCAGGCGCCCGGCGTAGCGCAGGACGCCCTTGCCGGTGGCGAACGCCCGGGTGGCGACGATCGCCACGCTCAGCGCGGCCAGCTCCGGCTGCTCGGCGGCCCGGGTGATGAGCCACGCGGCGGCGGCGATCAGCCCGAGCCCGGCCAGGTCGGCGCCCGCGCCGGCGAGCACGGCCCAGATCAGCCGGACTCCCGTACGCCCGCTCATCGGTCACCTCCGCGGCTCCGGTCGCGCCCGCCGGCCCGGACAGGCTCGTCGCGGCCCGGGAACGTGTCGGGGGAGGGTGTGTCCGCGTGGGCCGTGTCGGGGGAGGGTGCGTCCGGGTGGGCCGTGTCGGCGATGACGCGGCCCTCGTGGAGGCGGACGACGCGATCGGCCAGCTCGATCATCGCGGGGCGGTGGGCGACGATGACGGCCGTGCGGCCCCGGCTGAGGTCGGCCGTCGCGGCCACCACCGCGGCCTCGCTGCGCCCGTCGAGCCGGGCGGTCGGCTCGTCGAGCAGCAGCACCGGGGCGTGCGGACGGCAGAAGGCCCGGGCCAGGGCGACCCGCTGCCGCTGCCCGGCCGACAGGTTGGCGCCGCGCTCGCCCACCTGGGCGTCGTAGCCGCCGGGCAGCCGCTCGACGAACTCGTCGGCGCGCGCGGCCGCCGCCGCCCGCCGTACCTCCTCCTGGGACGCGTCGGGGGCTCCCAGCCGGATGTTGTCCGCCACCGACGTCGCGAACAGGTGGGGGCGCTGCGGCACGAACGCCAGCCGGTCGCGCCACGCGCCCGGGTCGAGGTCGCGCAGGTCGGCGCCGTCCACGAGCACGCGGCCCTCCGACGGCTGGACGAAGCCGAGGAGCAGGTGGAGCAGCGTGCTCTTGCCGCCGCCGCTCTCGCCGACCAGCGCGACCCGCTCGCCCGGCTCGATGGTGAGGGAGACGCCGGACAGGGCCGCGTCGTCCAGGCCGGGGTAGCGCACGGTGACGTCGTGGAGCTCGATCCGCGGCGCCTCGCGCCCCGGCGGTGCGGCCCCGTCCCGGGACTCGGCGGGGCCGGCGGTCCGGTCGGGGACGGCTCGGGACTCGGCGGGGTCCGCGGTCAGACCCGGGACGGCTCGGGATTCGGCGGGGTCGGCGGCCCGGTCCAGGACGGCGAAGGCGGCGTCGGCGGCGGCCACGCCCTCCATCGAGGCGTGGAAGCGCGTGCCCATGACCCGCAGCGGCAGGTACGCCTCGGGCGCCAGCAGCAGCACCAGCAGCGCCGTCGTCAGGTCCAGCGACCCGCCCAGCAGCCGCAGCCCGATCGGCACGGCCACCAGCGCCAGCGACAGCGACGCGCACAACTCCAGGACGAGCGACGACAGGAACGCCACCCGCAGGGTCCGCATGGTCGCCGAGCGGTGGGCGTCGGCGACCTGCCGGATGACCGTCGCCTGGTAGCGGGCCCGGCCGAAGGCGCGCAGCGTCGGCAGCCCGCGCACCACGTCGAGGAAGTGCCCGCCGAGCCGGGACAGCGCGTGGAACTGCCGCTCGGTGACCGCCTTGGTCGTCATGCCCACCAGCGCCCCGAACACCGGGATCAGCGGCAGCGTCACCAGCACGATCACCGCGCTGGTCAGGTCGGCGGCGAACAGCCGGACCAGCACCGCCACCGGCACCACCGCGGCGACGGCCACGGCCGGCAGGTAGCCGGTCAGGTAGGCGTCGAGCCGGTCGAGGCCGCGGCCGGCGAGCGTCACCAGCTCGCCCGAGCGGTGGCCGCTCAGCCGCGCCGGGCCGAGCTCCTGGAGCCGGCCCAGCAGCCGCCGCCGCAGGGCGGACTTCACGCCGGTGGCGGTGCGACCGCCGAAGACGCCCTGCGCCCAGGCCAGCAGGGCGCGCAGCGCGACCATGGCGACGAGGCCGGCCAGCGCCGTGGCGGCGAACCTGCCGGACAGCACTCCGGCCAGCAGCTCGGCCTGCACCAGCACGAGCAGGCCGGCGATGACCGCGGCGGCCAGGGTGACGGCCAGGTGGCGGCGTACCGACTGCTCGGCCCGCATGAGCCGGAGGAGATCCTTGTGCACGTGTCCTCAGAAGAACGAGGGGGCCGGGACGGCGCCTCTCCCGGGGCGGAAGACGCGCCACACCCATACTTGCGCGCCGACCATGACGGGCGCGAACGGCAGGATCATGAGACCCATCACACCCAGCGTAGAAGACGGGGCGCTGTGGTCGAGCAGGTACGGGAGGCAGGCCGCGAGCACGGCGAGCACGGGCACCGCCGCGGCGAGCCCCGACAGGGCGAGGGCGCGCCCGGAGCGGGTGATGCCGGCGGTCTCGGGCGCGCGCCAGCCGAGGAACGTCCAGCCGTGCCAGGCGAACAGCAGCGTCACGACCACGCCCAGGAGCAGCCCGATCGGGTGGAGCAGCGAGGAGCCGAAGCCCGTGGCGACGGCGTACAGCGTGACGCCCCAGCCGAACGACAGCCCCAGCGACCCCAGCATGATCATCAGGTCCCAGAACCGCCGCCAGCCCGCCCCGTCGATGCGGCGCCGGAACCACAGCCCGGCGTCCCGCACGACCCAGGACAGCAGCATGGCGACCACCATCGGGTAGAGGCCGAACAGCACCTCGCCCTCCAGGCTCGGGTACACGCCGAACAGGGCGCCGGCGACGGCCACCAGCCACACCTCGTTGGCCAGCACGAACGGCGCCATGGCGGCCACCATGCGGTCGCGGGTCTCCTGGGTCCGGCCGATCACCGGCATGAGCAGCCCCACGCCGAGGTCGAAGCCCTCCAGTGCGAAGTAGCCGGCGAGCAGCAGCGTGAAGACGACGAACCAGATCAGTTCCATCGGGGGTGACTCCTAGTAGCTCAGCGCGGGGGCGGGCCGCTCCTCGGCGGCGCCCAGGTCGAGGTCGCGCGGGCCCCGCCTGACCAGCCGGGCGATGAGCGCGTAGTCGGTCAGGGCGAGCAGCCCGAGCACGACGGTGAAGCCGACGAGCGAGGCGGTGATCATGCCCGGGGTCAGGCCGGGGGACAGGGCGTCGGCCACGGTCAGCTTCTCCCAGACCATCCACGGCTGGCGGCCGATCTCCCTGGCCAGCCAGCCGCAGATGGCCAGGGCGAACGGCACGGGCGTCAGGATCATGAGGAAGCGGTGCGTCCACCGCCAGCGCGGCAGGAAGCGGACCAGCGGCAGCATGAAGAACACCGCCACGAGGAAGAGCAGGTTGCCGATCTCCATCATCAGGGCGAGCGGCGTGCTCGCGGTGTCGCCCTTGAACTTGCCCTCCTGCAGGCCGCCGAACTGGGCGTACCCGAAGCCGACGGTGAGCGTGATGCCGATGGCCGCGGTGACGACGCCGGTCCGCATCGAGCGGGTGAAGAACGCCACGTCCTCGGTGCCGCGGCGCAGCCGGTAGGCGCTCGCGCCGACCAGCACCATGCCGGCGGTGAACAGGGCCGCGCTGATCACATGGGGGAAGGCGAAGACCAGGGTCTTGTTCGTGAAGAGGGCGGCGGCGTCGACCAGCTCCATCCGGCCGCCGCGCTCGACGGCGCCGGCGGGGTTCTGGAGGAAGGAGTTGGCCGCCATGATGAAGTAGGCGCTGGCGTACGCGGTGACCGTGACGGCCCAGATGCACGCCAGGTGCAGCCACTTCGGCAGGCGGCCCCACCCGAAGATCCACAGCCCGAGGAACGTGGACTCCAGGAAGAACGCGATGAGCGTCTCCATGGCCAGGGGCGCGCCGAACACGTCTCCGGCGTAGTGGGACAGCCCGCCCCAGGACAGCCCGAACTGGAACTCCATCACCAGGCCGGTCACGATCCCGACCGCGTAGTTGGTGACGTAGAGCTGCCCCCAGAACCTGGTCGCCCGCTCGCGCTCGGGGGCGCCGGACAGCGCCCATCGCGTGTGCATGATCGCCACCAGGGGTGCGAGTCCGAGCGTGAGCAGGACGAACAGGAAGTGGAGGCTTCCCGTCACCGCGAACTGCGTTCGCGCCAGGTCCAGCACGTCCATGCGCGTCAACTCCTTATCAAGACAGCCTACATGTAGGGAGTCTACATGTAGGCTGTCTATATGACGCATGGTTGCCTAGGATCGAGGGCATGAACCCCGACGCGCTCCGCGGCCACATGGACGCTCTGTTGCTGTCCGTGGTGGAGGCCGGGCCGCTGCACGGCTACGCCATCATCGAGGCGCTGCAAGAGCGGAGCGGGGGTGCGCTGACCGTGCCGACGGGGACGGTGTACCCGGCGCTGCGCAGGCTGGAGCGCATCGGCTACCTGTCCAGCGAGTGGGCCACGGTCGGCGGTCGCAAGCGCCGCACCTACCGGCTCACCGACTCCGGGCGCAAGCGGCTGGAGGGGGAGCGGTCGGCGTGGCAGGAGTTCACCAGCGCCATCGGCAGCGTCCTGCGGCCCGGCGCCTCATCGTCCTGAGGCGCGCGGCTGAACGCCGGCGTCGTACTGAGGCGCGCGGCTGAGCGCCGGCGTCGTCCTGAGGCGCGCGGCTCAGCGCCGGCTCGTCCGGTGGCGGGCCGTACCGGTCAGGCGGTGGCGGGGGCCGTGCGGGTCAGGCGCAGGCAGCGGGTGGCGCCGTACAGTTGCACGCCCCAGAAGGCCGACGTCACCAGCTCGGCCAGCATGACCGGCACCAGGGTGTCGAAGTCGCTCGGCAGGCCGGAGACGGCGGTGAGCGCCGAGCTCAGCAGGCCGCACAGCGGAAGCAGGATCATGACGGCCAGCCCGAGGGAGCGGGTGACGAGCCGGGGCCGCCGGATCCACCGGCCGCCGCGGCTCAGCGCCGCCAGCGCGAACCCGCCGTACACGCCGCCCCCGGCCTGCAGGCAGTCGAGCACCCGCGCGATCGGCCCGTACCAGGCCGGCCGGTCCTCCCAGGCGGCGCCGGAGTCGGGGTAGATGCGCCAGACCATCGACCAGATGAGCACGCTCACGGGCAGACTGAGGAACAGCACCGCCGCCAGGCGCCGGCCCGCCGCCGCGGTCAGCTCGTCCTGGTAGCCGGGGGCGATCTCCGCCACCTCGCCGAACTCCGCCACGGCCATCCGCTCGGCCTCGGCGCGGTCGATCCCCTCCGCCTCCAGAGCGTCGGCCGCGTCGGCCAGGCTGTCACGTGCCTCGACGACCAGATCGCGCTTGGGGCCGGCGGGTCCCGCCAGCGCCCTGCCGAGATCGGCCACGTAGTCGTCGATCAGCATGTCCCCAGTGTACGGGCCACCTCTTCGGGGGCCCATCCGGGTTTTCCCCGATCCTCCGTGGCTCCGCCCCCTTGGTCCCCGGCGAGCACCGCCCCCGCTCCGCTCGGACGTCCCGTGCGGGGCCTGCGCCCCTCGCCCCCGCCGGACGATCAAGGTACGTTCACTCACCGGGGATCGGCCGGTCAGCGGCCCGTCCGTCTGGCGATCAGCACCTCGGTCAGCAGCTCCTGCTCCCACCGCCCCGCCGGATTGTCGGCGAGCAGCGCCTCCCGGAGCGCCTCGACGAAGGCGTGCAGCCGGTCGCCGAGCGCGGCGGGCGAGCTGTAGGAGTAGGAGAGCTGGAGTCCGACCAGCCCGTCCACGTCCCAGGTCAGACGGCGCGTGAACGTCCGCGACTCCAGGTGGTCGAACGGTGAGGCGGCCAGGACATCGCGGTGGGGCTCGGCGGTGGCGTGAAAGGAGGTGGCCGCCGCGCTCATGCCGAGGCCGAAGTCCGCGCATACCCGCCGCTCGACCGGCTGCCACGGCTGGGCGTTCGGTTGCCACGGCTCTCCCCGCCGGCTGACCGGGCCGATCAGCGCCACCGCGCCGCGGGGCGGCAGCAGCTCGTCCAGGTCCGCCAGCACCGCCCTGCGGTCCATCCAGTGGAACGACCTGCCCATCACCACGTGATCGAACGGCGGCAGCGCGCGCAGTGTGGTCGAGTCGCCGCGCAGCCACGTGATGGTGGGGGCGCCGGCGGCCAGGCGCCGGCCTGCCGCGAGCATCTCCTCCGCCGGGTCCACGGCGAGCACCGTTCGCACCCGGCCGGCGAGCGGGACCGCGATCGTCCCCGGACCGCAGCCCAGGTCCAGCACCCGGCTGTCCGGGCCGAGCGCTCGGGCCAGGTGCTCGATCGCCGCTTCCCCGTACGCGGGGCGATACCTGGCGTAGTACGGCGCGGCGCCGCCGAACAACTCCTCCACGCACCAGAACCCTAGACGAACCCGGCCCCGGCCGGGCTGCCGTTCAGTCCTGCCGGGATCCTCCGCCACCCCCGTGACGCAGCGGCCGGCCCACCTCGTGCAGATGGCGCAGGGCCTGCCCCCAGGAGGCGAACAGCCCGCACTCGGCGTACTCGACGCCCAGCGAGCGGCAGTAGTCGCGCACGATGGGCTGGGCCCTACGCAGGTTCGCGCTGGGCATGCCGGGGAACAGGTGATGCTCGATCTGGTAGTTCAGGCCGCCGAGCGCGACGTCCATGAGGCGCCCGCCGCTGACGTTCCTGGAGGTCAGCACCTGGCGGCGGAGGAAGTCGAGCTCGTCCTGCGCCGTCAGCACCGGCATGCCCTTGTGGTTGGGAGCGAACGTGCAGCCCAGGTAGACGCCGTAGCAGGCCTGGTGAACGGCCAGGAAGGCGAGCGCCTTGGCCGGCGGCAGCACCACGAACAGCGCACCCGCGTAGGCCAGGACGTGCGCGACGAGCAGCAGCCCCTCGGCGAGGCGGTTCTTCAGCGCCGGGCGGCGCAGCGCGCGGAAGCTCGACACCTTCAGGTTGACGCCCTCCAGCGTGAGCAGCGGGAAGAACAGCCACGCCTGCCGGCGCCCGACCAGCCGCGGCAGCCCGCGCGCGACCTCGGCCTGCTTCCGCGACCAGAGGAGGATGTCCGGCGAGACGTCGGGATCGTGGTCCTCGTGGTTGGGGTTGGCGTGGTGGCGGGTGTGCTTGTCCATCCACCAGCCGTAGCTGAGGCCGACGGCCAGGTTGCCGACCAGCAGCCCCGCGATCCTGGCGGTACGGCGCGAACGGGAGATCTGGCCGTGCGCGAGGTCGTGGGCCAGCAGCGTGACCTGGGCGAAGGCCACAGCCAGCAGCACCGCCACCGGCATCTGCCACCAGGAGTCCCCCACCACGGCGAACGCCGCCCAGCTCCCCACGAACAGGGTCGCGACCAGTCCGATCCGAATCGCATAGGAGCCGGGCCGCCGCTCCAGCAGCCCCGCCTCCGCGACGCGGCGCGACAATCTCGCGAAGTCGCTGCCCCGCTGCGGGCGGGACGCCTCCACCACAGTCACATCTGTCTCCCATGCTGACGAAGCCGGTCATGCGTGATCGCTTGCCAGCATCGCGCGAGCCAGGGGGTGCGCGGACCCCCGCTGTCGCCCGTTCTTCCGGTAGTGCCAGCCCTACCACCGAAGCGAGAACGCCGGAAGGAACCTCTCAAAGTGCGTTATGCGAGCCTCTGTCCGTGATGGAGGAGGCATACCCCGAGGCCGTCGAGGCGGCGCACGCCGACTTCGCCGACCTCCAGGACGTCGACGGCATCCCGCGTCCCCGCCGAGTACGCATCCGGTGCCCGGACGATCCGCTCACGCTGGAGGAAGCCGACCTCCGACAGCGCCTCCAAGACCAGGTCCTCCAGCCCATCGAGGCCGAGTAGCCAGCAAGATCAATCACTTGGCGCCAACCGCTGTTCCGTTGTTCCCCGGGGCCGGACGGGTCGTAGATGCCGGCGAGCGGCCCGGCGAGCATCTCCAGCACCAGGCCGTGCGCGGTCATGTGGTCGGCCAGCCCGGTGAGCTCGGCGGCGTCACGGCCCAGCCGCTTCATCTCATACACCGTCAGGATGACCCGGCAGTGCGGGGCGTGCGCCTTGATCTGCCGAGCCAGTGCGAGTGCCGCCTCGAACTGGGGACGCACCTTCACCCGGGTCGAGATCTTCTCGGACAAGATTTTCTCGCGGCCGATGCCGCGCGCGGCCAGCGCGTCCAGTTGCGACTGCAACTTCTGGGTGAGCGCGGAGCAGCGGGCGTAGCCGATCCGGATGTCGGCCGACGGCCCCCATCACTGAGCGGCGCGGGCGGCGGTGTGCCCGGCCGCCACGGCTGGCCCGGGTTCCGGTCGGCCGGGGTCGGCACCCGCAGCAGCTTGGCCAGCGGGGCCACTTTGGGAAAGCGGCCGGTGTGGTAGCCGGCCACCGCGCCCGAACGTGACCGGCACGGCGAACCTGCCGCGACGGTGCATCGCGGGCACGGGTGACGCTCGACCTCATCAGCGTCACGGGTGTGTTCCTCGCCGATGACGGACAGCGGGGCGGAGTCGGTGTGTTCGCGGGGTTCCGGGGCCTCGGCCACCCTCAGATGTGAGAACGAGTTCTGAGAAGAAATCAGCCTCTCCGGCAATCCCAACCGGCCCTGCGGAGCCTTCTGGTGATCTTCTCTGGCAATCGAGCATTTATGAGAACACGAAAGTCACCAACATGACGCATAGCTTGGGGCTCGTCACCCGGACCGAGCGGAGTGGAAGGCCTCTGTGGGGCGCGAATGGTGGTCTCTTCGACGAGATGTAGGTCGAGCAGCCCGAGGTGCTACTCGGCGACGGCCTCGGTGGCCGCAGCCCTGAGGTCGACGTCAAGGCTGCGGCGGCCGAGGCTCGGGTCAGCTGATCTCTGGAACGGCGGGCTTGTCGTCCGTCCACCCGGCCTTGAACGTCTTCACACCGGACTTGCCGAGCATCGTTTTGCCGCCGTCGGTGAGGTCGGTGTACTCGGCCAGCAGCGTCATGGCCGTGGTGTCCACGAGGAGCTGCTGTTTGAGCACCGACCCCTTTCTGGACGAGACGGGCAGGGCGAGCTTCTGGCCGGAGCGGCCCAGCGGGTCCTTGGCACGGCCGAGGTCGCTGACGCCCTTGGTGGTCTTGAGGACCTGGTAGGCGGCAGTCCTGACCTTGTCAGGTGCGGGGTTGGCGTACAGGAGCTCGGCCGCCCTCTGGGCGACATATCGGTCGAGGTTGACCAGCCAGTCGTTCTTCGTGGCCTTCGGGGCAAAGGTCTTGGCCTCTTCGGCGCCCTCGTCGATCCAGGTGTTGACTTCGGCGGTCAGCTGCTTCCTGAGCGCCTCGGCGTCCGTCGGCAGCGCCTGGAGTTGCTGGTATGTAAGGTATTTCTCGCCCAATCGGAACCCGTCGGGCCGCCCCTTGCTCGCCTGCACGGAGCCCTTTCCGGGCTGGGTGGACAGGTGGATCTTCATGCCTTCCGTGCGATAGGCCCAGGTGGTCGGCGACCCGTCGGCGCGCCAGGCCGCCTCGTCCTTCTTGGTCGCGGGCTTGGCTCCCAGCTCACGGAGGCCGCTCCAGCTTTTTCCCTCTGGCGACAGCCACTCGGTGCTGATACTGCGCTGGGTCAGGTAGTAGCCGCTGCCGACCGCGCGAGGGTGGGTCCTGGTGTAGGTCGTCTCGACCCGCCAGTACGCCGCCTTCGGCGCGTCGGCGGACGCAGGAGCGGCGGCCACACCGGCGAACAGCAGCCCAGCGGCAACGGTAAGAGTGAATCTCATTTCTTCTCCTTCAACGGGTTGGAATCCGCCCAGCGGCTGTCCTGGATCGCGGTGTACGTCAGGAGCAGACCGTTCGCGGTGGAGCGGGTTTCGATGGAGAGGGGCTTGCCGGAGGTGGGGTCGATGACCAGCCGGGTCCTGGTCGCCCCCCTGTAGTTCGGCGGGGCGAACTCGCCGGACTCGTACTCGATTGCCTGCCCGGCCCGGCCCAGCGCATCGGTCATCTGCCCTACGGCGGTGACCCCGGGCACGGAGGCGAGCAGCCGGTACGCGGCGGCCCTGGTCTCGCTCGTGACCGGTGCGAAGAACAGCAGCCGTGCCGCGGTGTCGATGGTCGTGCGGTCGTCGGCGGCGATGAGCGCCTTCAGCCCTTCAGGGGTGTCGGGCACCTCGCTCATCTTGGTCAGCGGCTTGCCCGCCGTGAGGATGCGGAAGTCCCAGTCCTCGGTCGACCAGGTCCGCTGCTCACCGGGTTCGGACCGAACGACACCGGAGCGGCCGGTTTCCGAGGGCTTGTCATACGTCCAGGACGTCGGCGAGCCGTCGGCGACCCAGGCCGTCTCGTCCTGGGGCGTCGCGGGTTTGATCCCCTGGGGGGTGTGGCGGTACCAGGTGCGCCCTTCGGGGTCCGCGGGGATCCAGGTCTCGACCGACTCGCTCTCACGCAGGACGTACCGTCCGCCGGGCTCGTGGAACTGCTGGCCGTGGACCTCCGTGCTGCCCCACCATGCTCCTTCGTCCGGCATGGCGGCCACTGAGCCGGCCGCGACCAGCAGGAACCGCTTGCCGTCCGCCTGGACGGCCGCGCCATAAGGAGCGGGCACGCTGGCGGGCGTGATGTGCGTGATGACGATCGCCGCCGCGGCGGCTCCGGCCACGCCGAGTGCCAGCGCACTCCACCTGGCGGCCCTGCGGCCACGCCGTACCCGCTCCTGGGAGAAGGCGACGGCCAGCCGTTCGCGCCCGGCCCGCTCGACCTCGGGCGACAACGGCGGCGCGGGCAAGAGGTCCCGCACCGCCCGGTAATCATCCATCAGAGCCTCCAAACAAGGGATTGACGCCGCCCAGGGCGGCACGAAGCTTCCTGCGCACCCGAGACAGGCGGGATCCGACGGTGCCGTACGGGATGTCGAGCGCCTGGGCCACCTCTTCATGGCTCAGCTCGGCCAATGCGCTCAACAGCAGCACGTCTCTGTCGCCGTCGGACAGCGCGCGCAGTCCGGCCGCGAGCCGCCCCTGTGTGCTCACGGCGTCCATGCGGGCGATCACGCGATCCTCGTGGCCGTGCTCGCGGTCGTCGTCCGCGCCGGCGCTGCGCTGCAGCGCCGCCAGCCGTCGGGTTTCGGCGCGCCGGTGTAGCGCGATCACGTTGCCGGCAAAGCCGTAGAGCCAGGGACGGACCGCGCCACGCTGGGGATCGAACGTCTCACGTTTCCTGAAAGCGGCCAGGAACACCTCGGCCGTGAGATCGTCCGCGGCCTGCCGGTCGAGCCGCCTGCCCAGGTAGGCGTGGATCTCGCTCACATACCGGTCATAGATCTCCCCGAACCGTTCGGGTGTCCGGCGCGACAACTCCACCAGAGCCTCGTCGCTGACCGTCTCCGGCGGATCGTCGAGGCCCGGAGCCGTCATCTTGGCAGTCACACCCCTACTCAACCGATGAGGCCTTCCGCTTTCACGGCCAGTGAAAGTCGCCGCCGCTTCCGGTGGAGTACAGGTGATCCGTCGTTCGAGGCGGACCAAGGGACACTGGCCGGAAGAGAATATGAGAAGCAGATTTGCGCTACTTACAGGGATCATGGTGCTGGCGCTCACCGCGCCGGGGGCGGCAATGGCCGAGGACAAGCCCGCGCCGCCCGCCACTCCTGTCACGGTCACCCTGATCACCGGAGACCGAGTGACACTGACCGGACCGGACGGCGGCTTCCTCGTAGAGCGGGGCGCGGGCCGTGCCGGGATCTCCTTCGTCATCGACAAGCAGGACGGGCGGCTTCGGGTGTTACCCAGCGACGCGGCCGTGCTGGTGCGCCGGGGACGGCTCGATGCGCGACTGTTCGACGTGACGACGCTCGTCGAGTTCGGCTACGACGACCGCCGCGGAGACCTGCCGCTCATCGTGACCGGCTCGGGGCCGGCACGGGCGAGCGGGTTACGCTCGGCGATGACGGCGGGTGGCGCCCGGGTGACGCGTGAGCTGAGCGCGGTGTCCGGCCTGGCCGTACGGACCGCGAAGCAGGACCGGTCCCGGTTCTGGAGCGGCGTTGCCGGCAGTGAGCACGCCCTGTCCGGCGGCGGCGTGGGGAAGATCTGGCTGGACGGTCTGCGCAAGCCGACGCTGGACACCAGCGTCAAGCAGATCGGCGCACCCGCCGCGTGGGAGCGGGGGTACACCGGCGCCGGGGTGAAGGTGGCGGTGCTCGACACCGGCGTGGACGCCACGCACCCCGACCTGGCCGGCCGGGTGAGCGCGCAGGCCGACTTCACCGGATCCTCCGACGCCGCCGACCGCAACGGGCACGGCACCCACATCGCCTCCACCATCGCCGGCAGCGGCGCCGCCTCCGGCGGGACGTACAAGGGGGTCGCGCCCGCCGTCAGCATCCTGGCCGGGAAGGTCTGCGTGACCCTCTGCGAGGAGTCGGCGATCCTTGCGGGCATGCAGTGGGCGAGCGAGCAGGGCGCGAAGGTGGTCAACCTGAGCCTGGGCGGCGCCGACACCCCCGAGATCGACCCGCTGGAGTCGGCGGTGGCGACGCTCACCCAGCGCTACGGCATGCTGTTCGTGGTGGCCGCGGGCAACAGCGGCAACGAGCGGTCGGTGGAGTCGCCGGCCAGCGCCGACGCGGCCCTGGCGGTGGGGGCCGTCACCAAGTCCGACGAGCTGGCCGATTTCTCCAGCAGAGGTCCGCGCGCCGCCGACTCGGCGCTCAAGCCGGAGATCACCGCGCCCGGGGTGGACATCGTCGCCGCCCGCGCCAAGGACGCGCCGTTCGGGGAAGGCTCCTACGTCGCGATGTCGGGCACCTCGATGTCCACTCCGCACGTCGCCGGGGCTGCCGCGATCCTGGCCGGGCAGCACCCGGACTGGAGCCCGGGCACGCTCAAGGCGGCGCTGATGGGATCGGCGTCGCCCAACCCCGCAGTGGCCGTCTTCGACCAGGGCGCGGGCCGGGTCGACGTGGGACGGGCCACGGCCCAGGCGGTCACTGCCGAGCCGGGCGGCGTCGGCTTCGGCGTGCAGCAGTGGCCGCACGACGACGACAAGCCCCTCACACGGCAGATCACTTACCGCAACCAGGGAGCCGCGGCAGTGACGCTGGAGCTGTCCGTGGAGAGCCAGGGCGCCGCGAAGCCGTTCACGGTCACTCCCACGTCCGTGACGGTGCCCGCGGGCGGGCAGGCCGACGTCTCGGTCACCGCCGACACCACGGCGGCCCCGGTCGGATACCTCGGCGGCTACCTCGTCGCCGCCGGCGGCGACATCCGAGTGAGCACGCCGCTGGCGGTGGAGAACGAGAGGGAGACCTACGCGCTGAACCTCGAACACACCGGCCGCGACGGCAGCCCGACCGCCGACTACCTCACCACGCTGCACCGGACCGACTCCTCCGGCCTCATCAAGGAGATCACCGTGCAGAACACCGGCGACGGCGCCGTCACCCTCCGCCTGCCCAAGGGCGGCTGGATGATCAGGAGCACCCTGTTCGACGGCGACCACACCACCCAGCTGATCCACCCCGGCCTCGACCTGGCCCAGAACCAGACCCTCGACCTGGACGCCCGTCTGGGCAAGCCGATCTCGGTCACCGTGCCCGACCCGCCGGCCACGCCCGTCGGCGCGCAGGTCACCTTCAGCGACGGGAAGCTCTCCTATCCCCTCGTCTCGGAACGGTTCGAGAACCTGACGACCGCGCAGCTCGGCCCCGACCGGGCCTACGACGGGTCACTGACCCAGATCACCGGCACGTGGGCACCCCCCGGCGGCTCCCGCGTCTACCGGCTCGCATGGTTTCACGAGGGCGGCATGGTCACCGGGTTCCACCGTAAGGTGGCCGGCCGTGACCTGGCGGCCATCCACACCACCTATGCCGCCCACCTGACCGGCGGCAGGGGCCGCGCCGCCGCAGCCGCCCAGCCGCCCGGCGGCCCGATCACCGACCTCCTGACCGAGACGACCTTCACCACGCCATCCGTGCGCACCGAGTACGTCAACGCCGACGGCGGAGCGAAGTGGCGCCGCTACTTCTGGGAGGACGGCCCCGACAGCGGTGAGACCGCCTTCGAGTCGGCCCTCACCGGCTACACGCCCGGCCGCGCCTACCGGGAATCGTGGAACCTGGGCGTCTTCGCTCCCGTCCTGGCGGGGGGTGAGGACCCCGGCGGGCTGACCCGGTTCGGAGACTCGATCCGGGCGCAGGTGCCCATGTACGGCGACGGCGCCGGTCACGTCGGCTGGTCGGCTACCACTCGGGCGCGTGTCGCGCTCTACCGCGACGGCGTCCTGTTCGCCGAACGATCCGAACTGGGAGGAAGGGGGTTCCGCGTCCCACTGAGCGTGGCGAACTACCGGCTGGTCGTGGAGGCTGAGCGGGGCGCACCCGCCACCCTGTCGACCCGCACCTCGGCCGCCTGGACATTCCGCTCCGAGCACACCGAGGACGACCACCCGCTGCCGGTCTCCGTCGTTCGCTTCACCCCCGCGTTGGATGCCCGTAATACCGCACCCAGCGGCGAAACCTACCGGGTACCGGTCCGCGTGGAACAACAGCAGGGCTCGACCGCCGGTGAGGTGCGCGAGCTCACCGTGGAGGTCTCCTTCGACGACGGCGCCACCTGGAGCCCGGCCCAAATCCACAAGGGCCAGGTCACGGTGAACCACCCGGCTGCGGAGGGGTTCGTCTCCCTGCGCGCCAAGGCCACCGACACCGCAGGCAACACCGTCGAACAGACCGTCATCCGGGCCTACCGCATCGCACCCAGGAACTGACCGCGGGCCGTGGGATTGCCACCGCGGGTGCGTCCCGCCGGGGATAGTGGCCTTGATGCCGCGCCGACGCTGGAGAGGCCGGACATGGCGTGAGACTGACACAATTCACCATGTGATCGGTCATGTCGATCATCTGACCTGACCGCTGCTGACATGCGAGGGCGCCCCTACCGCGCCGCGCGAGGTGGGGCGCCCTGGCATGCCTGGAGGCCCCATGCCGGTCAGTTTCCTCACCGCCGAGCAACGTAGTCGGTGCCGCGTCTTCAACGCCGTCCCTGACATCGCCCAGCTGGGCGCCTTCTTCCACCTGGATGCCGACGATCGGCGCCGGGCGATGGCCGCCAACGGCGCCCGCAACCAGCCGGCTACGTCACCCTGCTCAAGCTCTACCTGACCCGCGCAGGCGACACCGCCGGACCGCTGTTCCGCGCCTCCATCAACGGCCACGGCGGAACCCTGTCCTACGACGCCCACCATCGCTGGCAGAGCTACTGCGCCGCCGGTGTCGAGATCGACATTCACCAGCTGCGTCATACCCATGCCACCGAACTCATCAACGCCGGCGCCTCCACCGAGACCACCCAGCTGTACGCGTTGCTCGACGACAAGGTCGCCGACTCTGAGATCCGCGCCGCCCGCCGGCGCCGCGACCGGGCAACCCGCTGAAGAACCTTCATGACCAAGAGCGACCTCACTCGTTGCGGCCAAGATCCTTCTCAGCGCCAACGGCTGTCCGCTGGTTCCTCACCCCCGACCTTCTGTGCGGCGGTGGCCTGGGCGCGGGTACGGGTGCTGGCACCGGACTGCCGCAACATCATCGACTGGAAGCTGATCGACAAGCACTGGATCGACCTGATGCAGGTGGCGATCTCCATCAGCGAGGGCCGGCTGAGCTCGGCCATGCTGATGCGGCGCCTGCGCTCCAACTTCCGCAAGAACCGCATCTACAAGGCCTGTGGATGCGCGCGGCCCGCATGGTGGCCCGGAAGGCGTGGGCGTGCTCGGCGGCCCAGGAGCGGAACGTGCGCGCGGCGCTCCCGGTGACCCGCTCCACGGTGGCGGTGACCGGTGCAGGGCCGCCGGTCATCTCGGCCTGCGCGCGCAGGACGCCGTCCACGGCCTCGGCGGGCCAGCCGCGGGCGAGCATGCTCCGCCGCGCGTCCTGCGGGGATATCTCCTCCCAGCGCACCGGACGGCCGATCGCCTCGCCGATGACGCGCGCCTGCTCGGCCTGGGTCAGTGACTGCGGCCCGGTCAGCTCGTGGACGGCGCCGTCGTGCCCGTCGCCGGTCAGCGCCCGCACCGCGACTGCGGCGATGTCCCGTTCGTGCACCGGGGACATGGCGGCCCGGCCGTACGGCTCGCGCACCACGTCCCCGGTACGGATCTGCCCGGCCCAGCGCAGGGCGTTGGCCGCGAAGGCGTGCGGGCGCAGGACCGTCCATTGCAGCCCGGACCCGGCGACGAGCCGCTCGGCCTGCCGTTCGTGGTCGCGGACGGCCGCCGACGACAGGTAGACCACCCGGCGGGCGTGCTCGGCGATCATCGCCAGCACCGGCTCCAGCCCCTCGGCCGAGGCGAACGGCCAGACCAGGAACACCGCCTCGACGCCCTCGACGGCGGCGCTCAGGGAGCCGGGCACGGTCAGGTCCCCCCGCACGCCCTCCACCGCGGGCGGCAGATCGGCCGGTTCCCGGCTCAGGGCGCGAACGCCGGCTCCGGCCTCCACCAGTTGCCGGGTCACGTGGCGGCCGACCGTGCCGGTCGCCCCGGTGACCAGTATCTGTCGCGGCATCACACTGCTCCCTTTCGACGATCTCTACTGATCGTCAACCGTAGGGGGAGGGGGCGGGATGACCAATGCTGCAATGTCTCCGTTTCATGCGTGATCGTCTTGTGTTAGCTTCTCCGGGTGGACGTGCTCAGCGACGCGATCGCGATCATGCGCTCCGGGCGGCCCCGCTCCGCGCGCGTCGCCTGGCGGGCCCCGTGGGGACAGCGTTTCCCCGCGGTGCCGGGATCGGCGGGTTTCCAGGTGATCCTGCAGGGCTCCTGCCGGCTTGTCCCGCCCTCCGGCGATCCCCTCGTGCTCGGGGCCGGCGATGTGGTGTTCTTCCCCCACGGCCACGGGTACGGCCTCGCGGACAGCCCGTCGACGCCGCTCGCCGAGCCCGCGTGCGACCCGCTGGAGGACGCCGGCCTGTTCGTCTCCGACTCCGCCGGGCACGACGGGCCCCTCACCGTGACCCTGTGCGGCGGTTACCGGCTCGACCCCCGCCACGTCCACCCTCTGCTGCGCGACCTGCCCGAGACGATCCACCTGCCCGCCCGGCCGGGCCGCCATCCCGAGCTGCGCGCGGCCGTCGACCTGCTCGGCAACGAGGTCGGCGACCCCCGCCTCGGCGCGGACACCGTCGTGCTCGCCCTGCTCGACATGCTGCTGCTCTACATCCTGCGCGCCTGGTTCGAGGAGCGGCCCGCGCAGGAGAGCGGCGCCGGCTGGGCCAGGGCGCTGACCGACCCGGCGGTCAGCGCCGCCCTGCGGGCCGTCCACCGCGACCCCGCCCACCCGTGGACCGTCCAGACCCTCGCCGCCGAAGCCGGCCTGTCCCGCGCGGCCTTCTCCCGCCGCTTCACCACGCTGGCCGGCAGACCGCCCCTGACGTACCTGACCTGGTGGCGCCTGACCATCGCGGCCGAGTTCCTGCGCGCGGGCGACGCCCCGCTCGGCGAGGTGGCCGCCCGCGTCGGCTACGGCTCCGAGTTCGCCTTCGCCAACGCCTTCAAGCGCCAGTTCGGCATCGCGCCCGGCAGGTACCGGCGCCAGAGCTCCATCGACTCGCTCCGTGAGGCCGCTCCCGGTCGCTGAGTCGCGGCCCGTTCCACGTCCGCCCGCCCCGCGGCGCGTGGTGTGCGGCGAGTGAGCGGCGCGACGTCGTGAGCGCGTGGTGCGGCGGTCAGGTGCGGACCACGATGACGGGCGCCCGCGCGTGGTGCAGGACCGCGTGAGCGGTGCCGCCGAGGCCGAGCAGGGTGCGCGTCGCGCCGTGCGCGGCCCCCACGATCACGGCGTCGGCCTCCGCCGAGGCGCCGGCCAGCGCCTTGGCCGGGTGCCCGCGCACCACCTCCGCGACGAGCTCCACATCCGGGAACTTCTCGGCCGATCCGAGCAGGAACTCCGCCAGCCGTTGCGCCTCGTCCCGCCCCGCCGCCTCGGTGTCGAAGACCACGGGCTGCACGGTCCAGGGCTCGACCGTGCCGGGGTGCGTCCACGCGTGGACGGCGCGCAGGACGGCCCGCCGGAGCGCCGCCTCGCGGAAGGCGTACTCCAGCAGGGCTTCCTCGCCGGGCTGCCCCGACACGCCCACGACGATGACCCCGTGTTCGCCGGTCGGCCTCTCCCGGACGACCGCCACGGGGCGCGGCGCGCGGGAGGCCACGTGCCGGCTCACGGAGCCGAGCAGCAGCTCGGCGAACCCGCCACGGCCCCGGTTCCCGACCACCACCAGTTGCGCGGCCTCGGCGGCATGGACGAGCGCGTCCTCCGGCCGGTCCGAAGCCACCTGCGTGGTGACCTCCAGGCGCGGCCTCCTCGACCGGATCTCGGCCGCCACCTGCCTGAGCTGCTCGTGCGCGGCCTTGTCCGCCTCGATGTCCCAGCCGGCGGGCTCGGGGACCAGCAGCACGTCGGGCGACCAGAGCGCCATGGCGTGAAGGACGCTCAGCGGGGCGTCACGGACGGCCGCCTCCTCCTCCGCCCAGGCGAGGGCCTGCCGCGAGGAGTCTGATCCGTCGAACCCGACGACGATCGGCTCTGTCATGGTCGTCACCTCACACGCTCCCGCGACCCCCCGTCGCGCCGGAGCCCTGCCATGGGTATCGCCGTTTCACGCCCTTCGAACCAACCCCGAAGGCATGCGCGCGGGCAAGGGTGCGGCGGGCTCTTGAAACGTTCATTGCCTCACGCCTGGCCCCGCCGAGGGTTCCCCCTGCTGGGACGCGACCCCTTTGAGACGGCCGGCCTCCGCCACCCCGCTCTTCACGGCGAACGTTTTACGCCTTCCGCCCGGCTCCGTCATGCTCGGGGGTCACCGCCCCAGAGGTCCGCCGGAAAGGACATGACATGCGGTTACGCACCACCGCGACGACGGCCGCCGCCCTCGCCCTCGCCGCCGCTCTCACCGGCCCACCCGCCCCCGCTCATGCGGTGAGGCAGGCGGCCGGACCCGCCAAGCAGATGGAGGACCTCGACCGCGGCCTGGTCAGCGTCCGCTCCGGGGCCGGGAACCTCGTGTCGTGGCGGCTGCTCGGCACCGACCCCGAGGGCGTCACCTTCAACCTCTACCGGGGCTCCACCAGGATCGCCTCCCTCGCCGCCGCCACCGACCACCTCGACGGCGGGGCCGCCGCCGACGCCACGTACACGGTCAGGGCCGTCGTCGGCGGCGTCGAGCAGGCCGCCTCCCCGCCGTCGCTGCGCTTCACCGGGGGCGCCTACCTCGACGTGCCGATCCAGCCGCCCCCCGGGGGCACGACCCCGGACGGCGTCGCCTACACCTACAGCGCCAACGACGCCAGTGTCGGCGACATGGACGGCGACGGCCAGTACGAGATCGTCCTCAAGTGGGACCCGTCCAACGCCAAGGACAACTCCCAGTCCGGCTACACCGGCAACGTGTACGTCGACGCGTACCGGCTGAACGGCACGCGGCTGTGGCGCCTGGACCTCGGCCGCAACATCCGCGCGGGCGCGCACTACACGCAGTTCCAGGTGTACGACTACGACGGCGACGGGCGGGCCGAGGTGGCGATGAAGACCGCCGACGGCACCCGGGACGGCGCCGGCGCGGTGATCGGCAACGCGTCCGCCGACCACCGCAACTCCAGCGGCTACGTGCTGTCGGGGCCCGAGTACCTCACCATGTTCGACGGGCTGACCGGCGCGGCCAGGTCCACGGTCTCCTACGACCCGCCGCGCGGCACCGTCTCGTCGTGGGGCGACTCGTACGGCAACCGGGTGGACCGCTTCCTGGCCGGCACCGCGTACCTCGACGGGGAACGTCCGTCGCTCATCATGGCGCGCGGCTACTACACCCGCTCCGTCATCGCCGCCTGGGACTTCCGCAACGGCACGCTCACCAAGCGGTGGACGTTCGACTCGAACACGGCCGGCTCACGCTGGACGGGTCAGGGCAGCCACAGCCTGTCGGTCGGCGACGTCGACGCCGACGGCCGCGACGAGATCGTGTACGGGGCGATGGCCGTGGACGACAACGGCACGGGCCTGTGGAGCACGGGCACGGGCCACGGCGACGCGCAGCACCTGGGCGACTTCGAGCCGGGCCGGGCGGGCCTCGAGTACTTCAAGGTGAGCGAGAGCGGCTCCCAGCCGTCCTCCCTGTACATCGACCCGCGCACCGGCCAGATCCGCTGGTCCACTCCGGCGTCCGGCGACAACGGGCGCGGCGTCGCGGGCGACGTCTGGAGCGGCTCGCCCGGCGGCGAGTTCTGGTCGGCCGCCGACACGAGCCTGCGCGACGTCAACGGCGGTGCCCTCGGCCGCGAGCCGTCCGCCGTGAACTTCCTCATCTGGTGGGACGGCGACCCCGTCAGGGAGCTGCTCGACCAGACCAGGATCGACAAGTACGGCCCGGGCGGCGACACCCGGCTGCTCACGGCCTCCGGCGTGCACTCCAACAACGGCACCAAGGCCACCCCGTCGCTGTCGGCGGACCTGTTCGGCGACTGGCGGGAGGAGGTCGTCTGGCCCACCAGCGACAACCGCGCCCTGCGCGTGTACGCCACGACCACGCCCACGGACCGGCGCCTCTACACGCTGATGCACGACCCGCAGTACAGGGTGGCGATCGCCTGGCAGAACACCGCCTACAACCAGCCGCCGCATCCCGGCTTCTTCATCGGGGACGGCATGCCCACGCCTGCCCGGCCCTCCATCTATGTCCGTTGAGAAGGGAACGGGCGTCGTCAGGGACGTGACGCGCACGTGCACGCCAGGGTGACCAGGATGCCGCGGTCCCGGTTCACATGCGACACCGTGCCGCAGCCCAGGCAGTAACGGCAGGGGAAGGCGCCGGCGACCATCGGGTCGAGCCAGCGCGGGTCCTCCCAGACCGGCGGCTCGTGGACGGGCCGGGGCCGCTCCTCGGGCTCCCTCCCGCCGCTCACCCAGCCGCGTCCATGGCAGAGCATGCAGGCGAGGAACAGGCCGCCGAGCCGGTGCCCTCGGTGGCCGCCGCACTCGGGGCACATCATCGGGCCGGTCACCTCGCCCTCCCGGGGGCGCTCCGGCCGGTCCGCTCTCCACCGGCGCCCGCGCGCACGCCGCGTGTCGCGGGCGTCTGCTTTTTGCCCATGCCGGAACCGTAACCGCACGAGCACGAACTGTCCGTGACTTCGGGCAGATCGCACGATCTCCCACCGGCCCACCGGCCCACCGGCCCACCGCCACCGGGCTGCCCGCGCCGGAGGGCCCGGACCGCCCCGCTACGTCAGGGCCGGGGCCGTCAGGGAGAAGCGCCGGGCGAAGGCGGACATCTCCTCCCGCTGCCCGTCCACGTCGGGAGTGGACGTGCTGATCACGAGGCGGGTCACGCCCTGCGCGGCCAGCTCCTCGACCCGATCGCCGGTCATGTCGATCGTCCCCCACCGGGTCTGCTCCAGCGCGTCCGGGTCGCGGCCGGCCTCCGCGGCGGACGACCGGACGAGCTCCCACTGGGCGGCCCGCTCGGCGCGGGTCAGCGCGCCACCGGGGAAGTAGCCGTCGCCGCGCTGCCCGGCCCGGCGGGCCGCCGCCCGGCTCGACCCACCGACGTGGATCGGCAGCCCCGCGCCCCCGGACGGCTTGGGGAAGCTGCACAGATTCTCGAACGCGAAGAACTCCCCGGCGTGGCTGACGCCTTCCTCTCCGCCCTCCCACAGCAGCCGCAGGACGTCGATCGCCTCGTCCGCCCGCCGCCCCCGGGTGCCGAAGTCCACCCCGACCGCCCGGGCCTCGCCCGGCAGCGCGCCGATGCCCACGGTCAGCAGCCGCATCCGGCCCCGGGACAGCAGGTCGATGGTCGCCAGCCGCTTGGCGAGCGTCACGGGATGGTGGTACGGCAGCAGCAGCACGCCCGTCCCCAGCAGGATGCGGCTGGTCGCGGCGGCGACGAAGGTCAGGGTGTCCAGCGGGTCGGCGAACGGCAGGGTCGGCGGGATCTCCCACGGCCCGAGCTTCGCCCCGGGATACAGCGCGACGTGCTCCGGAACGTACAGCGCCTCGAAGCCGCACTCCTCGGCGTGCCGGGCGAAGGCGGCGATGGCGTCGGGGTCGACGCCGCTGTGGGCGGTGCTGTAGCTGATCGCGAATCTCATGGTCGTTCCTCTGGCTCGCCCGGCGGCTGACGGTGACAGGGTAGAACCTTGTCACCGGCGTCAAGGCAAGCCGCCGGCGGCCGGGGAGGCCGCCGTTCATCACGGACGAACGACCCTCGGCCGGGAAGCCCGTGTTCGCGTGGGGGATGGGTCGACGGGGAGCCGGCCCCGGCCGGGACCGGCCGCCGCGTCAGGCGGTGAAGGGTACCGGGTGGATCTCGTCGGCGGGGTGGCCCGCCCGCTCGTGGACGCGCTGGACGGCCTCGGCGCTGGGCGCCTCCGACAGGCAGTAGACCACACCGTCCTCCGGGTCGGCCCAGGCTCGCTCGAAGGTCACCTTCTCCTCGTCCTGGATGGCGAGGTCGGCGCTGTGCGCCTCGTTGAGCTGCTCGGCGGTGATGCCGTCCATGCCATGGTGAACGTCGATGAATGTGGCCATGGGTCCCTCCTAGGGCCGTGTTCCACCAGCCTAGGACGGACATAAGCCCTTAAACACCCAACAAGGGGCCAAAGGCTCGCCGCGCGGCCGGCCCGGGGGTTCAGTCGAACAGGTCGGGATCGGAGCGGACGATCTGGTCGTACAGGGGCTGGAAGTTGATCCAGCCGACCAGGTCGTTGCCGATCTGCCCGTGGGTGAGCTTGGCCTGGTCGTGCTCGATGGACACGGTCGGGCCCGCGGCCATGGCCAGCAGCTGGGCCTGGCACGAGCGCTCCATCGTGATGAACCACCAGGCGGCGGCGTCCACCGAGTCGCCCACGGTCAGCAGCCCGTGGTTGCGCAGGATGACGGCCTTGTGCGAGCCCAGCGCCCGCGCGATCCGCCTGCCCTCCTCGGTCTCCACCACCACGCCGGTGTAGTCGTCGAACAGGCCGTGGTCCTCGTAGAAGGCGCAGGCGTCCTGGGTCAGCGGCTCCAGCGGGCGGCCGAGCGAGGACAGCGCCTTGCCGTGCACCGAGTGGGAGTGGGCGGCGGCGACCGCGTCCGGCCGGGCCTGATGGACCATCGCGTGGATCGCGAAGGCGGCCTGGTTGACGTGGTACCTGCCGTGGACCACCTGGCCCTGGTGGTTGACCAGGATGAGGTCGCTCACCCTGACGTGCCTGAAGCTCATGCCGAACGGGTTGACCCAGAAGTGGTCCGGGTGCTCGGGGTCGCGGGCGGTGATGTGCCCGGCCACCCCTTCCTCGAAGCCGAACCTGCCGAACAGCCGCAGCGCGGCGACGAGGCGCTCCTGCCGGTGACGGCGCTCGTCCTCCACGTCGTCGAACTTCTGCGGCAGACGGAAGATCAGCTGGTCGGTGGGGACCGGTTCCAGGTTCATCGTGCCTCCAGCACTCAGGGGTCTGGTCCAGACTGCCGCCCGCTCCCGTCCGCATCAACGTCCTGACGCGGGTGATTCACGGGGCGGTGACCCCGGGGGAGCAGGGCTCCCCCGGGGAGGCGTCAGCGATGGGCGGACGGGGGCTGATGGGGTGAGCTGTGGGCGGCGTGCTGGGCCGTGGACAGGAGCATGGCGCCCGCCGCGATGGCCGTCAGGAGGACGATCCAGCCGGCCGCCCGGCCCATGCGGGCCCCGGCCGCCACCAGAGGCCAGGAGGCGGCCTCCCACCAGCGGTGGCCCGCCAGGCGGCGCATCTCCGTCGCGGCGAAGGCGAAGTCGAGGGACAGGCCGCGGTCGTCGGCGCGCCGGCCGAGCTCCGCGTACAGGGTGGCGAGCCAGCCGGCCCGCAGGTCGCCGGGGTCGCGGGGCTCCGGCCCCGCGCCGGCGGGGTCGAGGAGGCCGGAGCCGCCGCGTAAGGCTCGTTCGTCCGCCAGCACGCTGCGCCGCGAGAACCAGCGCACCATCGGCCGCCGCATGCTCACCCGCACGCCGCGTCCCGTGAGCGCGAAGCGGCAGTCCTTCAGCCGCACGCCCGCCGGATGCGCCAGCCCCGCGAAGCGGCAGGCCGACAGGTCCAGCCCGTACAGCGCGAGGCTCCGCGCGTCCACGTGCCGCAGCGAGGTGATCGACGCGCCGCCGCGGCCCGTCACCGTCGCCTGGCCGCGCAGCACCGCGCCCTCCAGGTCGGCGTGCGAGCCGGTCAGCCGGAGCGTGGTGCTCCCGGCGACCTCGACGCGCCGCAGATCGACGCCGCAGCCGGTGACCGACACGTCGAGCGAGGCGTCGGCGCGGGCGCGGGCGGCGGAAAGGCGGCCGGTGGCCGACAGGTAGGCGTTGGCGGCGAAGTGCGCGGCGTCGAACCCGGCGCTCCCGACGACCTTGCGGAACGACAGCGTCCGCCCGAACCGGGCGCCCCGGAACGTCGCGCCGTCGCCGAGCCGGGCCCCGTCGAAGGTGGCGTACCCGTCGAACCTGGCCCGCTCGCACGACAGCCCGCGCCCGAAGGACGCCTGGCTGAACAGCGCGTCGCGGGCCATGACCGCCCGGTCCAGGGACACGTGGCCGCGCACGGTCACGCCGTGCATCGACAGCTCCCGGGTGAACCGGGCGTCGGCCAGCGACAGATTGCCCTCGAAGCGGGCTCCGAAGAACGAGGCGAGCCGCTCGAAGACGGCGCCGTCGAGCGACACGTCCCCGGCGAACACGACGCCGGTGAGCCGCACGTCGCCGCCGAACCGGGCCCGGTCCAGGCGGGTCCGTCCCGGCCGCCCGCCCGTCGCCTCGATCACGCGGGCGAGCAGATCGCCGCCGATGACCGTGCCGCGCAGGTCGAGCAGGCGGCCGGGGTGCATCTCGCCGATCGCGGCGGCGAGCTGGTCGGGGGGCAGATGCGCCAGGCAGAGGTCGTACGGCCGGCGTGCGATGCCCGTGCAGGCAGCGGAATGCGTGCAGGTGACCCAGTCCATGCAGTCGTCATACCCCGGGCACTCGCGTGTCAAGGTTCGCTAATTTAATGCTCTATCCACATTTATGTAGACATATGTGGGCGGTCGTCCCTCTAAAGTGCCGGTCATGCGCGTTTTACCCCGGGCCACTCTCGCCGCGCTCGCCGCGGCCGCCCTTTCCGCCTCCCTGCTGGCCGTTCCGGCCGCCGCGGCGTCCCCCACCACGCCGGACCCCGCCGGTGCGCCGGAGACAGCGGCGGCGCCGTGTGACACCGCCGCCACCCACCGGATCTCGCAGGTCCAGGGCAGCGGCGACGCCACCCCGCTCGCCGGGCAGACCGTGCGCGTCGAGGGGGTCGTCACGGGCGACTTCCAGCGCTCCGACCAGCTCGGCGGCTTCTTCCTGCAGGACCCGCGGCCGGACTCCGACCCGGCGACGTCCGAGGGCCTGTTCGCCTACGCCCGCGACACGCTCAAGGACGTCAAGCCCGGTGACCGGGTCCTGGTCACCGGCAAGGCCGTCGAGTACAACGGCTGGACCGAGCTGTCCCCGGTGACCGCCGTGGACGTCTGCGGCACCGGCACCGTGCCCGCCCGGCCGTACACGCTGCCCGGCGACGCGCTGGAGAGCGTCGAGAACATGCTGCTCACCTTCCCGCAGCCGCTCACCGTCACCGACCACTACAACCTCGGCCGCTACGGCGAGGTCACCGTCTCCGCCGGCGGCCGGCTCTACCAGCCGACCGACCGCCCCGGCGTCGACCCCGGGCAGCAGGCGCGCCGCACGCTGCTCATCGACGACGGCTCCACCCGGCAGAACCCCGCCACGCTGCCGCCCATCGTCCGCACCGGCGACGTGGCCGCCGGCGTCACGGGCGTCCTCGGGTACGGCATCGGCGCCTACCGGCTCCAGCCCACCAGGCCCGTCGCCTACCACGACGCCAACCCCCGGCTGCCCCGCCCGTTCCCGGTGATCGGCAACGTCAAGGTCGCCTCGTTCAACACGCTCAACTGGTTCACCACCCTCGGCTCCCGCGGCGCGACGAACGCCGAGGAGCAGCGGCGGCAGCTCGCCAAGCTGGTCGCGGCGCTCAAGGGCATCGACGCGGACGCCGTCGCCCTCATGGAGGTCGAGAACAACGGCCAGAGCGCGCTCCAGGCGCTCGTGGACGCCGTCAACGCCGAGGTGGGCGCGGGCACGTACGCGGCGCTGACCCACCCGTACCCGGGCACCGACGCCATCCAGGTCGGCATCCTGTACAAGCCCGCCAAGCTGGAGCCCGTCGGCGAGCCGAGCGCCTCGCAGGACCCGGTGTTCAGCCGGCCGCCCCTCATCCAGACGTTCCGGCGGCCGGGCGGCGGCCAGCCGTTCACCATGGTCGTCAACCACCTCAAGTCCAAGGGCAGCTGCCCGGCCGGCGACGGCCCCGACGCCGACCAGGGCGACGGACAGGGCTGCTGGAACGCCACCCGCGTCAAGCAGGCGCAGGCCCTGCTCCAGCTCGTCGAGGACCTGCCGAACCCGCTCGTGCTCGGCGACCTCAACTCCTACGGCGAGGAGGACCCGATCGACACGCTGGAGGCGGGCGGCCTGACCAGCCTCACCAAGAGGTTCGTGCCGGCGCCGCTGCGCTACAGCTACCTGTTCGACGGGCTGTCGGGCGAGCTGGACCACGCCCTGGCCGGCCGGCAGCTCCTCAAGCGCGTCACCAGCACCACGATCTGGCACATCAACGCCGACGAGCCGCGCGTCCTGGACTACAACACCGAGTTCAACCCGGCCGGCCTCTACCGGCCGGACGCCTACCGCTCCTCCGACCACGACCCGGTCGTGATCGGCCTCACCCTGCCCGGCGGCAGGGGCTGAGCGGGACGGAACCGGGCCCCGCCACGCGAGTCGTGGCGGGGCCCGCCCGCGTGCTGGAATGAGGGAAGACGGGTAGGGGTTTCTATCCGGTGACAGCTTCGTCGACGAGCGAGGAGCCACTTGTGGCGACCATCGAGGTAACCGAGACCAACTTCAACGACATCGCCGACAAGGGGATCGTCCTGCTCGACTTCTGGGCCGAGTGGTGCGGGCCGTGCAAGATGTTCGGCCCGATCTTCGAGAAGGCGTCGGACAAGCACGGCGACATCACCTTCGGCAAGATCGACACCGACGCGCAGCAGGCGCTCGCGCAGGGCTTCGACATCTCCTCGATCCCGACGCTGATGGCCATCCGCGACGGCATCGTGGTCTACGCTCAGCCGGGCGCCATCCCCGAGCCCGCCCTGGAGGACCTCATCCGCCAGGTCCGCGCGCTGGACATGGACGCGATCCGCACCGAGCTGAGCGAGGAGCTCGACGGGGCCGAGCAGCGGAACGGCTGACCCCGGCCCGGCCGGACGGCCGGCAAGCCCCGCCCATGACGGCGGGGCTTTCGCATGCCAGGACCCGGACCCGCGGGATCAGGCGTTGCGGTAGAGCTCCGCGACGCGGAAGGCCAGGTCGAGGGACTGGCCGCGGTTGAGGCGCGGGTCGCAGGCCGTCTCGTAGCGGGTGGCCAGGTCGCCCTCGGCGATCTCGTGGCCGCCGCCCACGCACTCGGTCACGTCGTCGCCGGTGAACTCGATGTGGATGCCGCCCGGGTGGGTGCCGAGCGCGCGGTGCACCTCGAAGAAGCCCGCCACCTCGTCGAGCACGGCGTCGAGCCGCCGCGTCTTGTGGCCGCTCGGCGCCTCGAAGGTGTTGCCGTGCATCGGGTCGCAGATCCACGCGACCTGCGCACCGGCGGAGGTGACCTCCTTGACCAGGCTGGGCAGCAGCTCGCGGATCTTGGAGGCGCCCATGCGGGTGATGAACGTCAACCGGCCCGGCTCGTTGTCCGGGTTGAGCTTCTCGACCAGCTCCAGCGCCTGGGCCGAGGTGGTCGTCGGGCCCAGCTTGACGCCGATCGGGTTGCGGATGCGGGCGAAGAAGTCGACGTGGGCGCCGTCGAGCTGCCGGGTGCGCTCGCCGATCCACACCATGTGCGCCGACACGTCGTACGGCAGGCCGGTGCGGGAGTCGATGCGGGTCAGCGCCCGGTCGTAGTCGAGGATCAGCGCCTCGTGCGAGGAGAAGAACTCGACCGTGTGGAACTCCTCCGGGTCGGCCCCGCAGGCGCGCATGAACGCCAGCGCCTGGTCGATCTCCCGGGCGAGCTGCTCGTAGCGGCGGCCGGCGGGGGACTCGGCGACGAAGTCCTGGTTCCAGGCGTGGACCTGGCGCAGGTCGGCGTAGCCGCCCTTGGCGAAGGCGCGGGCCAGGTTGAGCGTCACGGCGGAGGAGTGGTACGCCTTCAGCAGCCGCCACGGGTCGGGCCGGCGGGCCTCGGGCGTGAAGTCGAAGCCGTTGACCATGTCGCCCCGGTAGGCGGGCAGCTCCACGCCGTCGCGGGTCTCGGTGCCCTTGGAGCGCGGCTTGGCGAACTGCCCGGCCAGGCGCCCGATCTTCACGACCGGCACCTTGCCGGCGTAGGTGAGCACGATCGCCATCTGGAGCAGCGTCTTGAGCTTGTTGCGGACGTTGTCGGCGGTGGCGCCGGCGAACGTCTCCGCGCAGTCGCCGCCCTGCAGCACGAACGCCTCGCCGCGCACCACGGCGGCCAGCTGGTCCTTCAGCAGGTCGCACTCGCCGGCGAAGACGAGGGGAGGCAGGCCGCCGAGCTCGGCGACGACCTTATCGAGCTCGCCGCGGTCGGGCCAGTCGGGCTGCTGGGCCGCGGGGAGGGCTCTCCAGGAATCGAGATTGCTCTGTGCGCTCACGATATACGAGGGTATTCCACCCGCCCCGCCAGGCAGACCCCGATGTCCACGTTGTGAGAAGGTCGTTTCACGGGGACGCGGGCACCTCGACGTGCTCGGGCCGTACGCCCAGGCCGATGAAGCGCCGCGGGACCCGGTTGAGCAGGGGGATCCGCGTCACGTCCGGCCGGATCGGCGGGGACCCCAGGCGGTTGCGCAGCGCCGGGCCGATCAGCAGGTCCTGCACGACCCGCTGGGCGGCCTGGGTGACCCGGGTCGGCCACATGCGCCGCCGCTGGAGCCGCCGCAGCGTCGCCTCGGGCACGCGGCCGTCCGCGCGCAGCGGCCCGGCCACCAGGTTCGCCGCGGCCACGGCGTCCTGCACGGCCAGGTTGATGCCGACGCCGAACACCGGCGACATGGCGTGCGCCGCGTCGCCGATGGCCGTGAACCCGGGCCGGTGCCAGCGGCGCAGCCGGTTCAGCACCACGGTGAGCATGCTGACGTCGCCGTAGCCCTCGATCAGCGTCTCCCGGCCGGCCAGGAACGGCACCAGCCGCGCCACCGGCTCACGCAGCGCGCCGATGCCCTGCCGTACGAGGTCGTCGTAGCCGCCCTTGGGGATCACGTACGCGAGCTGCCAGTACGTCTCCCGGTCGATCACCACCATGAGATGGCCGCGCGAGAGCCGCAGGAACGTCTCGTCCGGATCGCCGGGCACGCGCGGCAGCCGGAACCACAGCACGTCCATCGGCGCCCCGAACTCCCTCGGCACCAGCCCGGCGGCCCGCCGCAGCACCGAGGTCCGCCCGTCGGCGGCGACGGTCAGCCCCGCGCGCAGCTCGTGCTCGCCCGTCGCGTCGCGGTAGCGCACCCCGCGCACCTCGCCGCCCTCCACGATCAGCCCGTGCGCCTCGGCGCTCATCAGCAGCCGGAACGACGGGTAGCGGGCGGCGGCGGAGGTCACGAGCGACAGGAAGTCCCACTGGGGGACGAACGCGATGTAGTCGTACGCGCAGGGCAGCCCGCGCAGGTTCGCGAGCGGGATGGGTCCGGTGTCGGTGACGATGCTCAGCTCGTACGTCTTGCGGTGCGGCAGCCGCAGGAACTCCTCCGCCAGCCCGATCTCGCCGAGCACCTGGAGGGTGGAGGGGTGGATGGTGTCGCCGCGGAAGTCGCGCAGGAAGTCGGCGTGCTTCTCCAGCAGCGTCACCTCGACGCCGGCCCGGGCGAGCAGCAGGGCGAGCATCGCGCCCGCCGGGCCGCCGCCCGCGATCACACAGCTCATGGTCCGTCCCCAGGTGCGGCGTTTCGCTGGATCTTTCCCCGTACGAGGAGGTCCGAACGCGCCGCCGGCCCGGGGACGGCGCGGGGATGGCCCGGTCAGGCCGGCGGGCTCCCGGCGAGGCGGCGCAGCACGTGGGTGAGCGACTCCGTGGCGAGGCCGCGGATGTGGGCGTACTCGTCCTCCGGGTACTGCCGCGGCCCGTTCTCGACCAGCAGGATCAGGTACAGGTACGCCCGGTAGAGGTCGAGCCGCACCCGGGCGCGGGGCGTCAGGTCGAGCGGCGTGACCTCGCGGTAGCCCGCGAGCAGCGGGTCGTCCTCGTCCAGCTCGTCGAAGAGGGTGGGCGTGACGAACTCCGCCAGCGGGTCGCCCCAGAACGCCCGCTCGTGGTCGATGATGGCCTGGATGCGCGGCCGCCCCGTCAGGTCGAGGAACACGTTGCCCGCCCACACGTCGAAGTGGACCAGGTGCGGCGTCGTCACCTCCTCCAGCGCGGGCGCGGCGCCGGCGACCACGGCCGCGATCTCGGCGGCGGGCAGCGGCAGCGGCGTCGGGTAGCGCCGGGTGTCGGTGAGCAGCGCCCCCATCATGGCGAGGTACGCCTCCCGCCAGGTGGCCCCGGTGATGCCCGCGTGCGGATAGCCGAACACCTCGCCGGTCACCGCGTTGAGCCGGGCCAGATGGCGCCCGAGCTCCCGCCGCAGCGCGTCGTGCCCGCCTCCGTCGAGCAGGCCCCTGACCAGCGGGTCGCTGGAGGGCGGGACGTCGTTCCACGAGACGCCGTCGAGCGCGTGCAGCACCAGGTAGTCGCCGCCCAGCACCGGGTCGTCGAACCCGGCGGCCACCAGCGCGGCCACGGGCACCCCCGCCGCCGCGGCCAGCTCGCACACCGCCGCCTCCATGCGCAGCAGGTGGCGCTCGTAGCTGAGCTGCTCCAGCTCCGGCGGCGGCGCCACCTTGAGCACCACGCCGCGGCCGTCGTCGAGCGTGAGCCGCCACACCGCGTTGGCGTAGCCGTCGGTCAGCTCCGCCGCGGCGGCGACGCCGACGCCGAGGGCCCGCCGGGCCAGGTCGTCCAGCTCGGCGGGGGAGAGGCGCCGTTTCGTGCGGCTGTCCATCGTGGGCGTTCCCTGCTCTCAGGCGGACTGGCGCAGCACCAGGTGGGTGTCGAGGATGACCACCGGCTGGCGGACCTCCTCGCCGTTGATGCGGGCCACGAGCAGCTGGGCCATCTGCCGGCCCATCGCCTCCGCCGGCTGGTGGACCGTGGTCAGCGGCGGGTCGGTGTGGGTGGCGGCCTTGGAGTCCTCGAAGCCGACCACCGCCACGTCGCCCGGGATGGTCCGGCCCGCGGCCTTCAGCACCTGCAGCGCGCCCACCGCCATCAGGTCGGAGGCGGCGAACACCGCGTCGAGCGCCGGATGCGCCTCCAGCAGCTCGCGCGTCGCCGCGGCGCCGCTCTCCTCGGAGAAGTCGCCGTAGGCGACCAGCTCGGGCATGCCGGAGCTGAGCAGCGCGTCGCGGTAGCCGGCGAGACGGTCGACGCCCACGCCCATGTCCTGGGGGCCGGCGATGGTGGCGATCGACTTCCGGCCGAGACCCAGCAGGTGCTTGACCGCCTGCCGGGCGCCGGCCCGGTTGTCCATGTCGACGTAGCTGTAGGGCGCCGGGCCGACCGGCCGGCCGCCGAGCACGGTGGGCACGCCCATCGACTCCAGCCGGGCCGGCAGCGGGTCCTCGCCGTGCAGCGACAGGAGCAGCACGCCGTCGACGTGCTGCCCCGTCAGGTAGTGCTCCAGCCGCTCGTGCTCCTCGTCGGACTGCGCCATCGCCAGGATGAGCTGGAGCCCCGTCTCCGACAGCGCCGAGCCGATGCCGCGGATCGTGCCCGCGAAGTACGGCTCGTCGAAGACCCGCAGCTCGCTCTCCGACACCACCAGGGCGACCGTGTCGGTGCGCCGGGTGACGAGGGCGCGCGCGGCCCGGTTGGGCACGTAGCCCAGCTCGTCGATGGCCTGGCGGACGGCCTCGCGCGCCTTGTCGCTGACGTTGGGGGATCCGTTGATGACCCTGGACACCGTGCCCCGGCCGACCCCGGCCCGGGCCGCGACTGCCTCAAGAGTCGGTCGGTTCATGGCGCCTATTCTGCCGGATGATCTGGGAATACCAGAGTGCGCTGTCCTTCAGCACCCGTTCCTGCGTCTCGAAGTCGACGTGGACGAGCCCGAAACGCTTGCCGTACCCCCACGCCCACTCGAAGTTGTCCATGAGCGACCAGGCGAAATAGCCCTGCAGCGGCACGCCGGCGTCGATCGCCTCACGGCAGGCGCGCAGGTGGCAGTCGAGGTACGCCGTGCGCTGGGCGTCGTGGACGCGGCCGTCCTTCAGCACGTCGTCGAACGCGGCGCCGTTCTCGGAGACCACCAGCGGGATCGTCGGGTAGTCGCGCGCCACCCGCTGCAAAACCTCCAGCAGGCCGCTGTCGTCGATCTCCCAGCCCATCGCGGTGACCGGCCGCCCGCCGTTGACGAACGACACGTGCTCGCTGCCGACCCAGGGTGAGCCCGTCTCGGTCGGGGCCGCCGCCGCCGACGCCTTGCCGCCTCCGGCTCCCGAAACGGTGAAGCGGCTGTAGTAGTTGACGAGCAGCAGGTCGATGGGGGCCTTGATGGTCTCCATGTCGCCGTCGGCGATGAAGCCGGTGTCCATGCCGAGGTCGGCCAGGACGTCCTCGGGGTAGCGGCCGAGGAGGAGCGCGTCCAGGAAGAACCGGTTCTGCAGCCCGTCGATCCGCCGCGCCGCGTCCAGGTCGGCGTCACTGTCGCCGGCCGGCGTCACCGCGTACAGGTTGACGCAGCCGCCGACCCTGCTGCCCCGCATGGCCTGGACGGCCAGCCCGTGGGCGAGGTTGAGGTGGTGGGCGGCCCTGATGGCGTTGGCCGGCTCGCGGCGGCCCGGGGCGTGCTCGCCCGAGGCGTAGCCGAGGAAGGCGGCGCACCACGGCTCGTTGACCGTGCTGAAGGTGTGCACGTGGTCCTTGAGCGCGTCATGGACGCACTGGGCGTACTCGGCGAAGCGGTAGGCGGTGTCCCGGTTGGGCCAGCCGCCCGCGTCCTCCAGCGCCTGCGGCAGGTCCCAGTGGTACAGGGTCAGCCACGGGTCGATGCCGTTCGCGCGCAGCTCGTCGGCGAGCCGTTTGTAGAAGTCGAGGCCCTTGTGGTTGAACCGCCCGGAGCCCTCCGGCTGGATGCGCGGCCACGACACGGAGAACCGGTAGGCGCTCAGGCCCAGGTCCGCCATGACGGCGACGTCGTCCTTGTACCGGTTGTAGTGGTCGATGGCCACGTCCGCGTGGTGGCCGCCGACCACCCGGCCGGGCTGCTTGGTGAAGGTGTCCCAGATGGAGACGCCGCGGCCGTCGGCCGTCACCGCGCCCTCGATCTGGTACGCCGAGGTGGCCGCCCCCCACGCGAATCCCGGGGGGAACCGCAGGTCGGAGCTCGTCTGCTCCTCTTGAGTCGTCACGCCTTGACCGCACCTTCCATCAGGCCGCCGACGATCTGCCGGCCGAACAGCACGAAAACCACGAAGAGAGGGAGGACGGAGGCGGCGGTGCCGGTGAACAGCATCACGTAGTCCGTGCCATGGGCGGAGTTGAGCGCCGCGATCGAGGTCTGAACCACCGGGTTGTCCGGGTTCAGCACGATGAGCGGCCACATGAACTCGTTCCAGGTCTGCATGAACACCAGCAGGGCCAGCACCGCCATCCCGGGCCGCAGCGCGGGCAGGACGACCCGGCCGTAGATGCCCAGGGTGGTCGCCCCGTCGACGCGGGCGGCCTCGACCAGCTCGTCGGGCACCGCCTGGGAGGTGTACTGGGTCATCATGAACACGCCGAACCCGTTGACGAGGAACGGCAGGATGACCGACTGGAGCTGGCCGGTCCAGCCGAGCTTGACCATCATGTCGTACAGCGGCACCACGCCCATCTGCTGGAGCGGCACCATCATGGTGACCAGGATCAGCCCGAGCAGGACCTTGGAGCCGGGGAAGCGGAGCTTGGCGAACGCGAAGCCGGCCAGCGTCGAGATGAGCACCACCGACACGGTCACGGTGACGGCCACGATGGCGGAGTTGACCAGGCCGGTGATGAAGTTGGCGTCCTCGGTCGACAGCAGCCGCTGGACGTTCTCGCCGAGGTGGCCGCCGGGCAGCAGCGGCGGCGGCGTCTCCACGGCGTCGTCGTTGGTGCGCGTCGCCATGATGAACATGTAGTAGATCGGGAACGCGGACAGCAGCAGCGCGAAGCCCAGCACCACCTTGGTCATGAGGCCCGCGTCCCAGAGGCGGTTGTTCACTTGCCTCCTCCGATGCGCCGGGTGAACCAGTAGTTGACCATCGTCCCGAGCAGGATCAGCACGAACAGCAGCCAGGCCGCCGCCGAGGCGTAGCCCATCTCGAAGTCGCGGAAGGCGGACTTGACGATGAACATGGCCACCGTCTGGTACTGGCCGGTGGTGCCGCCCGTCATCATCGGGTTGCCCTCGAACATGACCGGCTCGGTGAACAGCGTCAGCCCGCCGATCGTCGAGATGAACACGACGAACACCATCGTCGGCCGCAGCATCGGCACCGTGATCCGCCAGAACTGCGTGCGGGCCGACGCCCCGTCGATGGAGGCGGCCTCGTACAGGTCGCGCGGGATCGTCTGCATCGCGGCCAGCAGGATGATCGCGTTGTAGCCCGTCCAGCGCCAGTCGACCATCGTGGCGATCGCGATCCAGGAGGACCACTTCTCGTTCTGCCAGATGATCGGTTCGACGCCGAACCAGGACAGGATCCAGTTGAAGACCCCGTAGTCGCGGCTGTAGAGCTGGCTGAAGATGACGGCCACGGCGACCACCGAGGTGATGAGCGGCAGCAGCACGCCGAGGCGCAGCAGCAGCCGGCCGCGCAGCCTCTTGTTGAGGGCGTTGGCCAGCAGCAGCGCCAGCACGAGCTGCGGCACGGTGGCCAGCACGAACATGCCGAGCGTGTTGACGACGGCGTTCCAGAAGGCGGCGTCGGTGATCAGCTCGCCGTAGTTGGCCAGGCCGTTGAACTCGGTGTCGCCGGCCAGCTCCCAGTCGTGCAGCGAGACCCAGAGCGTGTAGCCGAGGGGGAAGATGCCGAAGACGGCGAACAGTAGGTAGTAGGGCGACACCAGCACATACGGCGTGCCCTTGAGGTCGAAGCGGGCCATCCGCCGGGAGGGGGCCGACCGCCTGCCCGGCGCCCGCCGGGAAGGCGGCGGCGCGAGTTGGATAGTCATGGAAGCCTTTCGAGCCGGGGCGGGGAGGGGTGGCGCCCGCAGAGGGGAAGGGGCGCCACCCGGTCCTGGGGGACGGGGGTCAGCCCGCCGCCTTCACACCCGCCTCGACGAACTTCGACCAGGCCTCGTCGTACTTGATCGCGCCCTGGTCCATGCCCTCGATGACCTTCTCGACCGCGGTCTTCACCTGGGCGTGCTTCTCGCCGAAGAACACCGGCTGGAGGTTCTTCACCGACTCGCTGAAGATCTGGCCGGTCGGCGCGTCGTTGAAGTAGGCGTTCTTCAGGCCCGCCACCTCGGGGTCCTGCTGCGCGGGCAGCGAGCTCGGGAACGCGCCGGCCTCCTTGAAGGCCGCGATGTGGCCCTCCTTGCCGGTGAGGTAGTTCACGACCTCGGCGGCTTCCTTGGGGTGCTTGGTCTGCTTGGGCACCGCGAGCCAGGAGCCGCCCCAGTTGCCCGTGCCGCCCGGCACCGCCGCGACGTCCCAGTTGCCCTTGTTGGACTCGCCGGCCTTGCCCTCGATCACGCCGAGCATCCACGACGGGCAGCCCATGGTGGCGAAGCCGCCGCCCTTGATGGCCTTGTCCCACGCCGGGCTCCACGCCTGCAGCTTGGCGGTCATGCCCGCCTTGCTGAAGGTGGTCACCCAGTCGAAGGAGGTCTTGACGGCCGGGTTGGACTCGATGACGAGCTTGTTGCTCTTGTCGAAGTAGGAGAGGTTGCCGTTCTTCGGCGCCTCCTGGAAGAGGATCACGTTGTAGATCGTGTTCGGGCCGTCCATGAACTTCGCGCCCGTCTTGGCGGCCTCGAACTTCTTGCCGGTCTCCAGGAACGCGTTCCAGTCCGGCCAGAGCTTGCCGACCTCCTCGCGGTCGGTGGGCAGGCCCGCCTTCTTGAACAGGTCCTTGCGGTAGCACATGGTCATGCCGCCCATGTCCGTGCCCAGCGCGAACAGCTTGCCGTCCGCGTTGAGGCCCGCTTCCCACTTGGCCGCCGGGAAGTCCGCCTTGCGGCTGTCCAGGCCGTACTGGCCGAGGTCGGTGAAGAACTGCGGACGGGCCGCCATGAGGCCCATCGCGCCCTCGTCGATGCCGACCACGTCTCCGGCGCCTGCCCCCGCCTGGAGACGCTGGAGCAGCTGCGGCAGGTACACGTCCTCGAACCGGTCGGTGAGGTTCGTGTACTTGATCTGGATGTTCGGGTGCTCGGCGTTCCACTTCTTGACGGCCTCGTCGTAGCCGAAGTTCTCGCCGCCGCCGAAGGTGTGCACGTTGATCGTGACCGGCTCTGCCGCCGCGCTGCTCTGCGAGCCCGCCGGGGTGGTGCCGCCACCGCCGCTGCTGCACGCCGCGATGGCCAGCAGGGCCGTCATCGCGGCTCCGGTCATGACCAAGCGCTTGTGGTTCTTCATTCGGAACCCCTCTGGGTGGTGAATGTGGGAGGTGCATCGCGGCGTGAGGCCGCGATGGGAAGGTCTTGGGAGCGCTCCCACAAAGAGTGCCCTCATGGCGTGGGGGTCGTCAACGGCCCGAAACGCAACCGTTACCTCGGGCCGTATTTGTCGCTGTGAAAGCGGATTTAGGGGCCTAAACAGCGCGAAAAGGTCGCTGGGAGCGCTCCCATACCATCCGTCCCGTTAACGCCACACGAACGGACAACCCGCTGTGGGACCGGGCGGGACGGTCAGGCGTACGGGGGAATCCTCCCGGAACGCGAGCGAGCGCGCGCCGGGGGAAGGCGCGCGCTCGCTCCCTCTGGGGAGAGGTGGGGGAGTGGTCGGGGGACCGGGTCAGCCGGCGTAGTTCGGGTAGCCGTAGCCGACGACCTGGGAGGTCGGCCGGACGCGCTGCTCGACGCGGCCGTTGCCGGTGTTGCCCTCGATCGTGGAGATCGTGCCGTTGCCGTTGTCCTTGACGACGAACCCGACGTGGTTGATGTCGTCCAGGTCCTTGCTGCCGCTCCAGGAGAAGAAGACGACGGCGCCGGGCTTGGCCGTGCTGCCCCAGCGGTGGTTCTGGGCGAACCAGCGGGCGTGGGCCACGGTGTAGGCGTCCCAGCCGACCTGCGGGCGGGCGCCGGTCTGCTCGCCGACCCAGGAGACGAACATCGAGCACCACGCGGCGTTGAGGTAGGACTGCGGCGAGCCGCCGTCACGCTTGACGGTCTCCAGCGCGCGCTGCGACTTCGCGTACCACTGCTGGAACTTGGTGCCGCCGCCGTAGGCGTTCTCGGAGGTGCCGACCTGGGCGCGGGCCACGTCGAGGACCTTCTGCGCGGTCACGTTGACCCGGCCGTACTGGGAGCCGGACACGGCCTGCTTGTTGACGGTCTGGCTGACGGACGAGTTGGAGGCCGGCCCCACGTGCTCGGGGGTGTCCGCGTTGGCCGGCGCGACGGCGCCGAAGGCGGCCGAGGCGATGATGGTCGCGCCGAGGGTGGCGCGGATCGTTCCGGGCGTGAGGGCACGGATGAGACGGTGCTTGGCCATCGAGAAGGGATGCTCCTTGCTTCCATGCCGCTTACCGGGTTAGCTGACGGGTTCGGGCGTGGAAGCTGCCCTACGGCACAGGGGAGTGCCGATTCACCCCAAGAGAAGTGGGTCCCCGGTTCCGCGCTCAGGCGGATTCAGCGGTCACAGGGGGGTCCTGTGATGATCTGTGCGACAGGCCGGCAACGAACGGGCAAACCGGACGTAAGCCGACGAACAGGATTTAAGGTAATACATCCGGCAAGAGGATTACAAGTGGATAAATGCCCAGCTAGGAGAGCTGAGATCGTGCCTCCTCCAGAAGCCCCATCATGGCAAGGCTTTCGTCCAGTGGCATGATCTCGCTTTCGGTCCGTCCCTCGGCCAGGGCGTCCCGTACCTCGCGCAGCTCCCCCGCGTATCCGTTGTCGGCCGGGTCGAGGTCGTGGACCTCCGTCGCCATCGACGCTCCGCTGAGCACGACGCGGTTCGGGGCCCAGAACGGCGCCTGGATCTCGGCCCGCATCCCCGCGCCCACCACGTAGGCGCTGTTGGGGAACGAGGCGAGCAGCGAGGCCTCCACCAGCGCCCGCCTCCCGCCGGGGTAGACGAGCACGCCGCCCGCCTCCGCGTCCACGCCGGACGGCGCCAGGCAGCCCGTCATCCGCACCTCCGACGGCGCCCCGAGCAGCAGCTGGGCCAGCCCGAACGGGTAGATCCCCAGGTCCAGCAGGGCCCCGCCGCCCAGCTCCGGAGCCCACAGCCGGTGGGCCGGGTCGAACGGCAAAGCGAAGCCAAAACTGGCCTGCACCGAGCGGATCTCGCCGAAGCGCGGGTCGGCGGCCACCCGCCGGATGAGCGGGTTGAACCGCATCCACATCGCTTCCATCAGGAAGACCCCGGCCTCGCGGGCCAGGCGCACCATGCGCTCGGCGTCGGCGAGCGAGGCGGCCAGCGGCTTCTCGCACAGCACGGCCTTGCCCGCCGCGATGGCCGCCTCGGCCACCGCCAGGTGCTGGGCGTGGGGCGTGGCCACGTACACGGCGTCGACGGCCGGGTCGGCGCACAGCTCCGCGTAGGAGCCGTACGCCGACTCGGCGCCCAGCTCCGCGGCCAGCGCGGCGGCGCGGCCCAGGTCACGCGAGCCGACGGCCGCCACTCGCATGCCGGTCTCCGCGGCGATGACCGCGCCCACGGTCCGTGCGATGCCGCCTGTCGCCGCGATGCCCCATGCGAGATCCCTCATGGCGAGGGATCATAGCTTTTTTACCCAAATGTGGCGGGATCGGGCCCAAGGCGGCGATTGGCGTTGAGTGCCCCGATAGCCGCCAGGTCCTCGTCGTCCAGGACGAAGTCGAACACGTCGATGTTCTCCCGGATGCGGGACGGCGTGACCGACTTGGGGATCGTCACGTTGCCGAGCTGGATGTGCCAGCGCAGCACGACCTGCGCCGGGGTGCGCCCGTGCTTGGCGGCCAGCGTCTGGAACGCCGGCTCCTCCAGCAGGCCCCGGCCCTGGCCGAGCGGGCTCCACGCCTCGGTGAGGATGCCGTTGGCCTCGTGGAAGGCCCGCAGCTCGTGCTGCTGGAGCCACGGGTGCAGCTCGATCTGGTTGATCGACGGCGTGATCCCGGTCTCGTCCATGAGCCGGGTGAGCGCCTCCACCGTGAAGTTGGACACACCGATGGCCCGGGCCCGCCCGTCGCGGTGCGCCTTCTCCAGCGCCCGCCAGGCGCCCACGTAGGCGTCCTGCTTCGGCGCGGGCCAGTGGATGAGATAGAGGTCGACGTGGTCCAGGCCGAGCCGCGCCAGGCTCTCGTCCAGGGCCCGCTCGGCGCGGTGGTGGTCGTCGTTCCACAGCTTCGTGGTGACGAACACCTCCTCGCGCGGCAGATCGGAGGCGCGCACCGCCCGGCCCACGCCCTCCTCGTTGCCGTAGATCCTGGCGGTGTCGACGTGCCGGTAACCGGCCTCCAGAGCGGTCGTCACGGCCCGCTCGGCCTCGTCGGCGGGTACTTGCCAGACGCCGAACCCGAGCTGGGGGATCGAGACGCCGTCACTGGTGAGATGGAGCGAGTTCATGGCCTCCATTGTTCACGCGGCGTTCCCCGCGCCGTCAGGGGGCCGGATTACGGTGAGCGCGTCGTGCGGTCGCAGGCGACCCGGAGCGAAGCCGGCATCAGCCCGGAGTGGGGAGAGCAGGGGTGGCGGAGCGGGCGTCGGCCTGGGTGGAGTCACCCCTCCAGATGCTCTGCGCCGTCGAGGCGCACCACGCCGGCCTGCTCGGCCCCGCCACCGCCGTCGTGCCCCGCGCCGGGCAGCGCGCGCTGAAGGCCACCCGCCGCGAGCTGCGCCGCCTGTCGCTGCCCGAGGGCCTGGAGCTGGCCGAGCCGTCCGAGAAGCTGCCGCGCCGGATGAACGCCGCCGGCGACGCCTTCTCCGGCAAGGTGCAGCTGCGCTGGCTCACCTCCCGCCCCGGCCGGCTGGTCGTCGTGGACGACGGCCTGGCCACGCTCCGGTTGCTGGAGCTGCTGGCGGCGGGTCCGTACCGTCCGCTGCTGCGGGCCCGCGCCCACCCGGGACGGCTGCGCGCCGTGCTGGGGCTGGCCGCCGCGCTCAGGCTGCGCGCCGGCCGGGTGACCGTCTTCACCGCCCTGCCGGTCACCGAGGAGCTCGAACAGTCGGTCCGCGACGCCGGGTTCGACCTCGTCCGCCATGACTTCGCCTGGCTGCGCTCCCAGCCGCCCACCGAGCCCGGACCGGCCGAGCGCACCGTGGTGCTCGGCACGTCCCTGGTGCGCAACGGCCTGGTGCGCCGCGACCGCTACCTGCGCTGGCTCACCGACCTGGCCGGCGCGGAGCCGCTCGCCTACTACCCGCACCGGCGCGAGGATCCCGCGGACGTGGCGCTGATCCGGGAACGGCCCGGCATCACCGTGCACGACGTCGGAGCGCCGGCCGAGCTGACGCTGCGCGGCCTCGACGCCGGGCAGCGGGTGCTCAGCCTGCCCTCGACCGCCATCGCCTCGCTGCGGGTCCTGCTCGGCCCGCGCGGAGTCGCGGTGGAGCCGGTGGCCGTGCCGGACGACTGGTGGACCAGCGGGGCGGCCCCCGCCCTGCGATCGCATCTGACAGGAGTGACCGGGTGAGAGTGCTGGCGGTCGCCGACTCCGACTCGTACCTGAAGTGGGCGGCCTGCCTGCTCGGCGACCTGCCGGCCGGCTGTGAAACGGACCTCGTGGTGGTGCGTACGCCGATCGCGCCCTCGCCGGAGCAGATCGCCGCGGCGGTGCACGGGCGGCCCGCGCCCCCCGTGCTGTCGGCCCGCGCCCTACGGCGCGAGGCGGAGCGCAGCCGGCCGGACGTGATCCTCGTCGCCTGCACCGGCCCGGTCGTGGACGTGCTGGTCGCCGAGGTGCTGAGCGGGCTGCGGCCCCGGCCCGTGTTCGCGACCGGGCTGCCCGGCATCTCCGTGCCCGCCACCGAGAAGGCGTGGCTCTTCCGCAGCGGCTGCGACCTGTTCGTGCTGCACAGCCGGCGCGAGGTGGCCGAGTTCGGGGAGATCGCGGCGCGGCTCGGCGGGGGAGGGGCGATCGGGCTGGCCCGGCTGCCGTTCCTGCGTCCCGGCCGCGCCGGGGGCGGCGGGAACCGGGTGGTGTTCGCCACCCAGGCCAAGGTGCCGTGGGAGCGGGCGGAGCGGGAGCAGGTGCTGGCCGCCCTGGCGCGGCTGGCCGAGCGGCGGCCCGACCTGGACGTGGTGGTGAAGCTGCGCGCCCTGGAGGGCGAGCGGCAGACGCACCGCGAGCGCCACCACTACCAGCGGCTCTGGCGCGAGATGGGCGAGCCGGGGCGGCTGTCCTTCGCGGCCGGGCCCATGCACGAGCACCTGGAGCGGGCGGCCGGGTTCGTCACGGTCAGCTCGACGGCCGCGCTGGAGGCGGTCGCCCAGGGAGTGCCGTCGCTGGTGCTCTCCGACTTCGGGGTGAGCGCCGAGATGATCAACCTGGTGTTCGAGGGGAGCGGGCTGCTCGGGACGCTGGACCAGCTCGCGGAGGGCGACTTCCGGGCCGCCGACCCCGAGTGGTGCGCGGCCAACTACTTCCACCCGGCGGGGCTGGACGACTGGACGGGCCTGCTGGCCGCGCAGGCGGCCGGCCGGGAGACTCCGGCCCGGTCGCTGCTGGACGGGCCGGAGCACGCCGCCGCCCGCCGCCGCGCCCGGCTCCGGCTGGAGGTGCCGCCGCCCGTGCTGCGCTACGGCTACCGCGCCCGGCGCCGCGTCCGCCGCTACATCAGCGGACGGCGGTAGACGCACGCCGTTGCGTCAGCGGACGGCGGGCGCGTGCGTCACCGGGCGGTGGTGAGCTTGCGCCGCAGGCGGGCCAGGGCCGTGGGGCGGCCGGTCAGGCCGAGCGTCTCCAGCCGCTTGCGCTTGAAGTACCGCGGGTCGAACACCGTCGCCGACGGCCGCAGCTCCGGGTACGCCTCCGCCTGCATGCAGTAACCCACCGCGCGCACCAGCGCCGGCAGATCGAGGGCGGGCGGCGCCTGCACCGAGCCGTCCCCCGACAGCCGGGGCAGCAGCGCGTCGACCAGGGTGGCGGGGATCCGGTTGCTGTTCTCGTACGGGCTCAGCCGGTCCAGCACCAGCTCCGTCCCGTAGGAGGCGACCGGCAGGCTGAAGTACCGCTGGGCCGTGATCAGGCCCGTCGAGAAGCATCCCACCACGAGCTCCGGCCGCAGCGCCGCGAAGCACGCCTCCGCCGGCGTGCTCTCGTCCGCCACCACCAGCCGCACCCCCAGCCGCTCGGCGGCGGGGCGCAGCAGGCGGGCGTGCGCGCGGCCCGCCGACGGGTGCGGCTTGAACACGACCGTCTCGTGCCCCCGGGCGGCCAGCGCGCGCAGCATGCTCTCGTGCAGCGCCGCCTCCTCCTCGGGCGTGACGATGTCGAGCGCGGACAGGTACTGGCCGAGGATCATCGCCCGCGCGTCGAGCATGTCGGGCGCGGTCGCCGTCACCTCGCGCACGACCGACAGGAACGCCGTGTCCGGCAGCACCTCCGCCGGCACCCCGTACTCGCTCAGCAGCAGCGGCTCCAGCCCCGGCACCAGGTCGAGGTGGAGCAGGCGGGTGATCCGCCGGAAGATCTCGGCGGGCAGCGGGTCGCGGGTCGGGCCGTAGCTCATCAGCCCGTCGGAGTAGACGGTGATCGGGCAGTCGCGCACCAGCCCGGCGATGGTCCGCGCCGGCGGCACCGCGATCGACTCCAGCACCAGCTCGTCCACCTCTCCGAGGCCCAGCTGCGCCCGGATCAGCCGCTCCATCATCGGCACCTCGATGACCCGGGCCTTCCAGTCCGACGGGTGCAGCGGCGCGATGAGGTCGTTCCAGGAGTGGATCTCGTCGAAGCGGGAGCGCAGCGCGGCGAAGCCGGGCGCCCGGTCGAGCGGCACGGCGATCTCGGGGATCGCCGCGTTCGTGGAGACGATGAGCACCCGGCGCCCGTCGCCGAACCGGCCGTCGTCGATCGCGGCCGCCAGCGACATGGCACCGAACAGCGTCGAGGCGTAGCAGACCGTCGTCATGTATCCTCCCGATCCCGGCGGAGCCGGACGAGGGGGCTGGGGGGCAGGTCCGGCAGGAGGGCCCGCAGCGCGGCCTCCCGCTGGACGGACATCCTGGAGACCGCGTCCACGACCAGGCCGGTGGGCAGCGCCCGCGCGGCCTGCGCGCCGCGCTCCTCGAAGCGGGCCCGCAGCCGCGGCGTGAAGCGGCCGGCCAGCTCCAGGTGGTGGGCGAGCAGCGCGCAGAAGTTGCGCACCGCCTTCGGCAGGAACTCCTCCTCCAGGTCCTTGAAGACCAGGTCGAACGCGTCGAAGAAGTGGAGCTGCCGCTCGTCGCCGACCTGCGTCAGCGAGCCCGCCACCTGCCGCCGGTAGAAGACGCCCGCGATGGACACCACCGCGAACGTGGCCGCCTCCCGGTGCAGCCGCCAGATCCACGGCCGGTCCTCGGCGGTGTGCAGGGAGCCGGGGAAGTGCAGCAGGTCCCGCAGCGAGCGGCGGTAGACCCCGGCCCACGCGTACGGGTAGTCGACCATGGTCCGCACGTTCGCGGGCAGGATCGCGTCCCTGGGATCGAGCACCACGCCCCGCCGCGCCAGCGGGGCGCGGTGCACGACCCGTCTGCGGCCCTCGGCCTGGACGTGGTCGGCTCGCACGAAGTCGCAGCCGAGCCCGTCGATCGCCTCGACGAGCCGTTCCAGGTATCCGGGGGCGAGCCAGTCGTCGCCGTCCATGAACGTGACGTACCGGCCCTCCGCGGCCGTCAGCCCGGCGTTGCGCGCGTCCGCCAGCCCCAGCGGCAGGGGATTGCGGATGAGTGACAGGCCGGGCAGGTCGCCGCGGAAGTCCTCGACGATGTCGGCGGTGGCGTCCACCGACCCGTCGTCCACCACGATGAACTCGAAGTCGCGCCGGGCGTTGCGGCGCAGGGAGGCGAGCGCGTCGGCGACGAAGCGCTCGCCGTCCCGCACCGGCACGACGACCGAGAGAGTGATCAAGTCTTTCCCTTGCAGGAACGAGGAGTGGCAGGGTCAGGCGGTGACGCGGCGCAGGCGGGCCTTGGGGGCCTCCTCGCCGGGGAAGACCCGCTTGACGCCGTCGCCCAGCGCCTGCTCGATGATCCGGATGTCGCGCACGAGGTGCTCCAGCCCGGACGGCTCCAGCGAGGCGGCGTGGTCGGAGCCCCACATGGTGCGGTCGAGCGTGATGTGCCGCTCCACGCACACCGCGCCGAGCGTCACCGCGGCCAGCGAGATCTGCAGCCCCCGCTCGTGGCCGGAGTAGCCGACCGGCACCCCGTACCGGTCCTTGAGCGTGGTGATGGTGCGCAGGTTCGCCTCCTCCGGAGGCAGCGGGTACGTCGAGGTGGCGTGCATCATGATCAGGTCGCTGGTGCCGAGGATCTCGACGGCCCGGTCGATCTCGGGCAGCGTGGACATGCCCGTGGACAGGATGATCGGCTTGCCCGTGGCGGCCAGGGCACGCAGCAGCTCGTGGTCGGCGACGCCGGCCGAGGCGACCTTGTGCACCAGGACGCCCATCTCCTCCAGGAACTCCACGGAGGGCACGTCCCACGGCGAGGCGAACCAGTGCAGGCCCCGCTCGTCGCAGTACTTGGCGATCTGCCGGTACTCGTCGATGCCGAACTCGGTGCGCTCCTTGTACTCCAGGTACGTCATCTCGCCCCACGGCGTCTGCCGGATCTGGCCCTTCTGCTCCTCGGGCACGCAGATCGAGGGGGTGCGCTTCTGGAACTTGACGGCCTGGCAGCCGGCGTCGGCGGCGACGTCGATGAGGCGGCGGGCGAGGTCGAGGTCGCCGTTGTGGTTGATGCCGATCTCACCGATCACGTACACCGGCAGGCCGTCGCCCACGAGCACGTCGCCGATGGCCACCGGCGCCGGCGCGGTCCTGGGCCGGTCCTGGACGGCGGCGCCGAGGCTCCTCACGGCGGGAGAGGCGGGGGAGTCGAGGGTGGGCACCGTGGCGGGCGCCGGCGTGCCGGGGACCAGCGGGGTGGCCGGCGCGCCCGGGGCCGGAGCGGGACGGGCGGCCATCACGCGGTCGCACAGCTCGCGCACGGCCCCCGACCCGCCCACGCGGGTGAGGACGACGCGGGCGGCGGCCCGCACCTTCGGGTGCGCGTCCGGCACCGCCACGGGCCAGCCGACCTCCGCCATCGGGCCGAGGTCGTTGACGTCGTTGCCGACGTAGGCGACGCGGGCCGGGTCGAGCCCCTCGATCGCCAGCCAGTCGCGCAGCACGGTCCGCTTGTCGGCGAGCCCCTGCAGCACCGGCACCCCCAGCTTGCGGGCCCGGGCGGCGACGACCGGGTTGTGCTCGGTCGACATCACGAGCACCTTCACCCCGGCCCGGCGCAGCAGCGAGACGCCCATCCCGTCGGAGCGGCTGACGAGGACCATCTCGCGGCCCTCGGAGTCGACGTAGGCGCGGTCGTCGGTGTGGACGCCGTCGAAGTCGGTGATGACGGCGTCGACGTCGATCGGCTCCGGCTGGTCGACGAACGGGGCGAGCGCCCGGACCAGCTCCAGGTCCTCGGGGTCGTCGATCTCGATGGCGTGCCGGGTCGGCACGGACTGGACGGCGACGGTGCCGAAGAAGCGGTGACCGTGCTCGCGCAGGCCGGAGGCGCGCATGGCGTAGAAGGCGCCGTTCTCGCGGAACTGCGGCTCGCGGTCCTGCCGGCGGGGCCGTACCGCGGGGTCGTGGTTGACGCCGCGACCGGCGGCCGTCCAGAGGAACTCGTGCGTCGGCAGCCCGGACACGACCGAGTCGGCCTCGCCGTCGAGGACCCTGCGCACGGCGGCGGACAGGTCGGCGGGGTCGATGAAGGCGCTCGTGCACTGCACGAGGACGACGACCTCGGGCTCCTCACCGAGCGCGTCCAGGGCGTGCAGCACCGCCGACTCGCTGGAGGCCGTCGCGCCGCTGAGCTCCTCCGGGCGCTCGACGACGAGCGCCCCCGCCTGCCGGGCGGTCTCGGCGATGCCGGCGTGGTCGGTGCTGACCACCACCTGGTCGATCAGCTCGGCCCGCAGGCACGCGCGCACGGCGCGGGCCACCAGCGGCACCCCGCCCACCGTGGCGAGGTTCTTCAGGGGGACGCCCGCCGAACCTCCGCGGGCGGGAACTACGGCCAGGACTCGCAACGTGACTCCTCAGTGCTTCAGGGATGCACCAGAAGCTAGAGGCCCGGATTGAACGACCAGCGTCACTCCCCTGAACGTTGCGTGGGCATCCGGTAGAGCAACTCTGGACGGCCCACCCCGCCGTACTGCGGGAAGCGCACCGCGACGCCCCGCTCCACCAGGTACTCCAGGTAGCGGCGGGCCGTGACCCGCGACACTCCGGCCGCCGCGCCGACCGCCTGCGCCGACACGCCCTCGGGCCGGCCGCGCAGCTCGGCCGCGACCGTGTCGAGGGTGTCCTGCGTCATGCCCTTGGGCAGCTCGGTGGCGACGCCGCGCAGCGTGCCCAGCACCCGGTCCACGTCGCCCTGGCCGACGATCTCGCCGGCCTCCCTGCGGAAGCGGGCGTAGCGGGTCAGCTTCTCCTGCAGGGCGGCGAACGCGAACGGCTTGAGCAGGTACTGCGAGATGCCGAGCGACACCGCCGAGCGCACCATGGCCAGGTCGCGCGCCGAGGTGATCGCGATGACGTCGCACAGCAGCCCGCCGGCCCGCACGGCGCGGCACACCTCCAGCCCGTGCATGTCCGGCAGGTACAGGTCGAGCAGGATGAGGTCGACCGGCGTGTGCCGCAGGAAGCGCAGCGCCTCGCCGCCCGAGCGGGCCACCCCGGCGACCCGGAAGCCGGGCACCCGCTCCACGTAGATGCGGTTGGCCTCGGCGGTGATCTCCTCGTCCTCGACGACCAGCACGGAGATCATCGGACCCGCTCCGGGACGGGGAGCCGCACGGTGAACTCCGAGCCCGTCACGTCGATCACGCCGCCCAGCCGCCGCACCGCCTGCCCCACCAGGGCCAGCCCGAGCCCGTGGCCGTCGCCCTTGGTCGTCCAGCCGCGCCGGAACGCCTCGGGCGAGACGAGCCCCGGCCCGTCGTCGGCCACCCGCACCAGCACCTCCCGGTCGTCGCCGCGCAGGCACACCTCCACCCGTGAGGCCGCGTCGATCGCGTTGTCGATGAGGTTGCCGAGGATGGTGACCAGCTCCCGCGTCTCGACGCCCCTCTCGACGCCCAGGTCGTCGAGGTCGCTGTCCTGGCTGATGACGAGCTCGACGCCCCGCTCGGCCGCCTCCGAGCTCTTGCCGAGCAGCAGCGCCGCCAGCACCGGCTCGCGCACCGCGCCCATCACGCGGTCGGTCAGCTCCTGCGCCGCCCGCAGCTCGGCCGTGCCGAACGCCACCGCCTGCTCCGCGCGGCCCAGCTCCACCAGGGTGATCACCGTGTGCAGCCGGTTGGCGGCCTCGTGCGCCGCCGACCGCAGCGACTCGGCGAACCCCCGCTCGGCGTCGAGCTGCCCGGCCAGCGCCTGCAGCTCCGTGTGGTCGCGTACGGTGACGACGGTACCGAGGCGGCTGGCCGCGCCGTTGACCGCGAGCACGCGGTCGCCGACCAGGTGGATGCGCTCCTCCCGGCTGGTCAGCACGTCGGCCAGGCCGAGGCCGGCCACGTGCCGCCCCTCGGCGTCGCCCGGCAGGCCGAGCAAGTGGCGGGCGGCGTCGTTGCACAGCGTCAGAGTGCCGTCCTTGCCCACCAGCAGCAGCCCCTCCCGCACGGCGTGCAGGACCGCGTCGTGGTGCTCGTGGATGCGGCTCAGCTCCACCGGGCCGAGCCCGTGGGTCTGCCGGCGCAGCCGCGAGGTCACCAGCCACGTGCCGCCCGCGCCCAGCCCGAGGGCGAGCGCCGTGATCAGCCCCGTCCACACGAGCACCACGAGCAGCTCGGCGCTGACCCGCTCCTCCTTGATGCCCACGCTGACCAGCGCCGGGATGGAGCCGCCGGCGCGGACCGGGACGACCGCGCGCACGGACGGGCCGAGCGTGCCCGTGTAGGTCTCGGTGAAGGGGTGTCCTTGCAGCGCCTTCTCGGTGTGGCCCAGGAAGCGCCGCCCGATCTCGGCCGGGTTGGGATGCGTGTAGCGGGTGCCGTCCGGCTTCATGATGGTGACGAAGTCGACGCCCGTCTCCGCGCGCACCCGCTCGGCGTACGGCTGGAGCCGGGCCGTCGGCGACGGCCCGGCCAGGGCCGCCCGCACGTCGGGGGAGGCGGCCACGCTCAGGGCCACGGCCTGGGACGTGGCCGCGGCCTGCCCGCTGACCACCTCGCGCGCCAGCACCGACTCCAGCACGGCGCCGCCCGCCACGGCCACGGCGACCACGACGAGCTGCAGGAGCAGCATCTGCCCCGCCAGGCTCCACTGTCGCATCCGGAACCTCTCCGTACTCCTCACCTCGTCCGTCACGAACGCGGTGAACGAAACTTACGCAATGGTGACGTGGATCACCACAGGCCGCATAGTCACGAAGTGAGAAGAGTCCTCCCCGACGCTTGGAGCGCCTCCCATGCGTGACCGCACCCATTACCTCTATCTGGCCGTCATCGCGGCCGTCCTGGCCGGAGTCCTGGTCGGATTCGTCTGGCCGGACGTGGGCCTGGCGCTCAAGCCCCTCGGCACCGGATTCGTGGCCCTCATCAAGATGATGATCGGCCCGATCATCTTCTGCACGATCGTGCTCGGCGTCGGCTCCGTGACCAAGGCCGCCAGCGTGGGCAAGGTCGGCGGGCTCGCGCTCGGCTACTTCCTCGTCATGTCGACTGTAGCCCTGGTCATCGGCCTGGTCGTCGGCAACCTCATCGACCCGGGCAGCGGGCTGCACCTGACCGACGCCGCCAAGCAGGCCGCGGCGGCCGAGGCGGCCAAGGGCGAGGCGACGGGCACGGCCGACTTCCTGCTCGGCATCATCCCGACCACGCTGGTGTCGGCGTTCACCGAGGGGCAGGTGCTCCAGACGCTGGTGGTGGCGCTGCTGACCGGCTTCGCGCTCCAGGCGATGGGCGCCAAGGGCGCGCCCGTCCTCAACGCCATCGCGCACCTCCAGCGGCTGGTGTTCCGCATCCTCGCCATGATCATGTGGGCGGCCCCGATCGGCGCCTTCGGCGCCATCGCGGCGCTCGTCGGCGCCACCGGCCTCGACGCGCTCAAGAGCCTGGCCGTCCTCATGGCCGCCTTCTACATCACCTGCGCATTGTTCGTCGGCGTGGTGCTCGGCACGCTGCTGTGGGTGTTCGCCCGGATCAACCTGTGGTCGCTGCTGCGCTACCTCGGCCGGGAGTTCCTGCTCATCCTGTCCACGTCGTCGTCGGAGTCGGCGCTGCCGCGGCTCATCGCCAAGATGGAGCACCTGGGCGTCAGCCGCACCGTGGCCGGCATCACGGTGCCGACCGGCTACTCCTTCAACCTCGACGGCACGGCCATCTACCTGACCATGGCCACGCTGTTCATCGCGTCGGCGACCGGGGCGCCGCTCCAGCCCGCCGAGCAGGTGGGGCTGCTGCTGTTCATGGTGATCGCCTCGAAGGGCGCCGCCGGCGTGACCGGCGCCGGACTGGCCACGCTGGCGGGCGGCCTCCAGTCGCACCGCCCCGAGCTGGTGGACGGCGTGGGCCTCATCGTCGGCATCGACCGGTTCATGTCCGAGGCGCGGGCGCTGACGAACTTCGCCGGCAACGCCGTGGCCACCGTCCTGGTCGGCAGGTGGACCGGCGGCTTCGACCGGGAGCGGGCGCTGGAGGTGCTGGCCGGGCGCGACCCGTTCGACGAGTCCACGCTGCTGGACGACGACGAGCGCGAGCCCGAGCCGCCGGCGGCCCAGACCGACCGCGAGATGTCACCGGTCTGATCCACGGGTCCGTCCCCTGGCCGGGCGCCCTTTCACGGGTGTCCGGCCGGGGCGCTAAGGCTTGCGGCCGATGCCCGCGTACCCCATGCGGGCGAGCTCCTCGGCGATCACCGGCCGGTCGGCCGGGTCGATGAACGGCCAGCCGGTCTGCTCGCCCAGCCCCGTGGCCAGGCCCGGCGGGATGAGCTCGAAGTCGCCGAAGAAGGCCGCGATCTCCGAGCCCGGCCGCGGGCAGAACGGCGTGTTGGCCCGCCGGTAGAACTCGACGACCTTGTTGACCAGTTCCGGCGCCGTGTCGCTGCCCACGTGCGAGATCGCCAGATAGCTGCCCGGCGCCAGCGCCTCCCGGTAACGGGCCACGAACCCCTGGGGGTCGTCCCCGTCCGGCACGAGGTGCAGGAAGAACATCATCAGCAGCGCCACCGGCCGGTCGAAGTCGATCAGCTCCCGCACCCTGGGATCGCCGAGGACCTCCTCCGGCCGCCGCGCGTCGGCCTGCACCATGACCACGCGGTCCGGTTCGGCCAGCAACGCCCGCCCATGGGTCGCCACCACCGGGTCGCTGTCCACGTACACCACCCGGGCGTCGGGGACGTACCGCCGGGCCGCCTCGTGCACGTTCTCCTGCGCGGGCAGCCCGGACCCCAGGTCAAGGAACTGGGTGATCCCCTGGTCGCACAGGTACTTCACCACGCGGCCGATCAGCGCGCGGTTCTGCTGGGTGCCGACGCGGACGTCGGGCATCACGCTCAGCACCAGCTCCGCCAGATCCCTGTCGGCCTGGAAGTTGTCCTTGCCGCCGAGAAAGTAGTCGTACATCCGCGCCGCGTTGGGAACGTGCGGATCAATGCCCAACGGCGCCTGCTCCATCATGAGTCCATGATTCCGGACATCAGAGGCTTCCATCCACTGATTCCCCTGATGTCGCGTTCTATCCGGTATGTCACTCGGGTGTTCGCGCCGCCGACGGCAGGCGCAGCACGAAGCGGGCGCCGCCCTGGCAGTCCTCGACCGTGAGCGCCCCGCCGTGCGCCACCGCCACGTCGCGGGCGATCGCCAGTCCCAGGCCGGTGCCGCCCGCGTCGCGGCTGCGCGCCGCGTCCAGGCGGGTGAACCGCTCGAAGATCCGCTCGCGGTCGTCCTCGGCGATCTCCGCGCCGTCGTTCTCCACCGCCAGGACGGCCAGCCCGTCCTGGGGCTCCACCGACACCCTGATGTAGCGGTCGGCGTGCCGCGCGGCGTTGTCCAGCAGGTTCGTCAGCACGCGGGAGAGCTGGAGCCGGACGCCGTTGACGATCACGCCGTCCTCGGCGGCCAGCCGTACCGGGATCTTGTCGTTGCGGACGGACAGCTCCTCGCGGACCAGCTCGCCGAGGTCCACCCGCTCCATCGCCGCGTCCACGCGCGAGCCGATCCGAGCCAGCAGCAGGAGGTCCGTGATGATCGCCTCCAGCCGGTCGGTGTCGCGCAGCGCGCTGGACACGAGCGCGTCGAGGTCGGTGTCGTCCGGATAGAGCTGGGCGCTTTCGAGCTGGGCGCGCAGCCCGGCGATGGGGGTGCGCAGCTCGTGGGAGGCGTCGGAGGCGAACTGGCGCTGCTGGTGGGCCGAGCGTTCCAGGCGCGCCAGCGTCCCGTTGATGGAGGCGGCCAGCCCGGCCAGCTCGTCGTCCCGGGTCGGCTGCGTCACCCGGCGGCTCAGGTCGCTGGCGTTGATCTCGTCGAGCTGGGCGCGCATGGCCGCCACGGGGCGCAGCGCGCGGCCCATGATCGTCCACGTGGCCCAGCCGGTGAGCGCGATGAGGATCAGGATCTCGATCGAGGTCACCGTCTCCAGGGTGTGCCCGGCCAGCACGCCCGGCGCCCGCCGCCCCGCGTACACGACGCTGGAGTTCGCAGCGGGCGACACGCGGACGGCGGTCAGGTGCAGGCACACCTTGGGGAGGCAGCGCGTGGTGCTGATGACGCGGTTGTCCGGGGTGGGCCACACGTCGGTGAGGCGCGGCATGGCGAGCGCCGCGTCGCTGACCGCCGTGATGGTGCCGTCCGGGGCGACGATCTGGATGAGCGGCACGGTCGGATCCAGCGCCGCGACCCTGCCGCCGCGCCACTGTGTGCCGTCGCGGGTCTCCGCTGCGATCCGCTCGGCCGTGTTACGGGTGTCCGTCGCCACGCTGGCCGCGACCCAGGTGCGGGTCACGGTGACCGCCCCGATGCCGACCGGGACCAGCAGGATCGCGGCGATCAGTGTCGCGACGAGCGTGACACGCCCGCGCAGGGAGCGCGCCCAGTTGCGGGACACGCCCCGAGGCTACTAACCGTGACAACCGCCGGAAGTCGTGCGAAGGGAAAGATTCCCCCAACGCTCACGTCCGGCGCTCACGTCCGGCGCTCACGTCCGGCGCTCACGTCCGGCGCTCACGACGGGCGCTCACGTCCGGCGCTCACGTCCGGTCAGCTGGTGAGCGCCAGCCAGATCGTGGTGTCCGGGGCCACCGCGCGGGGGTCCGGCTGGGGGCCGCTGGACAGCAGGACCTCGCCCGAAAGCCCCAGCTCCGCCAGCGTGACCGGCTCCTCGCCGGTGTTGAGCACGACGGCCAGCCCGGGCGAGCGCTCCAGCGCCAGCACGTCCTCACGCGCGTCCAGCACGGAGGACTCCAGCCAGCGCAGGACGCCGCCGCCCAGCGCCGGATGCCGCTTGCGCAGCCGCAGGGCCGCCCGGTAGAGGCTCAGGGTCGAGTCCGGGTCGTCCTGCTGGGCCTCGGCCGACAGCTCCCGCCACTCCTCGGGGATCGGCAGCCAGGGGTCGCGCCAGCCGCAGCCCGGCGCGGTGGTCCACGGCAGCGGCACGCGGCAGCCGTCCCGGCTCTCGCCGCTGCGCTTGAACGCGGGGTCCTGGCGCAGCTCGTCGGGCAGGTCGAGCACCTCGGGCAGCCCGAGCTCCTCGCCGTTGTAGAGGTAGGCGGAGCCGGGCAGCGCCAGCATGAGCAGCGTCGCGGCGCGGGCGCGGGCCAGGCCGCCGTGCCGGGTGACGTGGCGGGGCTTGTCGTGGTTGGACAGCACCCACGTGGTGGGCGCGCCGACCAGCTCGGCCTCCGCCAGCGACTTCTCGATGACCGTGCGGAACGACTTGGCGTGGTAGTCGGCCATCATGAAGTCGAAGTTGAACGCCTGGTGCAGCTCGTCGGGCCCGACGTAGCGGGCCAGCCGCTCCGGCGACGACACCCACGCCTCGGCCACCGCCATCCGGCCGCCCGGGTAGGAGTCGAGGATCGGCCGCCACTCGCGGTAGATGTCGTGGACGCCGTCCTGGTCGAAGTACGGCACCCGCTCGTCGCCGAGCAGCTCGACCTGGCGGCCCTCCTTCGGCCCGACGTCCGGGAGCCCGTCGTCCTTGATCATGCCGTGGGCCACGTCGACCCGGAAGCCGTCGACGCCGCGGTCCAGCCAGAAGCGCAGGATGTCGCGGAACTCGGCCCGCACCTCGGGGTGGTCCCAGTTGAGGTCCGGCTGCTCGGGCGCGAACAGGTGGAGGTACCACTGCCCGTCCTCGACCTGGGTCCAGGCGGGGCCGCCGAAGACCGACTCCCAGTCGTTGGGGGAGTCGCGGAAGATGTAGCGGTCGCGGCGCTCGCCGCGCAGCGCCTGCTGGAACCACGGATGCCGGTCGGAGGAGTGGTTGGGGACGAGGTCCACGATGACGCGGATGCCGAGCGCGTGGGCGTCGGCGACCAGCGCGTCGAAGTCGGCCAGCGTGCCGAACATGGGGTCCACGCCGCGATAGTCGGCCACGTCGTAGCCGGCGTCGGCCTGCGGCGAGGTGTAGAAGGGGCTCAGCCAGAGGGCGTCGACGCCCAGCTCGCTCAGGTAGCCCAGCCGCCGGCGCACGCCGGGCAGGTCGCCCATGCCGTCGCCGTCGTCGTCGGCGAAGCTGCGGGGATACACCTGGTAGACGACGGCGTCCCGCCACCAGTCGTCGCCGGCGGCCGGCGGCCCAGTGGGCGGTGCGTCGTTCGGCAGCGAATGCGGCGTGGTGCCCATGGTCGTCCTTCCCCCGGGTGGTTCGTTCCGATGCAGGATGGCCTGCGGCGTTACGAGAGGTCAAGCGCAACTTGCGGAAAGTTGCAGAAGCGTCCCTTCTGCCGGTCAGGACGCTGGCCCGGAGGTCAAGCCGGGGTCAGGATGGGTCTGGATCAGGTAACGCTTTTTGCAAGTTCTTCCAATTCTTGCAAAGTCTCGCTAACGTCCCGGAAACATAAGCCGCTCATCCGCGGCCCACATCGACTTCCAGCGGCGGCACCTCGCGCGTGCCGCCGCTCCCTCCGTGACCTCTGGAGGTCCCATGCGCAAGCGAGCTCTGGGTGCGGCGGCACACGTGGCGGCCCTGTCCGCCCTGGCGATGGCCGTGTCGGCCTGCGGCGGCGGCGAGCCGGCCGCCGCCCCCTCCTCGGCGCCCACCGGGTCGAGCGGCGCCACCGCGCCCGCCGCCCAGGGCGGCAAGCTCGTGATCTGGGCCGACCCCAACCGGGTCAAGGCGCTCAAGCCCTTCGCCGAGCAGTTCGGCACCGAGAACGGCGTGACCGTCGAGGTGAAGGAGATCAGCAAGGACAACCAGCAGGTCTTCCTCACCGCCTCCCAGCAGGGCAGCGGCCCCGACATCATGGTCGGCGCGCACGACTGGATCGGCAACCTCGTCCAGAACGGCGCCATCGACCCGGTCAACCTCACCGAGGAGCAGAAGGCCGCCTTCCCCGAGATCGCCATGAAGGCCGTCACCTTCAACGGCCAGGTGTACGCCGCGCCGTACGCGGTGGAGAACATCGCCCTGATCCGCAACACCGAGCTCGCGCCCGACGCGCCCGCCACCCTCGAGGACCTCGTCGCCAAGGGCAAGGAGCTCAAGGCCGCGGGCAAGGTCAAGGAGGTGCTCTGCCTGCCGGTCGCGCAGAAGGGCGACGCCTTCCACTCCTACCCGATCTTCGCCTCAGGCGGCGGCGCCCTGTTCGGCGCGACGGCCACCGGCGACCCCGACGCCAAGAAGGTGCTGGTCGGCTCGCCCGACTCGGTCAAGGCGTTCGGCAAGCTGAAGGAGCTCGGCGAGAAGGGCGACGGGGCGCTCAAGACCTCCATCACCAACGAGAACTACATCCCGAGCTTCGCCGCCAAGAAGTGCGCCTTCCTCGTCTCCGGCCCGTGGGCCATGGGCGATGTGAAGAAGGGCGGCTTCTCCTACGACATCACGCCCGTCCCGCCGTTCAAGGGCGGCAAGCCGGCCACCCCGTTCGTCGGCGTGCAGTCGTTCTTCGTCGCCGCGAAGGGCAAGAACAAGACGCTGGCGCAGGAGTTCGTCACCAACTACGTGACCAACAAGGACGTCGCCAAGGCGCTCTACGCGGCCGACCCGCGCCCGCCGGCGCTGACCGCGGCGCTGCAGGAGGTCCAGGCCACCGACGCCGACGCCGGCAAGTTCATGGACGCCGGCAAGGACGGCTTCCCGATGCCGGCCATCCCCGAGATGGCGGCCATCTGGGAGCCCTTCGGCATCGCCGAGGCCTCGGTCGTCAAGGGCGGCGACCCCGCCAAGGCCGCCGCGGCGGCGCAGAAGACCATCGACGGCTCGCTCAAGAACTGACGTCATGACGCAGGACACGCGCGTGGCCGCGGACACCCGCAGGGGTCCGCGGCCACGCCGGGAGATCACCACGACGTACGTGGTGAGCAGGATCGCGGTGCTGGCCGTGGCGGCCGCGATCCTGCTCTACGCCGTGCCGCCGCTGCTCGCCGCCGAGGCGTGGGCCTCGCTCACGCTGCTCTGCCTGGCGAGCGCGGGCATCGCCTACCTCTACCTGACCCGCCGCTTCGTCCCCGCGAAATACCTCGTCCCGGGCACCATCTGCCTGATCGCCTTCCAGGTGTTCCCCGTCCTGTACACGGTGAGCACCGCCTTCACCAACTTCGGCGACGGGCACCGCGGCGACATGCAGGCGGCGGTCACCGCCATCGAGACCGGCTCCGTGCGGCAGGCCCCCGGCTCGCCCGAGTACGCGCTGACCGCGGCGCTGCGCGACGGCGAGCTGGTGTTCCTCCTCGTGGACCCCAAGACCAAGCGGGTGCAGGCCGGCTCCGGCCAGGGACTGGCCCCCGTGACCGGAGCGCGGCTCGGCATCACCGGCAAGGTCCTCCAGGCTCCCGGCTTCACCGTGCTCAAGGCCCCCGAGGCCGCCGCCCGCGGGCAGGAGATCTCCGCGCTGGCCGTCCCCACCTCCGGCGGGGTGATCAAGGCCAACGGGCTGAGCCGCGCCGTGGAGGGCAGGTCCGCGCTCACCTACGACGCCGCCTGCGACTGCGTCAACGGCGAGGGCGGCCCCTGGAAGGCCGACGAGGCGCGCGGCTACTTCGTCAACGCCAAGGGCGAGCACCTGGCGCAGGGCTGGCAGGTGAACGTCGGGTTCGGCAACTTCACCCGGGTGGTGACCGACCCCACCATCTCCGGCTACTTCCTCGGCGTCTTCGGCTGGAACGTGGTGTTCGCGCTGGTCTCGGTCGTCAGCACGTTCGTGCTCGGCATGTGCGTGGCGCTCGCGCTGCACCATCCCCGCATGCGGGGCACGGGCGTCTACCGGATCATGCTGATCCTGCCGTACGCCATGCCGTCCTTCGCGATGCTGATGGTGTGGCGTGACATGTTCAACCGCGACTTCGGCCTGATCAACCAGCTCCTCGGGCTGAACGTCGACTGGCTCGGCCAGAGCGGCACGGCCCGCGCGGCCGTCATCCTGGTCAACCTGTGGCTCGGCTTCCCGTACATGTTCCTGGTGACCACCGGCGCGCTCCAGGCGATCCCGCGTGAGCTGACCGAGGCGGCCTCCATCGACGGGGCCTCGCCCTGGTACGGGTTCCGCAAGGTGACGCTGCCGCTGCTGCTGGTGGCGCTCACGCCGCTGCTCATCTCGTCGTTCGCGTTCAACTTCAACAACTTCAACGCGATCCAGCTCACCAGCGAGGGCGGGCCGTTCCCCGCCGAGAGCCCGCAGGTCGGCGCGACCGACCTGCTCATCACCTACACGTTCCGGCTGGCGTTCGGGGCGGGCGGCGCGCAGTTCGGGTTCGCGGCGGCCATCTCGGTGTTCATCTTCGCGCTCGTGGCGGTCATCTCGGCGGTGGCCTTCCGCCGGACCCGCAAGCAGGAGGAGGTCTACGCGTGAAGCTCGCGCTCAGGCACGGCTTCGTGCTGCTCGTGTGCGTGTTCGCCCTGGTGCCGATCATGTTCGTGGTGTCGGCGGCGATCAACCCGCTCGGCACGCTCGCCTCCACCGACCTGCTGCCGAACGGGGCGAGTCTCGGCAACTTCGCCGCCCTGTTCACCAACGACCGGTACCCGTTCGCCCGGTGGTTCCTCAACTCGGTGTTCATCGCGCTGGCCGCCTCGTTCGCCAGCCTGCTGCTGTCGATGATGGCCGCCTACGCCTTCAGCCGGATGCGCTTCAGCGGGCGCCGGGTCGGGCTGCTGTCGCTGCTGCTCATCCAGATGTTCCCGCAGTTCCTGGCCATCGTGACGATCTTCATGATCTTCACGCGGGTCACCGAGCTGTACCCGGCGTTCGGCTTCGACACGGTGTGGGGCCTCATGCTGCTCTACCTGGGCGGCGCGCTGGGCGCGAACACGTGGCTGATGAAGGGCTTCCTCGACACCGTGCCGAAGGAGCTCGACGAGGCGGCCACGGTCGACGGGGCCACGCACGCGCAGATCTTCTGGCGGGTCATCCTGCCGCTGGTCACCCCCATCCTCGCGGTGACGGGGCTGCTCGCGTTCATCGGGATCATGAGCGAGTTCATCATGGCCAGCGTGTTCCTGCGCGACCCGGCGAGCAAGACGCTCGCCGTCGGCATGTACGGCATGATCGCCGGCGACCAGCGCAACGCCAACTTCGGCATGTTCGCCGCCGGCACGCTGATCACCGCGATCCCGACCGTCGGCGTGTTCCTCTGGCTGCAGAAGTTCATCGTCTCGGGCCTCACCGCCGGAGCCGTGAAGGGGTAGGCGCATGCTGTGTCTCGCCGGGGAGCCGCACCACGACGGCTCCGCGCTCTACGTGTCGGACCTCACGCCGTCGCCGGGCTCCCCGGTGACGGTCTGGGTCCGTGCCCCCCGCTCCGCCGCCGTCACCGGCGTGCACGTCCGCACGGTGTACGACGGCGAGCCCCGCTACACCGAGGCGGCCGTCGACGAGCTGAGGACGTCCTCGGACGTCACCGGGTACGGGCGCCAGGACGTGTGGTGGCGCGCCGAGATCGCCGCCGTCAACCCGGTCACCCGCTACCGCTTCCTGCTGCACACCCCGGGCGGCCAGGCGTGGCTCACCGCCGGCGGGCTCGCCGCGCACGACGTGACCGACGCCGGCGACTTCCGGCTCGTCTCCCACGAGCCGCCGCCGCCCTGGATGGCCGACGCGATCGTCTACCAGATCTTCCCCGACCGCTTCGGCCGCTCCGGCGCGTCCCGGCCGCTGCCCGGGTGGGCGCTGCCACGCGACTGGGACCGCGACCCGGTCATCCCGGAGGGCCCCGGCACCTCCCAGCAGTTCTACGGCGGCGACCTCGACGGCGTCGTCCGGCACCTGGACCACGTCCGGGCCCTGGGCGCCGACACGGTCTACCTCACACCGATCTTCCCGGCCCGCTCCAACCACCGCTACGACGCCGCCGCCTTCGACCGGGTCGACCCGCTGCTCGGCGGCGACGAGGCGCTGGGCAGGCTCGCGGACGCGCTGCACGGGCACGGCATGCGGCTGCTCGGCGACATCACCACCAACCACTGCGGAGACGCGCACCCGTGGTTCACCGCCGCGGTGTCCGACGTGAACGCGCCCGAGCGCGAGATGTTCTACTTCGACCCCGACACCGGCGACTACGAGGCGTGGTTCGGGGTCAAGACGCTGCCCAAGCTCAACTGGGGCAGCGAGCTCGTCCGCTCCCGGGTGCCGGCCACGCTGAGGAGATGGCTGGGCCCGCTCGACGGATGGCGGGTGGACGTCGCCAACATGACCGGGCGCTTCGGGGCCGACGACCACACGCACGAGGTCGCGGCGCTGCTGCGCCGCGAGGCGGGGCCCGGGGCGGCGCTCATCGCCGAGCACTCCCACGACGCCTCCGCCGACCTCGACCGCGACGGCTGGCACGGCACCATGAACTACGGCGGCTTCACCCGCCCCGTCTGGACCTGGCTGCGCGACCCCGGCCTCGACCTCGCCCACTTCCTCGGCGTGCCCGGCGGCGTCCCCTCGCGCGCCGGCACGGCGGCCCTCGCCACGGTCCGGACGTTCGCCGCGCACATGTCGTGGCGCTCCCTCGTCCACTCCTGGCAGATCCTCGACTCGCACGACACGCCGCGGATCCGCACCGTCACCGGCTCCCGCGAGCGTCACCTGGTGGCCCTCGGCCTGCAGGCCACGCTGCCGGGCACGCCGATGGTGTTCGCGGGCAGCGAGTTCGGGCTGACCGGCGTCAACGGCGAGCACGCGCGCACCCCCATGCCGTGGAACCGGCCGGCCGACCAGGATCTCGCCACGCTCGCGGCGTACCGGGAGCTGCTCGGGCTGCGCCGCGCCGAGCCGGCGCTGCGGCGCGGCGGCCTTCGCTGGCTGCACGCCGACGCGGACCATCTGGTGTTCGCCCGCGAGACCGAGGCCGAGACCCTCCTGGTGAGCGCCCGCCGGGCGCCGGGCGAGCCGCTGCCCCTGCCGGGGCCGGCGACCCCCGTCTACAACACTTCGGACACGAACGCGATCCCGGGCGGCGGGCCGGCCCTGAGGATCTGGCGTCTGGCGCGGCGAGCAGATACGTTGGGCGCTCTCCCTGTGTGAGCGTTCAACTTCTAGGCGTGGTGAGCGTGAACCTGTCCTCGGTGACCGTCCTGGCGTCCCTGCTGCCCGGCCTGCCGGCCGCACCCGCCGTGCCGGTGCTCCCGCCCGCGGCCGCCGCCGTCGCGGCGGGGACGACGTACTACGTCGACTCCGGCAAGGGCGACGACTCCGCCGCCGGCACCAGCGCCACCGCCCCGTGGAAGTCCCTCGACAAGGTCAACGCGGCCGACCTGAAGCCCGGAGACGCGATCAGCGTCAAGCGGGGCAGCCGGTGGACCGGCACCCTCACCCTGTCCGCCGAGGGCACGGCCGCCCGGCCCATCGTCGTCCAGCCGTACGGCCAGGGCCCCCTCGCCACGATCAGCGGCCAGGAGGGCAACTGCGTGGTCGTCAGCGGCGACCACTGGCGCGTCAGCGGCCTGCGCGCCTCCCGGTGCCAGTGGGCCGGCTTCGAGGTCGGCGGCGACGGCAACCACCTGGTGGGGGTGCAGGCGGACCGCAACATCGCCGGCATCTGGATCACCCCGACCGGCTCCCGCAACGTCGTGCGCGACAGCACGCTCAAGGACAACGACAGGATGAGCGTCAACGACGACGCCCCCGACAACGACTCCGGGGCGTTCGGGATCCTCGTCAACGGCGACGACAACCTCGTCACCGGCAACACGATCACCGGCAGCAACGCGCCGAGCCACGACTACCGGATGGACGGCGCGGCCGTCGAGATCTTCGACGGCGACCGCAACCGCGTCACCTACAACCGCGCCCACGACAACGAGACGTTCACCGAGCTGGGCGCGACGAAGGGCAAGACCGCCACGGGCAACGTGTACGCCTTCAACGTCGTCACCTCCTCCCTGCCGCAGAGCTCCTTCCTCGTCACCCGCGGCCCCCGGCACGTGGTGGGGCCGGTGCTCGGCACGGTCGCGGTGCACAACTCGGTGTACCTGCCGGGCCCGCGCACCCTCGGCTGGTCCTGCCACGGCGGCTGCTCCCCGTCGATCCTGCGGCTGCGCAACAACGCGGTCCGGGTGGGCGGCCAGGCCGGCTTCGAGGACGGCAAGGGCGCCGACGAGGCGGGCAGCGTCTACGAGGGCCGCACGGCCCGCTTCCGGCGCGGCCCGGGGACCGTCATGGCCGACCCGCGCTTCGTCTCGCGCACCGACCTGCGGCTGCGCCCGGGCTCCCCGGCGCTCGGCCGCGGCCTGCCGCTGTCGGCCGCCTGGTTCGGCGGCACGGCCCTGACCACGGACATCACCGGCAAGCCCCTGTCCTCCCCACCGGCGGCAGGCGCCTACCAGCCCTGACCACCGGCCGCGGCGAGCGGGGAGCCTGAAGACCTCAGCGGTGGGGGAGGCCGCGGATGATCATGTCGATGGCCGTCTCGAAGGTCCGGGCCACCTCCTCCGGGTCGTCCCGGCCGATGTGCCCCTGCTGCTCCGTCAGGATGAGGCCCGTCACGAAGCCGTGGAGCACATCGGCCGTGCGCGTGCGCTCCTCCTCCGGCACCCCGGCCTCGGCCATGATCGGGAAGAGGACGTCCCACAACCCGCCCTCGTGCGTGGCGACCACCTCCGGGTGGGTGTGGATGTACGTCCACAGCGACGGGTACGTGGAGACCAGCCGCCGGTAGGCGTGGGCCAGCCGGCGCAGCCGCTCCTGCCAGGACTCCCCGGTCTGGACGGGCAGCTCCAGCCGCCCCGCCATGGTGCGGCAGATCTGGGCGATCAGCGCCGTCTTGTTCTCGACGTGGTGGTACAGCGACATGGGATTCACGTCGAGGGCGGCGGCGAGCTTGCGCATCGACAGCGCGTCCACGCCGCCCTCCTCCACCAGGCGCAGCGCCGTCGAGTAGATCTCCTCGGGACTCAGGGGGGCGCCCCTGCGCGCACTGACAGCCATACGGCGTATGCTAGCGATAGCCATACGGTGTATGGCTGCTTTGTGAGGCGACGACACAGGGAGAGTTTGATGAAGGAGATCCCCTCACCGTCCGGTCTGCCGTTCCTGGGCAACACGCTGCAGATCCCCGCGCACTCGCCGATGGCGCACTTCACCGAGCTGGCGGGCAGGTACGACGAGGGTCTCTTCCAGCTCGACATCGTCGGCCGGAGGGTGCTCTTCGTCTACGACCCCGACATGGCGGCCGAGCTGTGCGACGAGACCCGGTTCCGCAAGCGGATCGAGCCGCCCCTGTCGATCGTCCGCGACTTCTCCGGCGACGGCCTGTTCACCGCCGAGCTGGACGAGCCCGTGTGGGGGCAGGCCCACCGCATCCTCATGCCGGCCTTCAGCCAGCGCTCCATGAAGGCGTACTACCCGCAGATGCTGGAGATCGCCGAGCGGCTGGTCGGCTCGTGGGCCTCCCGCCAGGGCGAGGACCTGCCGGTGTCGGACGACATGACCCGGCTCACCCTCGACGTCATCTCCCTGACCGGCTTCGGCTACCGCTTCGAGTCGTTCCGCTCGCCCGAGCTGCACCCGTTCCTGAAGGCCATGGGCGGCGCGCTGACCGAGGCCATGATCCGCAACCGGCAGCTCCCCGTGGTCACCAAGCTCAAGCGCCGGAGCGAGGAGTCCTACCGCCAGGACATCGCCACCATGCGCGAGCTGGTCGAGGACGTCATCCGGCAGCGCAGGGCCCGACCGGCCGGCGGGGCCAAGGACCTGCTCGGGCTGATGCTGGAGGCGGCCGACCCGCTCACCGGCGAGCGCCTGTCCGACGCGAACATCCGCGACCAGGTGCTCACCTTCCTCATCGCCGGGCACGAGACGACGAGCGGCCTGCTGTCCTTCGCCCTGTACAACCTGCTGCGCCACCCCCACACCCTGGCCCAGGCGTACGACGAGGTGGACCGGCTGCTGCCCGGCGACGAGCCGCCCACGTACGAGACGATCATGAAGCTGGACGTGATCCCGCGCGTCCTCGACGAGACGCTGCGCACCTGGTCGCCGATCCCCGCCTTCGCCGTCACCGCGCTGGAGGACACCACCCTCGGCGGCTACCCCGTGCCCGCCGGCACCCCGGCCGCCCTCGTCCTGCCGGCCCTGCACCGCCACCCGAAGGCGTGGGAGCGGCCCGAGGAGTTCGACATCGACCGCTGGCTGCCCGAGCGCAGGAAGGACCACCACCCGGCCGCCTACAAGCCGTTCGGCAACGGCGAGCGCGCCTGCATCGGCCGCCAGTTCGCCCTCACCGAGGCACGGCTGACGCTGGCCATGCTGCTGCGCCGGTTCGCGCTCTCCGACCCCGCGGCGTACAAGATGAAGATCAAGCAGACGCTCACCCTCAAGCCGGAGGGGTTCACGCTCCAGGTGCGCGAGCGGCGCCCGCACGAGCGCTTCAGCGGCGCGGCTCCCGTGGCGCAGGCGGAGGAGCGGGACGAGGGGCAGGAGATCGCCGTGACCGGCGTGCCGCTCACCGTCGCCTACGGCTCCAACCTCGGCACCTGCTCCGACATCGCCGAGCGCCTGGCCGAGCGGGCCGGCCGGTCCGGCTTCGCCACCACGCTCACCGCCCTCGACGACCTCGAACCGCCCCGCGAGGGCCTGCTCGTCGTCGTCGCCTCCTCCTACAACGGCAAGGCCCCGGACAACGCCCAGCGCTTCGACGCCCGCACGACGCTGCCCGACCTGTCGGGGGTGCGGCTCGCGGTGCTCGGCTGCGGCAACACCCAGTGGCCCACGTACCAGGACTTCCCGCGCCGCGCCTACGACAAGCTCACCGCCGCCGGCGCCGTGCCGCTGGTCGAGCGGGGCGAGGCCGACGCCGACGGTGACTTCGACGGCGACGTGTCCGCCTGGACCGCGACGCTGTGGGCGGCCCTGGCCGAGGAGTACAGCGCGTCGGCCGCGGACGCCGGCCCCCGCTACGAGCTGGACGTGCTGACGGAGGCCGAGGTGCGGCCCGCCGTGGTGTCCGAGCGGGCCTTCCCGCTCACGGTCGTGTCCAACGAGGAGCTGACCCGCGACCCGGCCGGGCTCTGGGACTTCTCGGTGGAGGCGCCCCGGCCCGGCGTCCGCTCCCTCGTCGCGCAGTTGCCCGAGGGCGTCACCTACTCCGCCGGCGACCACCTGGCCGTCTTCGCCAAGAACGACCCCGAGCTGGTCGAATGGGCGCTGCGCTGCCTGCGCGTGCCGCGTGAGCAGGTCGTACGGCTGCGCGCCAGGGGCGGCACGCACCTGCCGGTGGACCGGCCGGTCACGGCGGGGCTGCTGCTGACCGAGTTCGCCGAGCTCCAGGAGGTCGCCACCCGCGCCGACCTGGAGGCGCTGGCGGCGCACACCTCCTGCCCATGGACGCGCGGGCAGCTCACCGCGCTGACCGCCGACTACGCCGACGAGATCCTCGCCAAGCGGCTGTCGCCGCTGGCGCTGCTGGAGCGGTTCCCGGCGATCGAGCTGCCGCTGGCGGCGTTCCTGGAGATGGCGGGGCCGATCAAGCCGCGGTACTACTCGGTGTCGTCCTCGCCGCTGGCCGAGCCGGGCCGGGTGCGGATCACCGTCGGGCTCGTCGAGGGGCCCGCCTGGTCCGGCAGCGGCCGCTATCAGGGCATGTGCTCGGCCTACCTGGCCGGGCTCGCCCCCGGTGAGACGTTCTACGGCTACGTCCGGGTGCCCGCGCCGCCGTTCCGGCTGCCGGACGACCCGGAGACGCCGGTGATCCTGGTCGGGCCGGGCACCGGGTTCGCGCCGCTGCGCGGCTTCCTGGAGGAGCGGGCGTTGAGCGGGGCGAGCGGGGCGGTCGAGGTGTTCACCGGGTGCCGCCACCCCGAGCACGACTGGCTGTACCGGGAGGAGCTGGCGGGCTGGGCCGCCGCGCCGCACGTCCGGGTGCACGAGGCGTTCTCGGCCGTGCCGGGGCATCCGCACAAATTCGTCCAGGACGCCGTGGCCGCCGAGGCCGACCGCGTGTGGGAGCTGCTGGAGGCCGGGGCGCACGTGTACGTCTGCGGCGACGGGCTGCGCATGGCGCCCGCCGTCCGGCGGGTCCTGGCCGGCATCCACCGGGAGCGGACGGGCGGTGACGGCGAGGCGTGGCTGGCGTCCCTGGAGGAGCAGGGCCGCTACCAGCAGGACGTCTTCGCCTGACGGCCTCGCCGGCTTGCCGGGCGGAGCCATCTCCGCCCGGCCGGTCGGCGGAAAGGTGCAGGCGGCTGGGGGCAAAGGCTGCCTGACCAACCTGCTCCGGACCAGGTGATTGGGATATAACCGCAGCATGCGTGACATATCCCTAAAACATCCGCGAAACCTTGGCGCGGCACTGTGGGAGCCCTGGAAAGGAGGGCACCGATGCTGCTGCGACTGAGGGTGTCGCTGCCGGACCGGCCGGGGGCGCTCGGCCAGGTGGCGCGGGCGCTCGGCGCCCTGGGCGCCGACATCCTGCAGGTGACCGTGCTCGAACGCGAGTCCGGGCGGGCCGTAGACGACTTCACCGTGTCCTGGCCGGGGGCCGCCACGACGGACGAGGTCCGCGACCGGCTGTCCGCTGTGCCGGGGATCCGGATCGAGGGCGTCTGGACGACCAGGGAGGTGCCGGGCTCCGCGCCCGACTACGACCTGCTCATGCACGTCGCGGCAGAGCCGGGGCGCGCCTTCGCGACGCTGGTGGACGCGCTGCCGGGGCTGTGCGGGGCCGAGTGGTCGCTGGCGATGTCCGGCGGCGAGGTGCGGCACGCCAGTTTGTCCGCCCCCGCCGCGTTCGACCTGGACGAGCCGCCCCTGCGCGCCGCCACGCGCGTCTCCGAGAAGCTGCGGCTCATGCTGCTGCCGGTCTCCGCCCACGACATGCACGTGGTGGTCGCCCGCTCCGAAGGCCCCGGCTTCCACCGCGCCGAGGTGGAGCGCGCCGCCCGCATCGTGGACGTGGTGTCCGCCCTGTCCCTGCGCTGAGGACGTCCCTGCGCCGAAGAAGCCCGTCCCCGGGGCGGCGTACCGTACGGTCCGGGGCGTTGACCCGGAAAACGGCGGATCATTAGCGTGAGCGGCGCAGCCGTGCGCGGATCGGCCGTCCGGCCGGGCCGCGCGGCTCTCACGGAGGAGCGGCAGATGGACTTCGAGCTGACCGACGAGCAGCGGGCCTTCCGGGAGACGCTCCGGGCGTTCGTCGACAAGGAGATCGTGCCGGTCGCGACCGAGTGGGAGCACTCCGGCCGCTATCCCACCGAGATCGTGGACACGATGCGCCGGATGGGGCTGTTCGGCCTGTCCGTGCCCGAGGAGTACGGCGGGCTGGGGGCCGACATGGTGTCGTTCGCGCTCGTCTTCGAGGAGATCGCGCGCGGCTGGATGGGCGTCGCCGGCATCCTCGGCTCGCACACGATCGCCTGCTGGATGATCGCCCGCCACGGCACCGACGAGCAGAAACGCCTCCACCTGCCCGACCTGGCCACCGGCGCCCGCCGCACCGGCATCGCGCTCACCGAGCCCGCCGCGGGCACCGACCTGCAGGGCATCCGGACGCGGGCCGTACGCGACGGCGACCACTACGTCGTCACCGGCACCAAGACGTGGATCACCAACGCCCGCCACGCCGACCCGCTGCCCGTGCTGGTCAAGACGTCCGTCACCGAGCCGGCGCACAAGGGCATGTCCGTGCTGCTCGTCGATCCGTCGGCCGACGGTTTCACGATCAGCCGCGACCTGCCCAAGCTGGGCTACAAGGGCACCGAGACGTGCGAGGTCGTGCTCGACGGCGTGCGCGTGCCGGCGTCGGCGCTGCTCGGCGGCGTCGAGGGGCGCGGCATGCAGCAGGTGCTCGGCGGGCTGGAGACGGGCCGGGTCAACATCGCCGCCCGCGCGGTCGGGGTCGCCCAGGCCGCCTACGACGCCGCGCTGTCCTACGCCCGCGAGCGCACCGCGTTCGGGCAGCCGATCGCCGACTTCCAGGCCATCCAGCTCAAGCTCGCCGACCTGGCCACCGAGATCCAGGCGGCCCGCCTGCTCACCTACTGGGCCGCCTCCCGGGCGGACGACGGCGGGCGCGTCGACATGGAGGCGGGCATGGCCAAGTACTTCGCCTCCGAGGTGGCGCTGAAGGCGTCGCTGGAGGCCATGCGGATCCACGGCGGCTACGGCTACTCCCAGGAGTTCGTGGTGGAGCGGCTCTACCGGGACGCGCCGCTCATGGCCATCGGTGAGGGCACGAACGACGTGCAGCGGCTGGTCATCGCCCGCGCCCTCGTCTCCGGCAAGGGCCGGATCGGCTGGTAGGGGGCGAGGGGATGTTCGCGCGGGCGGGCGGCGGGCATACTCGGCCGGACGCGACGTCATGCGGGTGAGGAGGGCCATGTCCGGACCACGGCACCCCGGCGAACCGCACGCCCATCCGGACGGGTCCGGTCACCCTGCCGGCGGGGAGCAGGCGCACGGGCACGGGCACGGGCACGGGCACGGGCACACCTCCGGCCATGCGGAAGCCCACGGGGACGGGCCCATATCCGGCTCCGATCACGGACATGGCCACGGGCACGGCCACGGGCATGGGTCCGCTGCCCGGCGGGGGAGGGCGCGGGGCGTGCTGTCGCGCCTGTGGCACGCCGCCGCCCCGCACAGCCACGACAGCGCCGACAAGACCGACGCCGCCCTGGAGGGCAGCAGCCGGGGGCTGCGGGTGCTGGCCGCCTCGTTCGCCGTGCTCATGGCCACCGCCGCCGTCCAGGCCGTCATCGTCGTCATGTCCGGCTCGGTCGCCCTGCTCGGCGACACCCTGCACAACGTGGCCGACGCGCTCACCGCCGTGCCGCTGGCCATCGCGTTCTCGCTCGGCCGCCGCGCCGCCAACCGCCGCTTCACCTACGGGTACGGCCGGGCCGAGGACCTCGCCGGCATCGCCATCGTCGTCGTCATCGCCCTCTCGGCCGCGGTGGCCGGGTACGAGGCGATCCGGCGGCTGGCCGGCCCGCAGGACCTGCGCGCGGTCGGATGGGTGGCCGCCGCGGGCGTGGTGGGCTTCCTCGGCAACGAGTGGGTCGCCCGCTACCGGATCAGGGTGGGCCGGGAGATCGGCTCCGCCGCGCTGGTGGCCGACGGCCTGCACGCCAGGACCGACGGGTTCACGTCGCTGGCGGTGCTGCTCGGCGCGGGCGGGTCGGCGCTGGGGTTCCCGATCGCCGACCCGCTCGTCGGCCTGCTCATCACCGCCGCCATTTGCTTCGTGCTGCGCGACGCCGCCCGGGAGATCTACCACCGGCTCATGGACGCCGTCGACCCCGCCCTCGTGGACCAGGCCGAGGCCGTGCTGAGGACCGTCGAGGGGGTGCGCGCGGTCGGCTCCGTCCGGCTGCGCTGGATCGGCCACGCCCTGCACGCCGAGGTGGACATCCTCGTGGACCACGACCTGACGCTGGTGCGGGCGCACGCGCTGGCCGTGGAGGCGGAGCACCGGCTCATCCACGATGTGCCGCGGCTGCGGGCCGCCACGGTCCACACCGACCCCCACGGGCCCGCGGACGTCGACCACCACGCCCCTCTCCATACGCATCGCATCACCTGATGCGGTGCGGGTAGGTTGGGGCGGGTGTCCTCCGCCGCCTCAGACCAGCCTGCCCCGTCCCTCGCGGCCCGCGAGGACGTCCGGGACCCCGCGGACGGGAACGCCGCGCACGGGGAGCACAGGCTCGCCTGGCTGGACGCGCTGCGCGGCGTGGGCGCGATGGCCGTGGTCGCCGAGCACATGCTCCCCTGGTTCCTGCCGTCGCTGCGCCCGTACTGGTTCAGCCTCGGCGTGTACGGCATCCTCGTGTTCTTCCTGGTCAGCGGCTACATCATCCCGGCCTCGCTGGAGCGGCACGGCGACCTGCGCCGCTTCTGGGTCAGCCGGGCCTTCCGGCTCTACCCGCTGTACCTGGCCGTCGCGGCCCTGGTGGTCGGGCTGGCCTGGTGGGTGCCGGTGCGCGCGGAGGTGCCGCGCGACGGGTCGGCGGTGGCGGCGCACGCGACCATGCTGCTGGACGTCGTCGGCGTGGGCGGCGTCGCCGACACCATGTGGACGCTCTCGTACGAGATGGTGTTCTACCTGCTCGTGACCGCGCTGTTCGTGATGCGGACGCACGAGCGCAGCGGGCTGCTGGCCGTGCTGTTCGCCGGGTTCTCGGTCGCGGTCGGGTTGGCGCTCGCGGGCCCGGTGGCGACGGGCAGCTGGGTCCCGTACGCCTCGGGCGCCGTCTTCGCCGCCGGGCTCGCGTGCGTCGTCTCGGGCCGGTTCCGTACGGCCGGCGCCTGTGTCCTCGGCCTGATGGCGGTGGCGCTGCCGGTGCTGAGCGGGCGGGTGCCGTGGCTGGGCGTCGCGGTGCTCGGCGTGATGTTCGCGGGCACCGCGATCTACCGCTGGGAGCGCGGCACCGGCCCCCTCTGGCCGGTGGCCGTCACGGGCGCGCTGGTGGCCCTCGCGCCGGTGGGGGCGATCGGGTCGGGATGGTGGTGGGTCCAGCCGGACGTGTGGATCACCACGATCGTGCTGGCCGCGGCCACGTTCGCGGGGGCGATGGCGCTGCGCGGGCGCCGCCTGCCGCGGGTGCTGACCTGGATGGGTCTGATCAGCTACTCGCTCTACCTGGTGCACCATCCGCTGCTGAAGTACTTCGTCCAGGTCACCGGGGATCTGCGGCGCGCGCCGTTGCCGGTGCAGCTCGTCATGGCGGCCGCAGCGCTGGCCCTGGTGATGCTGGTCAGCGCCCTGGCGTACCGGTTCGTGGAGCGGCCGATGCAGCGGCTCGGCCGTCGCGCGGCGCGCCCCGCCACCAACTGACACCCCCGCGAGCCCCGGTTCCTGCCGGGCGGCTCCGAGGCACGGCGCGCACCCGGGGCGCACACCACGTAGCGTGGTTGACGTGTGTCCGACCGTAGGCGAGGGGGCGGTGTGTCACCATCACCGGATCCATGGGTCACGATCTCGCCCCGGCCCGGTTTCACGATCCCGCCCCCGCCCCGGCCTTCGGCATGCCCCTGGGGAGAGGACTGGGCCTGGGCGGCGCATGAGTGCCGAGCGGCTTCTCCCGTGCCGCGACCGGCCACAGGTCCGGCGATACTGCATCGGTCAGCCGAACTGGCCGGTCCCTTCGGCTTCCCGACGGTGCGGTGGCTGCTCGCCGTCAATGCCGCGTTGTTGATCGCGCTGGTCATCGCCGGGCTGGTGGATGAGACGTCCGCTCGGCGTTCCGTCACCTGGCGCCGCCTCTTCAGTCTCACGCAGGGCTGGCTGGTTCCCCTGGCCGCCGCCTGCTGGGCCTGGCTCGCCACGGCCGTCGCGGCTCTCCACCTGGTGCGGGATCCGCATGCCGAAGCGGCCGGCTGGCTGCTGCTGGGAATCATGGTGCTGAGCCTGCTGCCGATGATCCTCGATCTGGACTTCGCGCAGGCCGTACGGCTGTGCCTGGTGGCGATGGTGCTCGCGGCCTACGGCGTCGGCATGATCGCTGTGGACCAACGCGGATCCCCCGAGGAGCTACCTCGCGGCCGGGAGGACCACCGGGTCGGACACATCGAAGGACCGGCCCATCCGATGCCTGCACATGCTCGATGAGGGCACGCCGACCCCGCTGATCCGCCGGGCGGCCTCGTCGGGCGCCTCTTCCGGACGGTGGAGGCGCGCCGGCAGGCCGGGCGGTTGTCGGCGCCCGCCCGTAGCATGAGCGTCTCAACCGAGACCACGTGTCCTCCCGTCACCACCACCGGCTGACCGCCGGAGATACGCGAGCGCCCTTGTGGCGAGGTGTCGACGGGCGAGAGAGAGGCGGCGGGGCCATGCCCGGGGTGCTGGTGCTGATGGGGTCGGGCGAGACGAGCCCGACCATGGTGGAGGTCCACCGGTCCGTGGCGCGGCGCCTCCCGGCGGGGGCACGGGCCGTGCTGCTCGACACGCCGTACGCGTTCCAGGAGAACCGCGCCGACATCAGCGCCCGCGCCCGCCGATACTTCGCCCGCAGCGTCGGCCTCGAGGTGCGGGTCGCCGACGGCGTCGCGGGCGCCGACTGGGTGTTCTCCGGGCCGGGCAGCCCCACGTACGCGCTGGACCGCTGGAGCGAGGGGCCCGTGGGCGGCGACCTGCGGGCCCGCATCCGGGCCCGGCAGGGAGCGACGGTTCTCGCCTCGGCGGCGGCCTGCACGGCCGGGGTGGCGACGGTCCCGGTGTACGAGATCTACAAGGTCGGGGCGGAGCCCCATTGGCGGCCGGGGCTCGACCTGCTGGAGCCGCTCGGGCTGCGGGTGGTCGTGATCCCGCACTTCGACAACGCCGAGGGCGGCACCCACGACACCCGCTACTGCTACCTGGGGGAGCGACGGCTGTCGCGCCTGGAGCGGGAGCTGCCGCCGGGCACCGCCGTCCTCGGTCTCGACGAGCACACCGCGGTGCTCGTGGACCTCGACGCCGGGGAGGTGGAGGTGGCGGGCCGCGGCGGCCTGACCGTCCGCAGGCCGGGCTCGCGGGCCGTGCTGCCGGCCGGCACCCGCGTGACCCTGGCCGAGCTGCGCCGCCTCACCGAGGGCGGAGGCGACCGCCGGGGCGACGGCAAGGGCCGGGGCGAGGGTGGCGGCGAGGGCGGCGGCGAGGGCGAGAACGGGGGCGGAGCCGGGGGTGCGGGCCGGACGGGCGCCGCGCCGCTCCCGCTCGCCGTCCCTAAGGTCGTCCAGGTGACGCTGGAGGAGGCGATCCGCGCGTGCGAGGGTCGCTTCCGGGACGCGGTGGCCGCGTCCGACCTGACGGCCGCGGCGCGGGCCGTGCTCGACCTGGAGGCCGACCTGGTCAAGTGGTCGGCCGACACCGAGGAGGACGAGGGAGGCGTCGGCCAGGCCCGCGACCTCATGCGGCTGCTCATCGCCCGGCTGGGGGAGTCGGCGTCGGAGGCCGGCGTGCGCCGGCTGGTGGAGCCGCTGCTGGCACTGCGCGACGAGCTGCGCCGGACCGGCCGCTACGCCGACGCCGACACGCTCAGGGAGGCGATGGGCCGGGGCGGCGTCCTGGTCGAGGACACCCCTGACGGTCCCCGCTGGACCACCCGCCCCGGCTCACCCGGCTCACCGCCCTGACCGCACGGCTGGCGTCGCCGCCCTGACCGGACGGCCCGCCTCACCGACCTCACCGTCCCGGCTCACTGTCGTTGACCCGATCGTCCCGGCTCACCGTCGTGGACGGGACCGTCCCAGTTCGCAGGAGCTCGCGGGTGGGGTCACCACTCGTCGCCGCCGCCTTCGTCGTCGCTCTCGAAGACCTCCTCGACGGCCTCGCTCACGAGGTAGCCGCCGACGAGGCCGGCCGCGCCCGCCGCCGCCACCGCGCCGAGACCCGCCCCGCCGCCGTGGTGCCCCCCATGGTGATCGCCGTGGTGGTGATCGCCGTAGTGACCACCGTGGTGCTCGCCGTGATGCCCGCCGCCGTGCCCGTAGCCGTGGCCGGCGTGCTGCGCCAGGCCGCCGAGCCAGCGGTCGATCTCGCTCGCCCAGTCCATGCCCAGCGCCTCGTCGTGCCCCACCCGGAAGCGCCCGACGGCGTCGCCCGAGCCGCCGAACCGGCCGCTGCGCTTGTCCGCCTCCAGGATCACCTCCAGCCCGTGGGCGTCGGCGACGAACGTCAGCTCCACCTCGCCGACCTGCCCGGCGTGCCGGGGCGGCGGGTAGAACTCGATCTCCTGGTAGAACGGCAGCTCCTGCCGCACCCCGTACAGCTGCCCGACCTCCACGTCCGCGGACCGGAACTGGAAGCCCAGCTCCAGGAGCGCCCGCAGCACCCGCAGCTGCGACGGCAGCGGCTCCACCGAGACCGGGTCGAGGTCGCCCTTGTCGACGGCCTTGGCGATGGCCAGCTCGGTGCGCACGCCCACGGCCATGCCGGTCAGGGGCTGCCCGTCGACCTCGTTGAGCGGCGTCTCCCACGGCAGCGTGATCTGGAACGGGATCGTCCGCCGCTCCTTCTCCGCCAGCCGGAACGGGCCGGACACCTGGACGCGGTGGAACTCCGCCAGCCCGCTCGCCTCACCCTCGCCGCCCTCGATCTCGACCCCGGCGACCAGGCCGAGCGTGACGTGCTCGATGTCGGCGTCGAAGTCGCCGCCGGCGAGCCGTACCTCGCCGCTCAGCGTCCCGCCCGGCCGGGCGAGCGGCGTCGCGAGGACGGTGTCCACCGAGGGCGCGCCCACGCCGAGAGCGCCGAGCATGCGTTTGAAGACCACGGGTTGCACTCCTGTCGATCAGACCGATGACTGATGTCCACCAGCAAACGATCACCGCCGGGCTGTGGTTCCGGAACGCGCGGCGCGAGATTATCAGGCCGCGCTCGTGTTCGCCGGGTGATTGCGCGACGACGATCCGTATCAGCCGGGGCGGGTCAGCCGGCGCGGGTCAGCCCCAGGAGCGCGGAGGCCGAGGAGGCCGCGGAGGCCGCGGAGGCCGCGGAGGCCGAGGGCAGGTAACGGGCCGCCGCCAGCAGCTCCTCCACCGCGTCCGCCCGCAGCGCCCGCCCGGCGTTCGAACGGAACTTGACCTCCAGCTCCTCCCGCGTCAGCGGCCGTTCCGGCCCGCCGCGTGAGGAGTCCACCCGGTGCTCCACCGTGGAGCCGTTCCGCAGCCGGACCCTCAGCACCGCCGCGAACGCGCGCGGGAACAGCTCCGAGGCCCGCTCGTCCGCCACGCACCGCACGCGCGCCGCGAGCGCGAGCGCGGCCGGGTCGAGGGCGGCGAAGTCGTCCAGGTCCAGCCCGAGCCCGCCGCCTCCGAGCAGCGCCGCGGCCACCGTGTACGGGCCGGAGAACTTCGCGTGGTACGCCGAGCGCGGCCGGGCCTTCTCCTCCGGCGGCTCGGCGATGGTGCGCAGCACCGGGGCCGCCACCCCCAGCTCGGCCGCCGCCACGTCCTCCGGTGACAGCCCGGCCGCCCGCAGCGCCAGCGCGCAGTCCACGGCCGGATGGGTGAAATGGTTGGCCGGGTACGGCTTGTACACGGTGCGCGGCAGCTCCCACCGCTCGCCGAGGCCCGACAGCAGCGCCTCCGCGTCGTACCGGCCGTCCAGCCACGCCTGGAAGAACCCGAACCGTCCCTCCAGCACGGTCGGCGGCCCTGTCACGCCTTCGAGCGCGAGCACCGCGGCCGACACGCCGGCGTGCGCCGCCCACCCGCAGTGGGCCCGCTTGACCGTGCCGCCCGTCCGGTTCGCCTCGATGAGCCCGGAGCCCATGCTGGCCGCCACCCCGGCCGCGTGCGCGACGCCCTCCGCCGGCAGCCCGAACAGCAGCCCGGCCGCCACGGCCGCCCCCAGCGTCCCGCAGATCGACGTGGCGTGCTGGCCCCGCTCGAAGAACAGCGAGGTGCGCGTCTCGGGCAGGTAGGAGGCCATGCCGAGGCGGGCGCACACCTCGATCCCCGCGGCCACGGCGCTCACCAGGGCGGAGCCGCTCGCCCCGGTCGCCTCGGCGGCGGCCAGCGCGGCCGGCACCACCGAGGCGCTGGGGTGCAGCACCGACGGCAGGTGCGTGTCGTCGTAGTCCAGCGAGTGCGCCAGCGTGCCGTTGACCAGCGCCGCCGACGGGGCGGGCAGGCGGTGGCCGTCGCCGATCACGGTCGCCTCCGCGGTGCCGCCCCACCGGAGCACCGCCCGCAGCACGGCCGGTCCGGCGTCGCCGGCCGGGTCGGCGTACGCGGCGAGGCAGTTGCCCAGCACGTCGAGCACCCGGCCCGTCACGTCGTCGCGCACCGTGTCCGGCACGCCCCGGTCCCGGCAGTCGGCCGCGAAGGCCGCCAGCCGCTCCACGTGGGTGGGCATCGTGTCCTCCATCGCGCTAGCCGAGGACGGCGAGCGGGCGGACCGGCGCGCCGGTGGCCCCCGCGATCGGCAACGGGTTCAGCACCAGCAGGAACTCGCGCGCCCCCGAGTCCAGCAGCTCGCCCAGCCGCATGGTCTCCACGATGTTGACGCCCGACTCCACCAGCATGATCCGGTGGACCGGCAGCGTGGCGTGCCCGCGGCCCGGCGGCACGTGCTCGAAGGCGATGGTCTCGCCGCCGACCACCCTCGGCCGGCGCGCGGCCAGCCAGCGCGCCGCCTCCACCCCTGGCCCGGGCGCGCCGTCCCGCGCGCCGGTGAAGTCCGTCCCCGACGGGCCGGCGCCGGGCCCGGAAGGCCCTGACGGGCCGGTGCCGGGTCCGGACGGCCAGAGCCGTGACCAGCCGGTGCCGATCAGGAGGGCGTCGCCCGCGCGGAGCTCCAGCCCCGCGGCGGCCCGTTCCAGGTCGCCGGCCGTGACCTCGTACCCGGCCGGCAGCGTCGGCACCCCGTGGACCGCGGCCACGTCCAGCAGCACGCACCGGCCCACGTACGGCTCGAACGCGTCGATGCCCAGCTCGCCGAACCCCTCGTGCGTCATGACCTCGGCGACGGGCCGCCCGCCGTGCAGCAGGCCGTCCTGGGAGACGTGCGCGAGCGCGTCCACGTGGGTGCCGACGTGGCCTCCCGTCACGATGATCTCGTTGGCGGCCGAGCCGCCTCCGGGCCGCACGATGTCGCCGTGCCTGCGCTCCAGCGTCATCCGGAACGGCGGATGGTTGGGGGACTGCGGCATGCCCTTGCGCATCGGCTGTGCCAGGTCCAGCACGCGTGCCCCGTCGAGGGCCTTCCAGAGCGACATCTCAGGCACTCCCCGGATCGGCGGGATGAAGGGGGAAGGGGTGACGGTCAGCGGCGGGGCGGGTCGATGCGGGCGCCGTCCAACGTGAAGATCATCAGGCGGGTGGGGTCCACGGCGACCTTGGCGGCGTCGCCGGCCCGCCACGCCGGGCGGCCGCCGACGCGGACGATGAGGTCGGCCCGCCGATGGACGCCGCTGCCGGGGTGCTGGCCGGTCTGCTCGTGCTCCTGCCGCTCCTCCTCCTGCCCGAACATCCGCTTGACGAACGTGCCGAGCCGCCCCGGGGCGTTCGGGCGGCCCTTGGCGCGGGCACGCGGGTCCGGCGGCTCCGGCACGGGCACCGCGGGCATGCCGCACTCGATGTAGGCGAGCCACTCGTGGCCGTGGTACTCCAGCGCCCGGACCCGCCCGAAGAACGACGGCCCGTCGTACGACTCGGGCACCGGCGCCAGCCCGTCGGGGCGCATGCCGACCAGCACCTGGCCGCCGGTGTGCTGGGAGATGGCGTAGGCCCTGGGATCGCTCCACGGGATGATCAGCCGGTGCGGCCCGAAGTCGAGCATGACGTACTCGTTCTGCGGGGTGCGGACCGTCGCGGAGAGCAGGTTGAGCTGCTGGGAGTTGAGGAACGCGGCCACGAACGCCGTCGCCGGGTCGTTGTAGATCTGCGAGGGGGTGCCGACGTCCTGCAGGACCCCGCGGTTCATGATGGCGATGCGGTCGGCCAGCGTCAGCGCCTCGATCTGGTCGTGCGTGACGTAGATGGTGGTGACGCCGAGCGACCTGACCAGCGCCGAGATCTCCATGCGCAGCTCGGTGCGCATGCCGGCGTCGAGGTTCGACAGGGGCTCGTCCATGAGGAACAGCTTGGGCTGGCGGACGATGGCCCGGCCCATCGCGACCCGCTGGCGCTGGCCGCCGGACAGGGTGCCGGGGCGGCGGTCGAGGGTCTCGTCGATGTGCAGCGCCTTGGACAGCTCGGTGACGCGCTGGCGGACGAGCGCCGGGTCGGACTTGGCGATCTCCAGCGGGAACGAGATGTTGCCGCGGACCGTGCGGTGGGGGTAGAGGGCGCCGTTCTGGAACACCATGGCGACGTCCCGCTCGCGGGGGGCGAGATGGTTGGCGAGCTGGCCGTCGAGCCACAGGTCGCCCTGGGTGATCTCCTCAAGACCCGCGATCATGCGTAACAGCGTGGACTTGCCGCAGCCGGAGGGGCCGAGAAGGACGAGGAACTCGCCGTTTTCGGCCTGCAGGCTCAATCGGTCGACCGCCAGGTGGTCACCCGGGTACACCTTGGTCACGTTGTCGAGTACGACCGAGCTCATGGGCCCACACCTTGCGCACGTGTCACCTGTGACGGGGCTGATGGAAGAGGTAGTACATCGCGCCTCAACCCCGATGTCCACCCTTCATCTGAAACATCTCTCACAAACGTGATTTCAGGCTGTGTTTCGCTCCAGAGAACCTGGAGCCCCTGGTCGTCCGCGTATGCGGGATCGCCCGAAATCCTGGAAGTGCTTGCGGAAATTTGCGGAAACGCTTTCAGGGTGGGGGTCGGACAGAGGTAAAGTGACGGCCATGAACGGTCACGCCCGCCTCGCCGACATCGCCGCCCAGGCCGGGGTGAGCGAGGCCACGGTCAGCCGGGTGCTCAACGGCAAGCCGGGCGTCTCGGCCGCCACCCGCCAGGCCGTGATGACCGCGCTCGACCTCATGGGCTACGAGCGCCCGCCGCGGCTGCGGCAGCGCAGCAACGGCCTGGTCGGCCTGGTCACCCCCGAGCTCGACAATCCGATCTTCCCCGCGTTCGCCCAGGCCGTGGAGAAGGCGCTCACCCAGCACGGCTACACGCCCGTGCTGTGCACGCAGCTGCCCGGCGGGGCGCCCGAGGACGAGTTCACCGAGTTGCTGGTGGACCGGGGCGTGAGCGGCATCGTGTTCGTGTCCGGCCTGCACGCCGACACCACCGCCCGCATGGACCGCTACACCCGGCTCACCGACCGCGGGCTGCCGATCGTGCTCGTCGACGGCTACAGCGAGCGCATCGAGGCCCCGTTCATCTCGCCCGACGACCGGCTGGCCGTGCGCCTGGCCGTGCAGCACCTCGTCGACCTCGGGCACGAGCGGATCGGGCTGGCCCTCGGGCCGCGCCGGTTCGTCCCCGTCATCCGGAAGATCGAGGGATTCCGTCAGGCCATGGCCCAGCTCCTCGGCGTCACCGGCGTCGACGACCTCATCGCCGACTCGCTGTTCTCTGTCGAGGGCGGCCAGGCCGCGGCCACCCAGCTGCTCGCCCGCGGCTGCACCGGCATCGTGTGCGCCAGCGACCTCATGGCGCTCGGCGCGATCCGCGCCTGCCGCGAGAAGGGGCTGGCCGTGCCGGGGGAGGTGTCGGTGGTCGGCTTCGACGACTCGCCGCTCATCGCGTTCACCGACCCGCCGCTCACGACCGTGCGCAAACCCATCGGCGCGATGGCCTCCGCCGCCGTGCAGACGCTGCTCGAAGAGGTGAACGGCGCGCCGGCCAAGCACGTCGAGCTGATCTTCCGCCCGGAGCTCGTCGTGCGCGGCTCCACCGGCTCCGGCCCCCGGGTCAGCCGGTGACGCCCCCGCGGGGGAAGACCCCGGGCAAGCCCCATGACGTGCTCGTGCTGGGCGGGTCGGGCGTCGACGCCACGGTCTACGTCCCCGAGCTGCCCCTGCCGTACGCCGACACCTACGGGGTGCCGCCCATCCAGGAGCGGATCGGCAACACCGGCGCCGGCGTGGCGCTCGGCTGCGCCGCCCTCGGCCTGTCGGTGGCGTTCGCCGACCTCGTCGGCGACGACTCGCAGGGGGCGCTCATCCGCGACGCGCTCGCCGGCGTCGACGCCTTCTGGGGCCGCGCCGCCGCCGGCACGCGCCGCAGCGTGCTGCTCGTCGGCCCCGACGGCCGCCGCACCTCGCTGCACGACCCGCGCGACACGCCGGGCGAGCGGCTGCCGCGCGAGCTCTACGCCGGCGTGCGCGCCCGCCACGCGCACGTCTCGATCACCGGCTACTGCCGCGACGTGTACGACGACCTCGACGGCATGCCCGTCTCCACCGACCTGCACGACTGGGACGGCGTCAACGACCACCACCGGGAGTTCGCCCACCGCTCCGACCTGGTGTTCATGTCGGCCGCCGCGCTGGACTCGCCGGAGCGCGTGATGCGCGACATCCTCCGCCTGGGCCGCGCCGAGCTGGTCGTCTGCACGCGCGGCGCGGACGGCTGCCTGGTGCTGCCGCGCGGCGGCGACCTGCGCGCCTTCCCCGCCACCCCGCTGCCCGGCCCGGTGGCCGACAGCAACGGCGCGGGCGACGCGTTCGTCTCCGGCTTCCTCTACGGCCGGCTGCGCGGAGCGGCGCTGGAGGAGTGCGTGCGGCTCGGCTCGCTGGCCGGGGCCCACGCCTGCACGGTGCCCGGCACCCATGAGGCGCCGATCACCGAGGCCGCGCTGCTCCGCGCGGCCTCGGCCGCCTGACAGGGCTACACGAGGGGGAGGCGGGCCACCCCCGTCATGGTCGGCGTGGGGATGAACGTCACCGGGTCCTCCGGATCGGTGCGCAGCGGGTCGAGCCGGTCGAGCAGGATGTTCAGGGCGACCCGTCCCTCCAGCCGGGCCAGGGGAGCGCCCAGGCAGAAGTGGATGCCGCGGCCGAAGGCGAGATGCGGGTTGGGGTCACGGCCGGGGTCGAACACGCCAGGGTCGGCGAACTGCCGGGGGTCCCTGTTGGCGGCCCCGAGCCACACCATGACGAGCTGGTCGGCCGGTATCGTCACGCCGCCCAGCTCGGTCTCGCGGGTGGTGGAGCGGCCGAGGGCGGCGAACGGGGGCAGCAGGCGCAGGGACTCCTCGATGACGGCCGGGACCGACGCGCGGTCGGCCCGTACCGTGGCCTGCTGCTCGGGGAAGGCGTCGAGGCAGAGCACGGTGTTGCCGAGCAGCATGGTCGTGGTGATGTGCCCGGCGAGCAGCAGGATGATCGCGAAGTTGACCACCTGGTCGTCGGGGAGGTGCTCGCCGTCCACCTCGGCCTCGACCAGCCTGGTCAGCAGGTCGGCGCGCGGCCGCCGGCGGCGCTCCTCGGCGTGGCCGGCGAGGTAGGCGGACATCTCCTTCCACGGCTTGAGCGTGGCCTGGACGTCCGCGGTCTGCTCCTCGACGGGCTCGGTGAGGGAGATCGTGGTGTCGCGCTGGAAGAGCGCGTCGGCCCACTGCTTGAACAGGGCGCGGTCGCCGCTGGGCACGCCCAGGAGCTCGGCGATGACGATGACGGGCAGAGGGTAGGCCAGGTCGGTCACGAGCTCCAGCCGTCCGCGCTCCCGCGCCGCGTCGAGCAGCTCATGGGTGAGGGCGGCGATCCTGGGTTCGAGGTCCGCGACGACCTTGCGGGTGAAGGCGCTGCTGACCAGCTTGCGCAGCTTGCCGTGCTCCGGGGGGTCGATCTGGGTGATGAAGCCGTTCATCGAGAACTCCTCGCTGTCCGGCATCAGCCCCTTGGGGAGCACGCGCATGGTGTCGGAGGAGAACGTCGTGGGGTCGGCGAGGATGTCGTGGGCCTCCGGGTAGCCGTAGACGTTCCACATGCCGGTGCGGGCGTCGTACTCCACCGGTTGGCCCGATCGCGGCCCGCGCAGCCAGAAGTGCTGCTCGGGGATGTCGTACCGTTCGACGATGTCGGTCATCGTCTCTCCCTCCGTATCAGGTCGGCTCTGCGCGGTACTCCTGCCAGCGCTGGAGCATCTCGTCCGCGTCACGCTCGGTGAAGGCGAAGAACTCCCGGGTCTCCGCCAGCCGGGCCCGCTGCTCGGGCCGGTCCTCGCCGACGAGCGACAGCCCGAGGTCCAGGGCCTCGACGCCGAGGTGCACCCCGGCTAGCTGGACCTTCAGGACGTGCGCCCATCCGCCGTGGGCCACCTGGTAGCGGTGCTCGCGCCCCGGTGCGGGGACGCGCTCGATCATCCCGCCCGCCTCCAGTTGCCTGGCGACCGTGCTGACGGCCGTCTTGCTCACCCCGAGCCGGGCGGCCAGCTCGGTCAGCGACTGGTGCGGCGGATCACAGATCATCAGCCACGCGTACAGCCGGCCCATGGTGCGGGTCCCGCCGATGCGCTCCATGACCAGCCCCATCCGGTCGATGAACTCGCCTTCCCGTGGATCCATCGTGGCACCGCCGGCAACATCGTCATATACGTACTTGACGAACTCTACGCGCGTCCTCGTTTCCGGACTCCGACCTTGTGACGGGCGCCGAACGGGACAGGCGCCCGTCACGCTCCGGCGCGCGCGGCGTCCGGGTGAGCCTCTTCTGGCTGACCCTGGCGAGCGCGCGCGAGGGCTTGGGTTTCCACGTCGTACGTTACGCACTCACAGGTGCCTACTTCCTATAAGAGAGTGCCGCTCCTACGGTGGTGTGCGGCGGGAGGTCCGCCACCTGAGTGAGAGGGAGAGATCGCATGCGTGCTGTCGTCATCCGCGCCTTCGGCGGCCCGGAGGTGCTGGAGATCGCCGACCTGCCGGCGCCGTCCGTGGGGGAGGGGCAGGTACGGATCAGGGTCGAGGCGGCGACCGTCAACCCCGTCGACGCGGCCACCCGGTCGGGCGCCCTCACCGAGGCGGGGCTGCTGCCCGAGCGCGACCTGATCGGCATCGGCTGGGACGTGGCCGGGACCGTCGAGGAGACCGGCCCGGGCGTCACCGGGCTCGCGCCGGGGGACCGCGTGGTGGGGCTGTCGGACCGGCTCGACGTGCCGCTCGGGACCCAGGCCGAGCAGGTCGTGCTCGACGCGGACGTCGTGAGCCGGGCGCCGTCCGGGGTGAGCGCGGTGGAGGCGGCGACGTTGCCGCTCAACGGGCTGACCGCCGTGCAGGCCCTCGACCGGCTCGGCCTGGCCCCCGGCGAGTCGCTGCTGGTGACGGGCGCGGCGGGGGCGGTGGGCGGGTTCGCCGTCCAGCTCGCCGCCGCGCGGGGCCTGCGGGTCGTCGCCGTCGCCGGGGCCGCGGACGAGCCCCTGGTACGGGAGCTGGGCGCGGAGCTGTTCGTGCCCCGCACCGCCCGGCTCGGCGAGGCCGTACGGGCTCTGGTGCCCGGCGGCGTCCACGGCGCCCTGGACGCGGCCGTGACCGGGGCGGCGGCGCTCGACGCGGTCCGTTCCCGCGGCTCCTTCGCCGCGGTGGTCGCGGGCGGCGCCCCGGTGCCGCTCCGGGGGACGCGCGTGTTCACCCACTGGATCACGGCGGACGGGGCGCGGCTGGCGGACCTGGTCGAGCTGGTGGAGCAGGGGACGCTCACGCTCAGGGTCGCGGAGACCCTGCCGCTGGAGCAGGCGGCCGAGGCTCACCGCCGCCTGGCCAAGGGCGGCCTGCGCGGCCGCCTCGTCCTCGTCCCCTGATCCTGGCCTGGTCCGGGGCGCGCTCGGGCGGTCAGCCGCCCAGGGTGAGGCGGACGCCGTGGCTCAGGCCGGAGTCGTGCAGCTCCAGCGCGGCCGGGCCGGCGCCCTTGGGCAGCTCGAACACCAGCGCCCCGCTGAACGACTGGCCCGGCCCGATGCGCACCGGAGTGATCTCCGTGCCCGCCTTGTCGAGCAGCCGGGTGCCGCCGTGGGGGACGTCGTCCTCGTCGCACAGCTTCTGCTGCCCCGGGTACAGGACGCGGGCCTCCTGGCCGATGTTGTCCACCTTCACCGAGACCGTACAGGTGCGCAGCTTGGCGGACTTGGCGGTTTTGGGGCACTTGGTGCCGGTCACCGCGAACCGCAGCCTGCCGTCCTGCGCCGGCCCGTCCACGCTGCCCACGGCGGGGTCCCGCGTCATCCAGGCGATCAACGCGACCAGCACCACGAGCAGCACCAGGGCGATCACCACGGCGGTCAGGCAGCCGGTGAACGTGCCACGCCGGGGCCTGCCGGGCGGGGGCATCGTGGAGGGCGGCAGCGGGCCCGGCCCGGTGAGCCCGGACGGAGGCCCCTGACCGGGCGGCGGCCCCTGCACGGTACGCCCGCGCGCTCCGGGCCCGTGCGACGACGGGCCGTGCGGTCCACCCGGTCCGCCAGGTCCATGCGATGACGGGCCGCGTGTTCCGGGCCCGTGTGGTCCGGGTCCGTGTGACGGCGGGTTCTGCGGCCCGGGTCCGTGTGACGGCGGGTTCTGCGGTCCCGGTCCGTGTGACGGCGCCTGGGCGGCCGGTCCTGGTCGGCCGGGGAGCGGCCCCTGGCCGGTGTGGTGGTGCGGCGGCTGCTGGAGAGACCCGGACGGCATGGGCGGCTGCCCCGGCGGGGGAAGCGGCACCTGACCGGTCTGGTGGGCCTGCGGCGGCAGCGGCACCTGGCCCGTCTGGTGGGCCTGCGGGGGCCGGCCGGCCGTGGACGAGGACGGCCCCGGCTGGGCGGGCGGCGCGGCCGGGGGCGCCTGCGGGCCGGGCGACGGAACGGGCGGGCGTCCGGGGGCGCTGCGGGGGGACTGCGACAGCGGCGGGAGATCCGCCGGGTCCCACGTGGTGGTGAGGTGGCGCGTGGCCGCGAGCTGCGCCGCCGGCTCGTCCGCCGCCCCCACCAACTCCAGCAGCAACTGGCGCGCCGGGGGCCGGCGCGCCGGGTCGGGGTGGATGGCCGCGGCCACCAGCCGGTCGAGCGGCGCGGGCAGCCCCCGGAGGTCGGGCGGCGCGGTGCGGGCGCGGGCGGCCATCACGTACGCGTCGCCCTCGCCGAACGGGTGCCCGCCGAGTCCCGCGTACGCGATGAGCGACCCCCACGCGAACACGTCGCCCGCCGGGCTGGTCTTCCCCTCGAACACCTGCTCCGGAGCGATCCAGCCGGGCGTGCCCATGACCATCCCGGCGTTGGTGTGGCGGGAGGACAGGTGCGCCGAGCGGGCCAGCCCGAAGTCGATCACCCGGGGCCCGGCGAGCGTCAGCATGACGTTGGCCGGTTTGAGGTCGCGGTGGACGAGGCCCGCCGCGTGGATGGCGGTCAGCGCCGCGGCGACGCCCACGGCGGCCGAGTGGAGCACGGACGGCGACAACGCCCCGTGCTCGATGAGGTGGTCCTCCAGGGAGATGCCGTCGATGTACTCGGTGACGAGGTACAGGACCCCGCCGTCCTCGCCGTGGTCGAGCACCCGGGCGGTGCAGAACGAGGCGACCTTGCGCGCGTTGGACACCTCTTCGTGGAAACGCGCCCGGTAGACCGGGTCGGCGGTGTAGTCGCGGCGGATCGCCTTGAGCGCCACCCGCGCGCCGTCGGCGGCCCTGGCCAGGTAGACGGTGCCCATCCCGCCCGACCCCAGCCGGCTGATCAGCTCGTAGGGGCCGATCGCCGGGGGGTCCTCGGGTGTCAGCGGAGTGCCCGCGGAGCGATCCTGCAGCCCCAACGTCGCTGTCCTCTCGCCGTCGTCATCCCGCCGCCTCGACCGGCCGGGCCATCGCCCGGCATGCCCTTTTCCACCCCAGACTCTAACGGAGGAAGACGCCCTCCGGTGGCGGCGTGACGGCCTCGCCCGCCATCGCCTTCCCCGCCCGCACAGGGCATGGGGGCGGGGAAGGGCGCGGAGCGCGGCTCTTCCCGGGGCGGCCGGCTCCCGGGACGGTCAGCGGAGGGCGGCGGCCTCGGCGGCGAGCGCCTCGACGCGGGCCCAGTCGCCCGTCGCCAGCGCGTCGGCCGGGGTGAGCCAGGTGCCGCCGACGCAGCCGACGTTCGGCAGCGCGAGGTAGTCGGCCGCCGTCTCCGGCCGGATCCCGCCCGTCGGGCAGAACCGCACGTCCGGCAGCGGCCCCGCCAGCGACTTCAGGTACGGCCGGCCGCCCGCGGCCTCGGCGGGGAAGAACTTCAGCTCCTTCAGGCCCCGCTCGGCCAGCGCCATGACCTCCGACGCCGTGGCCGCCCCCGCCAGGAACGGAGCGCCGCCCGCCAGCATCGCGTCCACCAGCGACGGCGTGGCCCCGGGCGAGACCAGGAACGACGCGCCCGCCTTCAGCGAAGCCTCGACGTCGGCGGCCGTCCGCACCGTGCCCGCGCCCACCACGGCGCCGGGCACCTCGGCGGCGATCCGGCCGATCGCCTCCAGCGCCACCTTCGTGCGCAGCGTCACCTCGATGACCGGCAGGCCGCCGGAGACCAGCGCCCGCGCCAGCGGCACGGCGGTCTCCACGTCGTCGATCACCACGACGGGGATCACGGGGGCGAGGTCGAGCAGGCTCGTCATCTGCAACTCTTCTCCTTGCCGGCCACCGGGGCCGTCGTCCATCTCGTCGGCCTCGAAGGCCGTTGCACGTTGTCCGGCCGGGGCGAGCCGTGCGCCCAGGCTACTGAGTCGCCGGGAGGCGGGTCCGCGCGGCCACCGCCGTCCCTCAGCCCGGCAGCGGCGCCGGCTCCGCCGGGGCGACCGGCAGCGCGGTCGTCATGGCGGGCAGGTCCTCCGCCCATTCCGAGGAGCCACGGGCGGCGCGCGAGGCGAGGCGGTCCAGCCAGGCCGCGGCCCCGGTCAGCGCCGGTTGCGGGGCGACGATGAGGGACGTCGCGATGGCCGACAGGTAGTCCGCCATATCCGGGTTCGTGGCGAAGCGCGTGCGGAACGGACCCGTACGGACCCGCTCCGCGATCCGCGGCAGCACTCCGCCGCCGAGGTACACCCCGCCCCGCGCGCCCAGCGTCAGCGCGACGTTGGCCGCGAACGTCCCGAGCAGACCGCAGAACACCTCGACCGTCTCCGCGCACAACGCGTCGTCCGCCCGCGCCACGATCCCCGACGCCGTGTCCTCGGCCGCGGCCACGCCGCGGACGTCGGCCAGCGCCCGGTGCAGCCGCACCAGCCCGGGACCCGACAGGACGTGCTCGGCCACCACCTGGCCGCCGGGGCCGCCCGGCACGTGCCGGCGCGTGAGCGCCCGCAGCACCTCCAGTTCACGCTCGTCCTGTACGGGCAGCGTCACGTGGCCGCCCTCGCCCGGGACGGGGACCCAGCCGCCGTCCACCGGCACGAGCCCGGCCACGCCGAGCCCGGTGCCGGGACCGAGCACCGCCTTCATCCCGTACGCCGGGGCGTTCACCCCGGACGCCGGGGCGGGGCCGCCCAGCGGCACCAGGTCGTCGCCCTCCAGGTGCGGCAGCGACACGGCCAGCGCCTCGAAGTCGTTGAGCAGCGCCACCTCCGGCACGCCGAGGTCGCGGGCCGAGCCGGACCAGGGCAGGTTCGTCAGCGCGTAGCGGTCGCCGTCCACGGGACCGGCCAGGGCGAGGCAGGCCGCGCCCGGCCGCGCGCCGTCCGCGTGGTCGGCGAGGTAGGCGGCCACGGCCTCGGGCAGGCCCCGGTGCTCGGCCCCCGCGAGCACGGCGACGTGCGAGGGCCGCGCTCCGGGCGAGGTCACCAGGCCGAACCGGGCGTTGGTGCCGCCGATGTCGGCGACCAGCCATGGGAAGGCGAACCCGCTCACCGCCCGGCCCTCCGAACCCGTCCGAGGCGGCCGGCCCTGCCGAACCGTCCGAACCCGTTCACCTGCGGGCTCCGGTGCCCACCTGGGCCGGGTCGGCGAGGCCGGTCTCCAGGTGGGAGGCGCCCGCCTCCGCCGGGAAGCCCAGCCCGGGGCCGTGGTGCGGCGACTCGGCGCCGCTGATGCCGAAGATCCCGGCGCCCTGCTCGGCGTGCCCCGCCATGCGGCGGAACGTCGCGAACAGCTCGCGGCCCGTGCCGACCCACTCCGCGTCGCTGAGCGGCCGGCCGCCCGGCGTGCGCCGGGCCAGCTCCTCGGCCGGGACCCGCAGCTCCAGCGTCCCGGCCGCCGAGTCCAGCCTGATCACGTCGCCGTCGCGGACGAGCGCGATCGGGCCGCCGTCGGCCGCCTCCGGCGACAGGTGGATGGCCGCGGGCACCTTGCCGGACGCGCCGGACATGCGCCCGTCGGTGACGATCGCGACCCGCTGCCCGCGGTCGAGCAGCACGGCCATCGGCGGCGTGAGCTTGTGCAGCTCCGGCATGCCGTTGGCGCTCGGCCCCTGGTAGCGGAGGACGGCGACGAAGTCCTGCCCGTCCAGCTCGCCCGCCTCGAACGCGCGCAGCAGGTCGAGCTGGTCGTCGAACACCTTGGCCGGGGCCTCGATCACCAGGTGCTCCGGCTTGACGGCCGACACCTTGCTCACCGCCCGGCCGAGGTTGCCCTCGAGCATGTGGATGCCGCCGTCGGCGGAGAACGGCTCGGAGACGGGACGCAGCACGTCCAGGTCCTTGCTGCCGCCGGTGACCTCGGACCAGACGAGCGCGCCGTCCTCCAGCGCCGGGGCGGAGCGGTAGTGGCTCAGCCCCCGCCCGGCGACCGTCAGGACGTCCTCGTGCAGCAGGCCCGCGTCGAGCAGGTCGCCGATGAGCACCTGCATGCCGCCGGCGTCGCGGAAGTGGTTCACGTCCGCCTGGCCGTTCGGGTAGATGCGGGTGAGCGACGGCACGACCTCCGACAGGCGGGCCAGGTCGTCCCAGGTGAGCACGATGCCCGCGGCGGCGGCCATGGCCACCAGGTGCAGGGTGTGGTTGGTGGAGCCGCCGGTGGCCAGCAGCGCGACGCAGGCGTTCACGATGGCCTTCTCGTCGACCAGCTCGCCGAGCGGCGTGTACTCGGAGCCGTGCGCGGTGATCTCCACGGCACGGCGGCCGGCCGCCTCGGTCAGCGCGTGCCGCAGCTCGGTGTGCGGGTTGACGAACGTCGAACCCGGCAGGTGCAGGCCCATGACCTCCATCAGCGCCTGGTTGGAGTTGGCGGTGCCGTAGAAGGTGCAGGTGCCGGGGGAGTGGTAGGACTTCGCCTCGGCGTCGAGCAGCTCGACGCGGCCCACCTTGCCCTCGGCGAACAGCTGCCGGGTGCGGGCCTTCACCTTGTTCGGCAGCCCGGAGGTCATGGGGCCGGCCGGCACGAAGATCGCGGGCAGGTGCCCGAAGTGCAGCGCGCCGATGAACAGGCCCGGCACGATCTTGTCGCAGACGCCCAGCAGCAGCGTCGCGTCGAACATGTCGTGCGACAGCGCGATCGCGGTCGCCATGGCGATCACGTCCCGGCTGTAGAGCGACAGCTCCATGCCGGCCCGGCCCTGCGTGATGCCGTCGCACATGGCCGGCACGCCGCCCGCCCCCTGCGCCACGCCGCCGGCCCGCCGCACCGCCGCCTTCAGCTCCGGCGGGTACGTCTCGTACGGCTGGTGAGCCGACAGCATGTCGTTGTAGCTGGTCACGATGGCCACGCCGGGCTTGGCGGCGCCCATGAGGGCCGGCTTGTCCTCGGCGGGCGCGGCGGCGAAGCCGTGCGCCAGGTTCGCGCACCCCAGGTGCGCGCGGGCCGGGCCCTTGGCGCGGGCGGCCTCGCCGGCGCGCCGGATCCGATCCAGGTAGACGCTGCGGCTCGCGCGGCTGCGCTCGGTGATCTTGTCCGTGATCTCCTGGATGACGGGGTTCATGGACACTCCTTCGTCGGCCGTGCGGTTACTGCCGGTGCTGTCGGGGTCTGGGCAGGCGGTGTGAGAGGCAAGGGGGCGGCGCCGGTCACGACTCGTCCTCGTGCCAGGCCCGGCCGCTGCGGGCGAGCATCTCGTGGGCCCCCGCGGGGCCGGTCGAGCCCGCCGCGTACGGCTCGGGCAGCTCGCCCGACGCCTCCCACGCGGCGAGGATCGGGTCGATCCACCGCCAGGCGGCCTCCACCTCGTCGCGCCGCATGAACAGCGTCGGGTTGCCGGCCAGCACGTCCATGAGCAGCCGCTCGTACGCCTCGGGCACCCGCGCGGTGAACGTCTCGCCGAAGCTGAGGCTCAGCGGCACCGGCTTGAGCGTCACCTCGCCCGCGCCCGGCTCCTTGGCCATGATGTGCAGCTGGATGCCCTCCTGCGGCTGGAGCCGCAGGACGAGGCGGTTGGGCGTGCCGCCGGGGAAGATCGAGTGCGGGACGTCCTTGAACTGGACGACGATCTCCGACACACGGCGCGGCAGCCGCTTGCCGGTGCGCAGGTAGAACGGCACCCCGGCCCAGCGCCAGTTGCGGATCTCGGCGCGGATCGCGGTGAACGTCTCGACCCGGCGCGACTCCTCGGTGGGCGGGGTGGAGGCGGGCTCGTCCAGGTAGCCGGGCATGTCGCCGCTCTCGACGTACTGGCCGCGCACGGTGAACCGCTCGACCCCGCCGCCGGTGATGGGCCGCAGCGCCTGCAGCACCTTGACCTTCTCGTCGCGGATCGCCTCGCGGTCGTTGCGCGCGGGCGGCTCCATCGCGGTCAGGCAGAGGAGCTGGAGCAGGTGGTTCTGCACCATGTCGCGCAGGGCGCCCGCGTGGTCGTAGTAGCCGCGGCGGCCGGGCGTGCCGACGGTCTCGGCGGCGGTGATCTGGACGTGGTCGATCCACAGCGAGTTCCAGATCGGCTCCAGGAACGCGTTGGCGAAGCGGAGCACGAGCAGGTTCTGCACGGTCTCCTTGCCCAGGTAGTGGTCGATCCGGAAGATCTGCCGCTCGTCGAAGATGGCGCCGACCTCGTCGTTGATGCGCTGCGCGCTGACCAGGTCGTGGCCGAGGGGCTTCTCCAGCACCACGCGGGAGCGGGGCGTCACCAGGCCGGCGGCGGCCAGCTCGCGGCAGAACACGCCGAACGTCCTGGGCGGGCTGGCCAGGTAGAACACCCGGTCGCGGTCCTCGTGCCCGGCCAGCAGGGCGGCCAGCGCGCCCCACCCCGACCGGTCGGAGCCCCCGTCGACGGCCTGGCCGCCGCCCACGTCGATCGACACGTGGTGCAGGCGGCCCAGGAAGCGCCGCCACACCTCGGCGTCGCCGCCGGGGATCCGGTCGCGTACCTCGGCGTCCACCTTGCCGCGGAAGTCCGCGTCGGTCAGCCCGCCGCGGGACATCGCGATGATGCGCGTTCCGGGCGCGAGCCGGCCCTCCCGGTCGCCGTGGTACAGCGCGGGAAGCAGCTTGCGCATGGACAGGTCGCCGGTGCCGCCGAAGACCACGAGGTCGGCGGTGTGCGCGGTCTCGGGCGCGCCGGACGCTGATGTGCCGGAGGCGGATGTGCCGGAAGACGAGCTCATGGGGGACACGACGAGGAACTCCGTTGATCTACCAAGAAGGACAGAACGGACACTAGCCAGAGTTTGGTTCGTAGACAAGCAGAGTTTTGGCATGTGAGATGAAAAAGTTGCGACTTTTCATTACGTAACCTCCTGTGATTCACTTAGCCGATGCCTCGACGTACCGCCGCTACCCTCGCCACGAGTGGCGAGGTGCTGCGCCTCATCCGCTCGGGTGAGGCGGTGACGCGGGCCGATCTCGGCCGGGTGACCGGCCTGTCGCGCCCCGCGGTGCAGTTGCGCGTCGCCGAGCTGATCGAGCGCGGTCTCGTGGTGGAGCGGGCCGACGCGCCCTCCACCGGGGGGCGGCCCCCCGTGCGGCTGGAGTTCAACGCCGCGGGCGGGGTGGTGCTGGTGGCCGCGCTGGGCGCCAGCCGCACCCGCGTCGCCGTGTGCGACCTCGCGGGCCGCGAGCTGGCCGGCCGGGACTTCGCCATCGACGTCGAGCAGGGCCCCGACGTGGTGCTTCCGCTGCTCCTCGACACCTGGGAGGACCTGCTCGGCGACCGGCCGCGCGAGGACGTCAAGGGAGTCGGCATGGGCGTGCCGGCCACGGTCGAGTTCGCGCGTGGCCGCACCGAGAGCGCGCGGGTGATGGCGTCGTGGACCGGCGTGCTCATCCCGCCCATCGTCCGCGAGCGGTTCCCGGTGCCCGTGCTCGTCGACAACGACGTGAACGTGCTGGCCATCGGCGAGCACCGCGGCGTCTACCCCGACCTCGACGACCTGATGTTCGTCAAGGTGTCCACGCGGATCGGCGCCGGCGTCATCGCGGGCGGCGGGATCCTGCGCGGCGCGCTCGGCGCGGCCGGCGAGATCGGGCACATCCCCGTCCGCGACGGCGGCGGCGTCCTGTGCCGCTGCGGCAACGTCGACTGCGTCGACTCGGTGGCGAGCGGAACGGCGCTGCTGCGCGAGCTGCGGACGGCCGGCAAGGACGTCAAGACGATCGCCGACGTGACCGCGCTCGTGCGGGCCGGGGACGCCGAGACGATGGCCATGGTCCGCGAGGCCGGGCGGCGCATCGGCGAGGTCCTGGCCGGCGCGGTGAACATCCTCAACCCGTCCGTGGTCGTGCTGGGCGGCGACGTGGCGGAGGCGTTCGGGCCGCTCGTGTCGAGCATCCGGGAGGTCGTCTACCGGCGCTCCACGGCCCTGGCCACGCGGCGCCTGCGCATCGAGCCGAGCCGCATGGGCTGGGGAGCCGGCATCAGCGGCTGCGCGGTGATGGTGCTGGAGAGCGTCCTGTCACCGGACGCCGTCGACGAGAGCCTCGACCTGCGCCCCTCCTGAGCTTCGCCACCCGGGAACGGCGGCGGAGCTCAGTCCGCGGCGTCGCCGTCGCCCAGGTCGTTGCCGTTGCCGTTGCCACTGCTGACGCCGTGGCCCGGGTGCCTGCTGTGGCCCGGCGGGGTGCGGCCGGCGGGGTGGGCGGGGGCGTTCGGGACGACGTCCGTGGGCGTGGGCGTGACCGGGCCCGCCGGGACGGGGCTGGCGGCTCCCGGCCGCCGGGAGCGGGCGGGGGTCACCGACGCCTCACCCGGCCGCACGGGCGGCGCGGTCGTGGCGCCGCGCCGCGGAGCCGGCGTGGCCTCCACCGTGCGGGGCGAGCGGGTGGCCGTGGGCCGGGCCGTCGCGGTGGGAAGCGGCGACGGCACGACCGCCGGCGTGGGCGCGTGGTGGCCGGGGCGCGTCACCGGGGCGCTGGCCGTCGTGACCCGCGTGGCCCCGGCCCTGGCGGGCTCCGCACGCCGCTCGTCGCCGCCCGGCAGGCTGACCGGGGACAGCGAGGCGCCGCCGAGCTCTCCCAGACCGAGGATCGCCGCCGCGCTCAGCATCACCACGCCGGTCAGCACACCGGCGGTCATCAGGACACGTCTGCGCGGCTCGGTCTCGGTCACAGCCGCAGATGATAGTGAGTGCCGGGCGGAGGTCGGACCGCCCCGCGACAATCGTGATCAAGATGGTGATCGCCGCGGGCGGCTCAGCACGTGCACATCAGCCCGCGCAGCGCGGCCTCCAGGCCCTGGCAGGTGCCCACCCGGGCCGGCCACGGGAAGCGGACGAGGTCGTCGTCCACGCGGACCGTCGCGCCGTGGCTGTCGAGCTCCCACAGCCACACCTCGCCGCACCCGGCGCCCGCCCCGGGAGCGCCCGCCCCGGGAGCGCCCGTCCCGACGGGGCCCGAGCGGCCGGAGCAGCCGGGACGCCCGTCGTGACCGCGGCCCTCGCCCATGAGGGCGGGCTCGCCCAGCAGAGCGGCCACGCCGTCGGCGAGCTGCGCCCGGTGCGCCTCGTTGACGTGGGCGAGGACACGCTCGGCCGTCTCCGTCAGCGGGTCGGGCCCGGCGTCGAGGTACTCGTCGGCGTCCAGCACGCCCGACTCCTGCCCGGTCAGGTACACGACCTGCGCCACGTCGAGCCGCAGCAGCCGCGGCGCGGACGGCTCGCCGTACCGCTCCAGCGCCGCGAACAGCCCCTCGTCCGCGCTGCGCGCCGCGACCGTGACGGCCGCCGCCCGCGCCTCCTCCACCGGTACGGCCTGCGCCCACCCCTGGACCTCCAGCAGCCCGCGCGGGTGCTCGGCCTCACCCAGGCGGCGCGTCGCGGTGAGGCTCCCCGCCACCACCGCGTCGTCGCGCAGCCCGTGCAGCGGCTCGCCGGTGCGCACCAGCAGCACCGGGCGGCCCCGCTCGTCCACCCCGCCGGTCGCGGGGGACGGGACGCCGTCGACGGTCACCCGGACCACGGCGGAGGTCGCGGCGAGCGTGCGGACGCGTTCGGCGATGGGCGGCATGGCGGCTCCTTGAGATCAACGTGAATACTAGGTTAGCCTTACCTAAGTAAGGATTACCTAATCACATGAGGTGAACGTGCGCTACACCGGTCCCAAGGTGCGGCTGTCCCGCCGCGCGGGCGTGCCGCTGACCAGGAAGGCCATCCGCTACTTCGAGCAGCGGCCGTACCCGCCCGGCGAGCACGGCCGCAAGACCAACCGCCGCACCACCGGCGACTACGGCCTGCGCCTGCTGGAGAAGCAGAAGCTGCGCTGGTACTACGACGTGTCCGAGCGGCAGCTGCGCCGCTACTGGGACCTGGCCGTGCGCAAGCCCGGCGCGTCCGGCGCGGAGCTCGTCACGCTGCTGGAGACCCGCCTGGCCTCCCTCGTGCTGCGCGCCGGCCGGGCGCCGTCGATCTCCGCCGCCCGCCAGTACGTCACACACGGCCACATCGCCGTGGACGGCCGCAAGGTGGACATCCCCAGCTACCTGGTCAAGCCCGGCCAGGTCGTCTCGGTCCGGGAGCGGTCGCGGCGCATGCAGCCGTTCGTGGCCGCCGCCGAGGGCGTCCACGCCGACGAGCGGATCGCGCCGTACCTGTCCGTGGAGCACGCCGACCTGCGCTTCACACTGACGGCCCGGCCGGAACGCGAGCAGATCGCGGTTCCGGTGGACGAGCAGCTCGTCGTGGAGTTCTACTCCCGCTGACCCGCCCGGCCGTGCCTCCCGCCGTGTCTCCGGCCGTGTCTCCGGCCGGGGGTCATCGGCCGGGGCCGTCGAGGACGCCGTCGCGGCGCAGGGCGGCGACCTCGCGGCGCAGCGCCGCCAGCTCGTCCAGGATGACGCGGGTGGAGGCCGCCGACTCGTCGCCGAGCCCCTGCAGCTCGGCGCGCTCGGCCGCCGACTCCTCGTCCATCGCGCTCACCACCACCGCCATGAACAGGTTGAGGACGATGAACGTGGAGATCAGGATGAAGGCGGTGAAGAAGATCCAGGCCGTCGGGTGAAGGGTCATCACGTCCCGCGCGATGTTCCCCCAGTCGTCGCCCGTCATGGTCTGGAACAGCGTGAACAGCGAGGAGGGCAGGCTGCCGAAGCGTTCCGGGGCCGCCTGGCCGTACAGCTTGGTGGCCATGACGCCCGCCACGTACAGCACCAGGCCCAGCAGCACCACGATGGAGCTCATCCCCGGCATGGCGCGCAGCAGGGCCGAGACGACGCGGCGCAGGCTGGGCACCACCGACAGCAGGCGCAGGGCGCGCAGGATCCGCAGCGACCGCAGCACGGACAGGCCGCCGGTCGCGGGCACCAGCGCGATCGCGACGATCAGCGCGTCGAAGACGTTCCAGGGGTCGCGCAGGAAGCGCGACCGCTCGGCGTAGATCTTGGCGATCAGCTCGGCGACGAAGACGTAGAGGGCGGCGTGGTCGATGGCGGTGAGCGTGGCGCCGTGCCGCGCGGCGACCGCGGGCACGGTCTCCAGGCCGAGGGTGGCGGCGTTGATCAGGATGACGACGACGATGAGCTGCTGGAAACGACGGCTCGTGACGACGGCGCGGACACGTTCACGCACGGGTGGGGGCTCCTTGACGGTTTCGGGTGCCCCACCATGATGGCGTAGAAGATCACCTGGGCGTGAGCCGGAAAACCCTCAGCTCCCTGCCCGACTTCTCCACGTACCGGTCGTAGAGGGGCCACTGCTCGACCAGCCCCCGCCAGGCCGCCTCGCGCTCCTCGCCGGTCAGCAGCCTGGCCGTGACGGGGATCTGCCGGCCCTTGTACGTGACCGCGGCCTCGGGCTGCTTCATGAGGTTGCCGGTCCAGGCCGGATGGTTCTCGCGGCCGAAGTTGCTGCCGACGACGAGGAAGCCGCCGTCCGGCTCGGGACGGCAGGCGAGCGGCGACCGGCGGAGCTGCCCCGTCTTGGCGCCGGTGGTGGTGAGCACCAGCGACGGCACCACGCGGTCGCTGCTGATCACCTTGCCCCGGGTCAGCCGGTAGAGGGCGCGGTCCAGCTGGGGGACGAACCGGGGGCCGACCTTCAGGAACCAGTCGGTCGAGGCCATCCACTGGGCGAAGGGCTTGAGGACCTGCATCATGCCGCGAGTGTAGCAAGCGCTAGGTCAAATATCGCTCCGCGTGCAGCGTCCGCCCGTCGGGCGGCCTTCGTGGTATAAAAAACCGCTGTCAGGCGACGACGAGGGGCGAGCGCAGATGTCCTACCCGAACTACGGCCCGTCCCCCTATGGACCGCCGCCCCAGACCCACCCCAACGGCACGACGATCCTCGTGCTGGGCATCCTCAGCCTGGTCGTGTGCGGCCTGCTCGGCCCGTTCGCCTGGGTGATGGGCAACAAGGCGCTGCGCGAGATCGACGGCAGCGGCTACTACTTCGAGAACCGCGGCATGGTGCAGGCCGGCCGCATCTGCGGCATCGTCAGCACTTGCCTGTGGCTAGCGCTGATCGCCTTCTACGTGGTCATCTTCCTCGTCGCCGGCGGCCTCGCCGTCTTCAGCCGCGTCGGCTCCTAGCGAGCGCCGGCCGTAGTCGCCGATCCCCGACTCCAGCAGGTCGAACCCCGCCCGCGCGCGCTCACGCAGGTCGGCGAGGATCTCCTCGCGCGGCTCGCCCGCCGTGCTGCGGAGGGTGTAGTGCCGCCCCAGCAGGCGGGTCAGCCCGAGGATGTGCTGCGCCACCAGCTTGGGCGTCAGGTCGTCGTCGTCCGCGCCGGTCTCCTCGGCGATGGCCGCGGCCAGGTCCTCCTCGATCTCGGACTCCAGCTCGCGCGCCCGTGCCGCCAGTGACGCGCTCTCGCCGACCAGCCGCCCCCACACCTCGGCGCCCTCGTTGAAGCCGTAGCGCCAGTCGCCCTCGTCCAGAGCCTGGAAGAAGTCGCGCCGGAAGGCCGCCACCACGCTCTCGCCGGGCGCCCGCTCGCGCACCACCCGCGTGCGGAGGTCCCGCAGGTCGTCCCGCCGGTCGAGGAACAGGTCCTCCTTCGTGCCGAAGTAGTTGAAGACCGTGTTGACCGACACGTCCGCCGCGCGGGCCACCTCGGCCACCGTGACGTTGTCGAACCCGCGGGACATGAACAGCCACATCGCCACGTCCGCGATGCGCCGGCGGGTCTCCCGCTTCTTGCGCTCGCGCAGTCCTTCCTCCATGCGCTCATGGTACCCAACTTGCAGTCACTCCAAAATTGCGTCTACTCTAAATTTGGAGGCGATGAAATTGATCAACACGAAAGGTCTGCGCAAGACCTTCAAGGGCGGCGCCGAGGCCGTCAGAGGCGTGGACATCACCGTGGCGGCCGGCGAGATCGTCGGCTTCCTCGGCCCCAACGGCGCGGGCAAGACCACGACCATGCGCATGCTGACCACGCTCCTGCCGCCCACCTCGGGCACCGCCACCGTGGCGGGCCACGACCTGCTCGCCGACCCGGCGGGCGTGCGGCGGCGCATCGGGTACGTCTCGCAGGGCGGCGGCGTCAACCTCGCGGCGCCGCAGGCCGGCGAGCTGCTGCTGCAGGCCATGCTGTACGGCCTGAGCCGCGAGGAGGCGGGCGAGCGCGTCGCCGGGGTGCTGGACCGGCTGGAGCTCACCGGCATGGAGCACCTGCCCGGAGGGGCCCTGTCGGGCGGTCAGCGCCGCCGCTTCGACCTGGCCTTCGGGCTGCTGCACCGGCCGCCGCTGCTCTTCCTCGACGAGCCCACCACGGGCCTCGACCCGCAGAGCCGGGCCCACCTGTGGGACCACATCCGCGCGCTGCGCGCCGACCACGGCATGACGGTGTTCCTCACCACGCACTACCTGGACGAGGCCGACGCGCTCTGCGACCGCCTGCTGATCATCGACGGCGGCCGGATCGTCGCCGAGGGCAGCCCCGCCGAGCTGAAGGCCGGCGGCCGCACGCTCGACGACGTGTTCCTCGACATCACCGGCCGGTCGCTGCGCGAGGAGGTGCCGGCGTGATCGGGTCCGCGGCCCGGGACACGTGGCTGCTGTTCCGCCACAACCTCGCCATCACCCTCAAGCAGAAGATCGGCATCGTCATCGGCGCGATCCAGCCGCTGCTGTTCCTCGTCCTGTTCGGGCCGCTCTTCGCCACGATCGGCACCTGGGAGACGCTCGTGCCGGGCCTGATCATCCAGCTCGGGCTCATGAGCACCGGCATGGCCGGGTTCGGCGTCGTCTTCGAGCGGCGCTTCGGGGTGCTGGAGCGGCTGCGCGTCACCCCGGTCAGCCGCCTGGCGCTGCTGCTGGGCCGGGTGCTCAACAACGTCGTCACGCTCATCGTGCAGACCGTGCTGCTCGTCGCCGTGGGCTACGCGTTCGGGCTGCGCGCTCCGGCGGCGGGCCTGCTGGCGGGGCTCGCGCTGGTGGTCGTGCTGGGCGCGAGCCTCGCCTCGCTGTCGTACGCGGTGGCGCTCACCATCGACGAGAACCTGTTCGCCCCGGTGATGAGCACGGTCGTGGTGCCGCTGGTGCTGCTGTCGGGGTCGTTCCTGCCGATGTCGATGGCGCCGGTCTGGCTGGACGTGCTGTCCCGCCTCAGCCCGTTCCGGTACGTGCTGGAGGCGCTGCGCGACCTGTTCGCCGGCCGCTACGTCACGGGCACGGTGGGGCTGGGCGTGGCGGTGACGGCGGCGCTGGCCGTGGCCGGCGTCACCATCGGCACCCGCGTGTTCGGCCGCGAGAACGCCTGAACACGCGGGAGCCCGGGGATCAGGCGGCGGACCTGCGGCGCAGTGCCGCGATGATGCCCTCCGGGTCGATGGTGCCGTACCCGTAGTCGAAGTCGAAGCCCACCTCGCTGCGGTCGTCGGCGGTGCGCCGCAGCAGCGCCCGCAGCTGCGACGGCGACAGCCGCGTGGACGGCCAGCGGGTGCGCAGCGCGGCGACGAGCCCGGCGGCGACCGGCGTGGCCGCCGAGGTGCCCGAGTCGGGCTCGGTGTCGCCGAACGCCCGCGAGCCGGAGAAGTGCGTGTAGGCGCACACGTCCGGCTTGCGGGCGGTCAGCCGCCCCGGCCCCTGCGAGGAGTAGCCCACGCGCTCGCCGGTGATGTCCACGCCGCCGATCGACAGCGCCTTGGCGTGCGAGTTGGCGCCGACGATCGGCCGGTCGGAATAGGCGCACCGGCCGTCGCGGCACTGGCGCCCGCAGTTGCCCGCCGCGAACAGCACGTCGGCCCCCGCCTGGTCGAGCGCGGTCACCATGAGGTTGAACGGGTGGGCCGGGTTGTCGGAGTAGTTGCCCGGATGGCCGACCGGGAAGTCCCACTCGGGGGAGAACGACCCCCAGGAGTTGGTGACCACCAGCGCCCGCGTCTCGGCGGGCTGCGCCTCCAGCACCCCGCGCAGGTGCGCGAACGCGGCCACCGCGTCCGACAGCAGCCCGTCGAGCGCCGACCCGCCGGGCCGCCTGGACAGCAGCACCGGCACGTCCACGAGCGTGGCCCGGGGCGCGCCGATGAGCGTGTCGAACGCGCACATCGTGCCGTGGTCGACCTCGAACTGGCCCGGCCGCCCGTCGACGCCCGGGGGCACCCAGCTGCGCGCCGCGTCGAGGAGGACGTCCCTGCCGAGCTGCCGCGTGGTGTGGGCGAGGTTGATCCCGGTGTCGAGGACGGCCAGCGCCACGCCGGACCCGTCCAGCCCCTCGGCGCGCAGCGCGTCGGCGCCGAGCAGCCGCTCGACGTCGTGCCAGGTGCCGACGGGCGGGTCGCCGCCGCAGGTCAGCGTGGTGTGGATGACCGGGTCGGCGAACACACCGGTGACGTCGGGGCGCAGCGAGGTCAGCATCGCCACGCGGGCGGTCAGCTCGTCGTCCGCGATGACGCCGCGCACCAGCACCGAGGCGTCCTCGGCGGCGAGCGAGAAGCCGAGCGGCTGGTTGAGCGAGAGCGGGTCGCCGCCGGGCGGCGGCACCGGGCGCGCCAGCGGCACCGGCGTGTACGCGGGGTCGAGGACGACGCCGGGCAGCCCGTCGGCGACGTCGGCCACGGTGGCGCTCCGACCGGGGTCGACGACGGCCTCGACCACGTCGGGGGAGGGGCGGAGCTGGATGAGGACGCGCATGGGGTCACCACCGGGGATCGGAACGGGCGGACGCCCCCACGTTCCTGCATCCGCGGGGCCGCGTCCAGCGGTTCGCCCTGGGCTGACCTGCACAAACATCATCAAGAGGGCGAACCGGTCGCGACGGGCTTCCCCGCGGCCGATCCGTTCACTACGGTGAGGCGGCATGACCCCCCTGGCCCCCCACGCACCGACCGGCGACCACTGGCTGGCGGTGCGGCCGAGGCTCGTCCTCGCCAGCGCGTTCATGCTCTTCCTGGAGCTCGCCCTGATCCGCTGGACCGGGTCGAACATCGTCCACCTGAGCTACTTCACGAACTTCGTGCTGCTCGGCTCGTTCCTCGGCATCGGGCTCGGCTTCCTGCGCGTGGGCAGGTCCAAGGGGCAGCCGTACTACTCGCCCGTGGTGCTGTTCGGCCTGGTCGTCGTGGTCCTGGCCTTCCCCGTCACCGTGGACCGCGACACCGAGGGCGTCCTGTACTGGACGAGCCTGGCCACGACCGGGCCGCCCGCCTGGCTCATCCTGCCGGTGATCTTCTGCGCGGCGGCGCTCGTCCTCATGGGCCCCGCCGAGCTGGTCGGCCGCTGCTTCCCCGAGCTGCCGCGCCTGGAGGCCTACCGCTACGACCTGATCGGCAGCCTGACCGGCATCGCCGCCTTCACCGCGCTGTCCTTCCTCAGCGCGCCGCCCGTCTTCTGGGGCGCGGTCGCCGCCGTCGCCTACGGGCTGCTGCTCACGCCGCGCCCCCTCCTGTCCTACCTCGCGTTCGTCGCCGTGCCCGCCCTCGCCGTCGTCGGGCTCCTGCTGGCCGAGACGCTCACCGCCGGCGCCCTGTGGTCGCCGTACTACAAGGTCACCTTCCGGCAGTTCGAGCAGCTCGGCGTGCCGGTGACCGACATCTCCGTCAACGGCATCCCGCACCAGCAGGCCGTGCCCGCCGCCGCCCGGCTCCAGTGGGAGCGCCAGTACGGCCTGCCGTACGAGCGCGCCGCCACGCCGCCCCGCGACGTGCTCATCGTCGGCGCCGGCAGCGGCACGGACGTCGCCATCGCCCTGTCCAAGGGCGTGTCCCGGGTCGACGCCGTCGAGATCGACCCCAAGCTGCGCGAGCTGGGCGGCTCCACGCACCCCGACCACCCCTACGACGACCCGCGCGTGACCACGCACGTCACCGACGGCCGCGCCTTCCTGGAGCGCACCTCCGCCAAGTACGACCTGATCCTGTTCGCGCTGCCCGACTCGCTCACGCTCGTGTCGGGGGCCAGCTCGCTGCGCCTGGAGAGCTACCTGTTCACCGAGGAGGCCATGCGGGCTGCCCGCGCCCACCTCAAGCCGGGCGGCGCCTTCTCCATGTACAACTACTACCGCGAGAGCTGGCTGGTCGACCGGCTGGCCTCCACGGTGAAGGCGGCCTTCGGCCACGACCCGTGCGTGGACGTGGTCAGCACCGCCGGGCAGCAGGCCGTCATCACCGCCGGCGTCACCCCGGCCGCGCAGCGGTGCGCCGCCCCGTGGGCCGGGGCCACGGCCGGCACCCCGCCGCCCGCCGGCGACGACCGGCCGTTCCTCTACCTCAAGGACCGGACGATCCCGCCCATCTACCTCATCACCCTCGGCCTGGTCCTCGCCGCCAGCCTGCTCGCCGTCCGCGTCGTGGCCGGCCCGTACCGGCGGATGCGCCCGTACGCCGACCTGTTCCTGCTGGGCGTGGCGTTCATGCTGCTGGAGACCAAGAGCGTGACCGGGTTCGCGCTGCTGTTCGGCACCACGTGGGTGGTCAACGCCATCGTGTTCGCCGGGGTGCTCGTGGCGGTGCTCGCCGCCGTCGAGGTGACGCGCCGCTTCCGCACCCCGCCGCTGCCCGTCATGTACGGCGTGCTGCTCGCGGGGCTCCTCCTGGCGTGGCTGGTGCCCAACGCGTGGCTGCTGTCCCTGCCGCTGCCGCTGCGGGCCGTCGCGGCGGTCACGGTGGCGTTCCTGCCGATCTTCGCGGCCAACGTGGTCTTCGCCAAGCGGTTCGCGGACACGGCCGACGCGACGACGTCGTTCGGGGCCAACCTGCTGGGCGCGATGGTGGGCGGCTGCCTGGAGTACCTCGCGCTGGTGATCGGCTACAAGGGGCTGATCATCGTGGCCGCCGTGCTCTACCTGGCGGCTTTCGCGCTCCTGCCCCGCCGGGGCGCGGTCTCGGCCTGACGAGCCGCTCCTCGGGTGCGCGCCCGCCGGGCCCTCAGAGGTCCCGGCGGTCTCCCCGCGCCTGCCCGGTCTCCCCGCGGCGGGCGCGGGGAGACCGGGCAGGCGTCACAGGCCGCAGAGCTCCTCGAGCGTCTTGGCCGTCTTCTGGGACCCGTTGCGGGTCGGCGTCTGCGTCGGCCTCGCTGCCGTCGTCGCGGGACCCGTCGAGGTGGGGGCGCCGGCCGAGGGCGTGCCGGGCGAGGCGCTGACGTTCGCCGCCTGGGCGCGCCGGGCCGGCTTGACGGAGTCGGCGACCGCCTTGATCGCGGCGCGGCGGATCTTCACCCAGTCCGCGGCGCCCGGCCAGAAGTCCGGCGGGACGAACTGCATGCTGGTGATCTTGGCGCTCTTCACCTTGAACGCCAGCGCGACCAGCGGCTGCACCAGCTTCTGGGGGATGTTGGTCTGCGCCAGGCGCTTCGCCGCTCCGGCGATCTTGGAGAAGTTGATCAGGATCTTGTCCGGGGTGGCCTGCTTGGTGAAGGCGCCGATGACGCAGCGCTGGCGGCTCATGCGGGAGAAGTCGTCACTGTCCACCCGGGAGCGGCCGTACCACAGGGCCTCCTCGCCCGTGAGCTTCCGGAATCCGGCCTTGATCGTGCCGGCGGTGCCGAAGTGGCCGCCCCACTTGACGTCCTGCTCGACCCGGATCTTCAGGCCGCCGATGGCGTCCACCAGGTCCGCGAAGCCGAACATGTTCATCAGGGCGTAGTAGTTGATCTCGAGATTGAGCGTGTAGCCGATGGCGTCCATCAACGCCCGGGGACCCTTGTTGTGGCCGCCCATGATCTCCGGGTGGTCGTTGGCGTACTGCCAGACCTCGTTGAGCAGGCCGCCGTTCGGCAGCTCGGCCATGTAGCCGTTCGGGAACTGCTTGTGCAGCGGCGACGACGGCGGGAAGCGCACGTGCTGGAGGTTGCGCGGCAGGCTGAACAGCACCGTGTTGCCCGTCCGGATGTCGACGCTGGCCACCGTCATGCTGTCGGTGCGCACGCCCGTCCGGTTGCCCGCCGCGTCGCCGCCGATCAGCAGGAAGTTGACCCGGTTCTTGCCGTTCCAGGGGTCCGCCTCCTTGATGGGCGCCACGTCCGGGTCGCTCGGGACGCTGGGGAAGATGGTCTGGATGGCGTCCCTGGTCTCCAGCACGGTGTTCGCGGTGAGCGCGAACGGCGCCATCACCGACACGCACAGCACGCCGACCACGATGCCGGAGACGATCTGACCCTGCTGGTTCAGCCGGTTGGGGCTCAGCGCCACGTACGAGGTCACCACCACGGCGAACCAGCACAGCGCGCCCAGCGCCGCCAGCGCGGTCACCGCGATCAGCGCGTCGTCCCCGACGAGGTTGGCGACGTTCTCCTGGGTGCGCGTCAGGACGTAGGCGAGGGCGGCGAGCAGCAGGACCGCGTACGCGCCGATCAGCACCAGCCCGGTACGGCGGTGCCCGGCGCGCAGGTGCGCGACGCCGGGCACGATCACGGACAGGGCCGTCCAGCCGAGGACGGAGCCGACGGTCAGCGGCTTGGCGAAGCGCGGCGCGCCGCCGCCCGGCCGTCCCGGTCCCCGGCCGCCCTTCCCGCCGGGCGGGCGGCCCTTGCCTGCCGGCCGGGTCTCACCGGCTCGGCGGCCTTGGCCGGTCTCATCCGCCCGATGCCCTTCGCCGGCCTCATCGGCCTGGCGGCCCTCCCGGGTCTCGTCGGCCCGGTGGCCCTCCCCGGTCTTGCCGGTTCGGCGGACCTCCCGGGTCTTGTCGGCCTGGCGGCCCTCCCCGGTGCCATTGCTCCGGACGCCCTCGCCGGTGTTCCCGGCCTGGCGTCCCTTGCCGGTGGTGTCCCCGGCCCGGAGGCCCTCGCCGGTGTCCTCTGCGCGGCGGCCCTCGCCGGGCGCGACCGGCTCCGCGGCGGGGCGGGGCGGGTCGCTCCGAGGGCCGCCCACGGGCGCCGCAGGGGATTCGGCGCCCTCCGACGCGGAGGGGCCCGACCCGGAGCCGGACGCCGCGCGAGGACGGCGCGGACGTCGTTTCCCGCCCCCCGTCCCGGCGTCTACCCCATCGCGCTTGCTCACACCGGCTCCTTCACGCCTGCCAGGCAAAACTCGCTTTTGCCCCCCGTTGGGCACAAGATTGCCAGGATTCTAGTCCCCATATACGGACAACCGAGACATGTGCTCAAGCTGAGATGAACGCCGAATGACGTCAGGACGTCGTGGAGGACGGAGCCATCCACGTGTTGCACTGGTACACCTGACTGCGCTCCCAGCCCTGCCGGAACCACCGGTTGTTGTTGGGCGGCGAGCCGTGGTCGCGCGGGTAACCCGGGTAGTCGCCCACCTGGCCGTAGAACCAGAACAGGCGGCCGCGGTTCGAGGTGTTCACCGGGTACGAGGTCGCGACGGAGCGCATCCACATGCCCGCGAAACAGGTCGCCTGCAGCTCCAGCTTCCGGCTGAGCGCCAGCTTGCCGCTCCTGCCGCTCGTCTCCAGCGTGCGCTCCCACCAGGAGTCCATGAGGCCCGTCAGGTTCTGCACGTGATGGCCGTACTCGTGGGCCATCATGCTGACGATCCCGCCGTTCCACGCGAGGAGCTGGGCGTAACCGCGGGACGTGCCGTTGCCCCGCGCCATCGCCGAGGTCGAGGCGTAGATGGTGTTGTTGCGCGGGCAGTAGTACGGGACCATGCCGCCCGGTGCCGGGTAGTCGCCGCACGCCCCTCGGCCGCGCTTGGCGGCGATGGCGTAACCCGGCGGGCTGAACGCGATGCCCTGCTTCTCCAGGATCGGCCGCCACGCCTTGTCCATGCACGCGCCGGTCTTCAGGATGAGTGCCTTGAGCTGGGCGTGGTCGAACACGTTCGCGTTGCCGGCCCGGCAGTTCAGCCTCGGGAGCGAGCCGGCGCGGTAGACCGTGTTCGTCTTCAGGCTCCGGTCCAGCTTGACCTGGGCCGGCGGGGTGACCGTGTCGTCGGGGGCCGGCGTCTCCTCGGGCTGCTGCGTGTCGCGGGTCTCCGAGGGGCGGGCCCGGGTCGTGGTGGGGAACGGGTCCGCGGTGCCGCGCGAGGTGGGTCGCTCGTAGGTGGGGATGGCGACGGGCGTGGTCGTCTGGGTCCCGGAGGTCCTGAACGCCACGGTGCCGATGACGAGCAGCACGAACAGCGCCGCCATCGACGCGAACACCAGGCCCACGATCCCTGCCGCGCTCATGCCCCGCTTCTTCCGGGGCTGCTGCGGCCACCCGTACGGGCCCGGGGGTGGGGGTGGGGGTGGCTGGGGCGGGCCGGGTTGGTAAGGGGGTTGGTGGGGGCCCGGCCGGGGCGGCCACGCCGAGCCGCCCGGAGGCGGTGGCGGGATCTGCCGGGGCGGGCCCTGCGGGGGCGAGGGCACCTGCGGGGGCGCGTACGGCGTGCCGTACGGGGAGCCAGGCTGTCCCTGCTGCCCAGGATGCCGGCCCGGGGCCGGGTACCCGGGGTACGGCTGGCCGGGAGACGGCGGGCCGTACGGCGAGTTCCCAGGTGCCGGGGACGGGGCCGGCCGGCCGTACGGCGTCCCGCCTTGAGGGGGCGAGGATGGCGGTCCGTATGGCGTTCCGCTCTGAGGGGGCGCGGACGGTGGCCCGTAAGGAGAACCGCTCGGGGGCGGCGCCGACGGCCATCCGTGAGGAGAGCCGTCCGGGGAAGGGGCATGGTCCTCGCCGGACGGGCGGTAGCCGGGAGGCGGCCAGGGGAGTGACGGTGGCCGCTGGGGGTGGCCGGGCTCCTGGGGCGTGGGGGGATGCTGCCCGTTGCCTGTCACGCTGTCTCCCCGACTGGTCGCTTGTCCGTAATGCGTGACTTGAGAAGTCACTGGCCGAAGCTTTGCCAAATTTGGGGCAGAAGCATACTGATTTATCACCCGTCACGGATGTGACAGCGCTCGGTCACGGTCCGAAATCATTCGAGGTGATCTCCGCTATGTTCCCCACCGCGCGGCGGGCGGTGTCCTAGCTTCTTTGGCATGAACCTCCAGCAGCTCCGCTATGTGGTCGCGACTGCGGAGCACCGCACCATGACCGACGCGGCCAGGTCGCTCTATATCGCACAGCCTGCGCTTTCGCGTGCGATAAGGGATCTGGAACGCGAGCTCGGCCTGACGCTCTTCGCCCGGTCCGGACGCGGTGTCGTCGTCACCGCCCAGGGCCGCCGGGTGGTGAAACTGGCGAGGGAGGCGCTCGACGCCGTCCACGAGATCGAAGGACTCGCCAGCCACGCCGGCTCCACCGACACGGAGCTGCGCATCGCCTCCACCCCCACCCTCGAACCCGGCCTCGCCGGACGCCTCCTGCCCGCCTACGCCGCCGAGCATCCCGGTGTCCGCGTGCAGATCGTCCGCTGCGAGGGGCGCGAGGCCGTGGTCAACGCCATCCGGGAGCAACGCGCCGACCTTGGGCTCACCGACCTGCCCGTGCCGGCCGACCTGATCACCCATCCCCTGGAACGTCAGGAGATCGTGCTGATCTCACCCCCCGGCATGGAGCTGCCGAACCCGGTGCCGATGGGCCGGCTCGACGGCATGCGCCTGGCGTTACCCGCCCGTGGCAGCCTGCGGCGCAGGGAGCTGGACGCGATGTTCGGCAAGTACTCCGTCAACCCGGTGGTGGTCCTGGAGACCGACGAGCGCAACGGCTGGCTCAATGCCGTGCGCAGCGGGAAGGCGTCGCTCCTGTGGTACCGGGGGATGGCCGAGCAGGCCAGCCGCGCCGGGCTGGTGGTGCGCTCGCTCGAACCTGCCGTCCGCCGCGTCATCGCCGTCGTCCACGCTCGCCGCCGCCTGCCGCTGATCGCCCAGGACTTCCTGTCCGCCGCCGAGAAGGGCCCCGCCGCCTGACGGCGCCGCCGTCGGCCGCCTCACCCCTCACTCCCCGCCCCTCACTCCCGCACTCCATGCACGGGCCCCGCCCCTGCCGCCGGCACCGAGCCCTCCTCCGGTGCCACCCCCTCCCGGCCGCGCACCGATCCCGGTGCCACCCCCTCCCCGGCCGCGCACCGATCCAGGTGCGTCGCCTCCCCGGCCTCGCACCGCTTCGGGTGTGTCGCCTCCTGGAACGGCCTGCCTCGATCCACCCGGCCCTTCCGGCACCACTCGCCGGCCACGACCGCACCGGCGCACTCGCACCACCGCCGCCTCCGGCGCCGCACCATCGCCCTCCACGGCACCGCACCACCCGCCGGCCCGTTACGGCCATCCCGCGGACGCCGCCTTGCCGCAACCCGTCGGACCGCATGTCCCGTATGTCCTGGAAGCCGAAAAGCCCGCCTCCCTCGGCATCGGGTCCTCCGGGGCGGGTCCTGGAACGGTCCGGCGGGGGCTGCCGCACAGTGGAAGCCCCGTGACGAGGCCGCGCGCAGGCCCGCCCGGCGGCCCTGGAGTGCGGCCCTGGAGTGCGGCCCTGGAGTGGGGGCGGGAGGGTGGGCGGGAGGTGGGTGGGTGCGCGGTACGCTCGCCCCTGATGAGCACTTTGCGGCTGCGCCACCGGACGTTCGGGCCGGGGGAGTACGCGGTGATGGCCGTGGTCAACCGAACTCCCGACTCGTTCTACGACAAGGGCCGCACCTACGGCTTCGGCGCGGCCGTCGAGGCGGTCGACCGGGCCGTCGAGGGCGGCGCGGACATCGTGGACATCGGCGGCGTCAAGGCGGGCCCCGGTGACGAGGTGGACCCCGGCGAGGAGATCCGCCGTGTCGCCGGGCTGGTCGAGGCCGTCCGCGAGCGGCACCCCGAGCTGATCATCAGCGTCGACACCTGGCGGGCCGAGGTGGGCGAGGTGGTCGCCGGCGCCGGAGCGGACCTGCTGAACGACACCTGGGGCGGCCCCGACCCGGGCCTGGCCGAGGTGGCCGCGCGGCACGGCATCGGGCTGGTGTGCGCCCACGCGGGCCCCGCGGCGCCCCGTACCCGGCCGCACCGGGTCGCCTACGCCGACGTGGTGGCCGACGTCGTCTCCCACACGGTGGGCCTGGCGCGCCGGGCCGTGGCCGCCGGGGTGCCGCGCGAGTCGATCCTCATCGACCCGGCCCACGACTTCGGCAAGAACACGTACCACTCGCTGGAGGTCAGCCGCCGGCTGGGGGAGATGACCGCGACCGGGTGGCCGGTGCTGGTGGCGGTGTCGAACAAGGACTTCGTCGGCGAGACGCTCGGCGGCCTGCCCGTCGAGGAGCGGCACGCCGGCACGATCGCCACCCTGGCGGTGTCGGCGCTGCTCGGGGCGCGGGTGTTCCGGGTCCACGACGCCGCGTCCGCCCGTACGGCGCTGGCCGAGATCGCCCGGCTCGTGTGATCGGACGGCCGGGCGCCGTCGGACGACTGATCGGCCGGCCGGGCGCCGTCGTACGGCTGATCGGACGGCCGGGGCAGCCGTACGGCTGATCAGACGGCCGGGGGCAGCCGTACGACGGCCCGCAGCCCCGGCCCGGCGTCCTCCAGATGGACCGTGCCGCCGTGGGCGCGCACCGTCTCCCGCACGATCGCCAGCCCCAGCCCGGCGCCGCCCTCGTCCCGGCTGCGCCCCGAGTCGAGCCGTGTGAACCGGTTGAACACCCGCTCCCGGTCCGCCTCCGGGATGCCCGGCCCGTCGTCGGTCACCGTCAGCACCCCGTCGCGGGTCAGAGCCACCTCCACCTTGGAGGCGGTGTGCCGGACGGCGTTGTCCACCAGGTTCGTCAGCACGCGGCTCAGGTCGAGGGCGTCGCCCCGCACCACCACCGGGTCGCACACGACCAGCCGCGCCTCGCCGTACCTGTCGACGATCTGCCGCACCACCTCGTCGAGGTCGACCGGCTCCCTCCGGGCCGGCACGCCGCCGCGCTCGTCCAGCCGGGCCAGCGCGAGCAGGTCCTCGGCCAGCCGCGACAGCCGCATCGCGTCCTCCAGGACGCCCTCGGCCGTCTCCGGCCAGTCCTGACCCTCGGGGTGGCCGAGCGCCACCTCCAGTTGCAGCCGGATGCTGGCCAGGGGGCTGCGCAGCTCGTGCGCGGCGTCCGAGACGAGGGCCCGCTGGCGCTGCTCGGCCTCCTCCAGCCGGGCCAGCATGCCGTTCAGCGTGACGGCCAGGAAGTGGACCTCGTCCCGCGACTCGGGCACGGGCAGCCGGCGCGAGCGTGCCGTGTGCGTGATGTCGGCCGCGCCCCGGCGCAGCGCGGCGATCGGCCGCAGCGTCCGCCCGATGATCATCCAGCTCGCCAGGGCCAGCACCACGACCAGCAGCGGCGTGCCGACGAGCAGCACCCGCCCCGCCGTGCCGACGCTCGTCTGGATCTCGCCCACGGGCCTGGCCGCGAGCACGGTACGCCCGTGGTCCGCGCTGACCGCCATCACCCGCAGCGGCCCCGGGATCGCGTACGGCCGGCCGTCCAGGAAGATCGCGGAGCCGTCGCGCAGCAGCCGCGCCCGCTGCCGGGCGTCGGCCAGGGGCACCAGCCGGTCGGTGCCGTACGTGGCGTGCGTGATGCGGCCGGAGGCGTCGACGACCTGCACGATCGTGCCGTCGTTGGTGGTGATCGGGTTGGTCAGGGTGCCGGCGTCGGCGTGGACGCGCACGGTCTGCGCCTGCTGCCGCGTCGTCTCGTCGATGGTGTCGACCAGCGCCCGGTCCAGCACGCTGACCAGCACCGACGCCGACAGCGCCAGTGCCGCCGCGAGCACCGCGACGGCCACCACGGTCAACCGGAACCGCAGCCCCTGCCGCCGCCACCACGCGTACGGCGTGTCAGGCACCGTCGCCGGCCAGCCGGTAGCCCGCGCCGCGCACGGTCTGCAGGGAGTTGCGGCCGAACGGCCCGTCGAGCTTGCGCCGCAGGTAGCCCACGTACACCTCCACCACGTTGGGGTCGGTGTCGAAGGTGTCCCAGACGTGCTCCAGGATCTCCGCCTTCGACACCACCTCGTCGCGCCGGCGCATCAGGTACTCCAGCAGCGCGAACTCGCGGGGGGTCAGCTCCACCGGCGTCTCGCCGCGCTGGACCTTGCGCCGCGCCGGGTCGAGCGACAGGTCGCCGGCGGTCAGCACGGCCGGGCGCCGCCCGGAGTCGCGTCGCAGCAGCGCGCGCAGCCGCGCCACCAGCACCACGTACGAGAACGGCTTGGTCAGGTAGTCGTCGGCGCCCAGGTCGAGCCCGTCGGCCATGTCGTACTCGCCGTCCTTGGCCGACAGCATGAGGATGGGCACCCAGTTGTCCTCGGCGCGCAGCCGCTTGCACACGTTGTAGCCCGACAGGCGCGGCAGCATGATGTCCAGCACCACCACGTCGTAGTCGCCGTGCCGGGCCAGGTGCAGCCCGTCCTCGCCGTCGTGGGCGAGGTCGACGGCGAACCCCTCGGCCTGCAGCCCGCGCTGCAGCGCCGCCGCCATCCGCCGCTCGTCCTCGACGACCAGTACTCTCATGCGCCCCATCCTCCCGTGCCCGCCCTGAGACGGAGCTGAGAAGCCTGAGAGCCGTCTCAGCCCGTCTCAGGCTCCTCAAAGGATGCATGACGCAAGCTGCTGACATCGACATGAGCGTCGAGCTGAACATCCGCATACGGTTGAGGAGTGACATGCGTAGAGGCACGTTCGTGAGGTGGGCGGTCCCGGTCGCGGCGGCTGCCGTCATCGGAGGGGCGCTCGGCGCCGGTCCCGTCATCGCCGCCGTCAGCGGTGGGCCGGCGCTGCCGGAGCGGTCGGCGCAGCAGCTGCTCGCCGACGCGGTGGCCGCGTCCAAGGACAAGAACGGCCCGCCGGCCATGTCGGGCACCGTCCAGCAGACCGCGTCGCTCGGCCTGCCCGCCCTGCCGCAGAGCGGCGGCGAATCGCCGTTGACGCTGCTGTCGGGCTCGCACGAGATCAAGGTCTGGTACGGCTCCAGGAACCGGCTCCGCGTGGCCATGCCGACGCAGATGAACGAGACCGACCTGATCGTCAACGACGACCAGACGTGGTACTGGGACAGCGCCGCCAACACGGCCACCCGCCTCAAGGTCAAGGCGGGCGCCAGGGACACGCCCGAGGCGCACCGCCCGGCCACCTCCACGCCCGCGGCGATGACCCCGCAGGCGGTGGCCGAGCACCTGCTGGCCACGGCGGGCGAGTACAGCACCATCAGCGTGGCCAACACCGACAAGGTGGCCGGCCGCCCCGTCTACCAGCTCGTCGTCGCCCCCAAGGACGAGGGCTCGCTGGTGAAGGAGGTGCGGCTCTCGCTCGACGGCGAGACGTACGTGCCGCTGCAGGTGCAGGTGTTCGCCAAGGGCTCGTCCGAGCCGGCGTTCCAGCTCGGCTTCACCCAGGTGACGTTCAGCGAGCCGGCGGAGGAGAACTTCACCTTCACCCCGCCCGCCGGGGCCAAGGTGAAGGAGACCACCATCGGCGACGAGCCGCCCGCCGGTCAGGAGAAGGCCGTGGAGAAGGCCGAGGAGGCGAGGAAGGCCGCCGGCGACCGGCTGAAGGTCGTCGGCGACGGCTGGACCAGCGTCGCGGTGCTGAAGATGTCCGAGGCCGACCTCAAGGGCCTGCAGTCCGGGCAGCCTCGGCAGGACGGCCAGGACGGCAAGGCCGACGGCGCGCAGGCCGGCGCGATCACCGAAAGCCTGCTCAAGGCGGCCACCCCGGTGAGCGGCACGTGGGGCTCCGGCAAGCTGATCAGGACGAAGCTCGTCACCGCCCTGATCACCGACGACGGCCGGGTCCTCATCGGCGCGGTCACCCCGGAGGAGATCACCAAGGCGGCGGGCATCAGGTGACGACCGTCACGCTCGAAGCGGGGGCGCCCTTCGGGGCGGCCCCGCCCTCCGCCGGCCCCGCGATCATCACGCGGGAGCTCACCAAGCGCTTTCGCGGCGGTCAGGTAGCGGTGGACGCGCTCGACCTGACCGTGCCGCGCGGCTCGGTCTTCGGGTTCCTCGGGCCGAACGGCTCGGGCAAGACCACCACCATCCGCATGCTGCTCGGCCTCGTCGCGCCCACCTCCGGTGAGCACGAGCTGCTCGGGCTGCCGCTGGGCGAGGCGCTGCCCCGGGTCGGGGCGCTGGTCGAGGGGCCCGCGTTCTACCCGTACCTGTCGGGCGAGGCCAACCTGCGCCGTTTCGACGCCGCCGACCCCACCGCGCCGCCCGCGACCGCGCGCCGGCGCGTCGCCGAGGCGCTCGACCGGGTCGGCCTGACGGCCGCCGCGGGCAAGCGCTACCGCATGTACTCGCTCGGCATGCGCCAGCGGCTGGCCATCGCCGCGGCGCTGCTCGGGCCGCGTGAGCTGCTCGTCCTGGACGAGCCGACGAACGGGCTCGACCCGCAGGGCACCCGGGAGGTGCGCTCGCTGGTCAAGGAGATCGCGGCCGGCGGCACCACGGTGTTCGTCTCGTCGCACCTGCTGGCCGAGGTGGAGCAGATGTGCACCCACGCGGCGGTCATGCGGGCCGGCCGGCTCGTCGCCCAGGGGTCGATGGCCTCGCTCAGCGGCGGCCAGGCCACCCGGGTCCAGGTGCGGACGCCGGACCCGGCCGCCGCGCAGCGCGTCCTGCGCTCGCTGGGCCTCGCCGACGTGCGGGCCGACGCGCGGGCCGAGGCCACGGCGGAGGGCTCCGCGGTGAGCGCCGAGCTGGGCGGGCACGCGCCGGAGCGGGTCAACGCCGCCCTCGTGGGGGAGGACGTGGCCGTCCGGGGGTTCGCGGTCGTACGGCCGAGCCTGGAGGACGTGTTCGTCAGACTGACGGGAGAAGGATTCGATGTCGACGGCTGAGACGCGCCCCCGGCGCACCCCGGGCCTCGTCCCGGTCTCCGAGACGCTCCGCACCGCCGACCGCGACAGCACCGAGTTCGCTGCTGCCGTGACCGAAGGGCCGGCCGTGGCGGAGGCGAGCACCGGAGCGGGCGCCGCAGGGGGAGGCGCCCGGGGCGACGGCGGGCCGCTCCCGCGCCGCGCCGGGGCGTTCTGGCGGCTGCTCGGCTCCGAGCTGGGGCTGACCTTCCGCCGGCCGCGCAACCTCGTGATGCTCGCCGTGCTGGCCAGCGTCCCGATCATTCTCGGCGTCGCGCTGCGCCTGGTCGCCGACGGTATGGGCGACGACGGCCGGGGCGGCGGGATGGGCGGTCTCATCGAGTCGGTCGCGGGCAACAGCCTCATGCTGGCCTTCGCGTCGCTGTCGTTCCTCGTCGTGCTGCTGATGCCGGTCGCCGTGAGCGTGGTGGCGGGCGACGCGATCGCCGGCGAGGCGGGCGCGGGCACCCTGCGCTACCTGCTGGCCGCCCCGGCGGGGCGCACCCGGCTGCTGGCGGTCAAGTACCTGAACGCGGTCGTGTTCTCCTTCGCCGTCGCCGCCGTCGTGGCCGTGTCGGCCCTGCTGACGGGGCTGGCGTTGTTCCCGGTGGGGCCGGTGACGCTGCTGTCGGGCACCACCGTGTCCGTGGCCGACGGGCTGCTGCGCATCCTGGTCAGCGTCGGGTACGTCGGCGCGGGCATGGCCGCGCTGGCGGCCGTGGCGCTGGCGCTGTCGACGTTCACCGAGGTGTCGATCGGGGCCATCGCGGGCACCGTGGTCATCGTCATCGTGTCGCAGGTGCTGCGCGCCGTGCCGCAACTGGAGGCGGTCAGCCAGTACCTCCTGCCGACCTGGTGGCCGCGCTTCGACGGGGCGCTGCGCGACCCGATCGACGTGGGGGCGATGCGGGACGGGCTGGTCGCGTTCGGCGCGTACATCGTGCTGTTCGGCTCCGTGGCGTGGGCGCGCTTCACCGGCAAGGACATCACGTCCTGAGCCGGACGCGGGGCCTGTCCCGGGGGAGTCTGTCGCCGTCGGGCCCGCGGCCGGGGGAGTGGCGGGGGCCGGAGAGCCTGCCCCCGCGTGGCTCTCCGGCCCCCTGACCCGGTGTTTCCGCAGCTTGCGCGCGTACCGGGTGCAAGGTGTGGATGCCCGATAACCATCTGTGTATGGGTGAACGCACCCCGATGTGGGGCACCTCACAGAGGCCGGGAGGTGTTTCCGGGGCCGTCCCCCGGATAGGGGACCCGTGAAAGCGGACGAGACCCGAAGGAGGCACCGACATGGGGACCGACGACAAGATCTCCAACAAGGCGGAGGAACTGAAGGGCCGGGCCAAGGAGAACATCGGCGACGTCACCGGCGACGAGCAGCTCCAGGCCGAAGGCCGCGCCGACCAGACCGAGGGCGCGCTCAAGCAGGCCGGCGAGAAGGTGAAGGACGCCGGGAAGAAGGTGAAGGACGCCTTCACCAAGGACACGTGACCGCACCGGTGACCGCGCCCGCGCCGCGGCGCGGACCCCGGGTGGGGCCCGCGCCGCGGGGGCCGGTCACGGCATCAGCCGGATGAACTCCTCCAGCGAGAACCGTCCGTCGCCGTCCGCGTCGCCGGTGTCGCGCAGCGCGGGCATCGCCTCGGCCGGCAGCGCCGGGAAGTGGGCCCGGAACTCCGCCTCGGTGATGTAACCGTCGCCGTCGCCGTCGAGCGCCGCGAACTCCCTCTTCAGCCGCGTCAGCCGCTCATCCGTCACGTCTCATCACCTTTCCGTCGGGGCCAGTCGGGGGCACGTCCACCCGACAACCTAGCGACCCCGCCGTGCCGGCTCGCGGGCCGCCCTGCCCGTCAGGAGGGGCGGCGGCGCAGGGCGAGGACCGCGACCACGATCCCGACGACGCCCACCAGGAGCCCCGCCCCGCCCAGCAGCCGGGCCGTGCCGTCGGAGGCGGACGACGCCGCCACCGGCTGGGCCGCCACAGAGGGGGCCGAGGCGGGGGCGGCCGCCGGGCTCGCCGTCGGGTCCGCCTTGGCGGCGGCCGGGGTGAGCTTCAGCAGCGGCGCCGGGTGCTCCGCCTCCGTGCCGTCCGTCTTGGGGGCGTCGGACCAGTTCACGACCTCGCCGCCCGAGTACGTCTGCTTGGTCGGGAACATGAGCTGGTCGACGCCCTCGGGCAGCTTGCCCATGGACACCTCGAACTCCTGGAACTCGCCCTTGGAGATCTTGCCGCCGGACCAGACGACCTTGGAGACGGCCTCGGTCAGGTCGCCGTACTCGGTCTTGACCGGGGCGGGCAGCTTGCTCTCGGTGACCTTGACCGTCCAGCCCGGCACGGGCTTGACCGACACGAACGCCAGCGGGTGGTCGGTGGGGAAGGTGACCTCGACGCGCTCGGTCGAGGCGTCGTCGCGCTCGTTCGGCACCCGGAACGCGACCTTGGTGAAGCCGCCCTGCTCGGCGGCGGCGGGGTTGATGGTGACGTGCGCCAGGGCGGGCAGCGCGGTGGCGGCGGTCACGGCGGTGACGGCGGCGAGCACGGTGACGGCGCGGCGCGCCAGCGAACGCCCGGACACGGCGAAGGACATGGTGAACGACATGCTGGATCTCCACGTGAGGATCGGGGGGAATGACAAGGGGTGTCAGAGGTCAGGCGGTACGTGGAGGACCGCGCCTGGCCAGGCTGTGACGGAGAGCGGGATCAGGGGGGACGGCGCGCACCCGCACCACGGGGGGCGCCTGCCGCGTGGACGGCAGCGCCGGGAACGGCCCGGCGAGCAGCGCGCGCCCGAGACGGCGTCCCAGGCCGTCGTGGAGGCGGCGCAGCAGTGACCAGAGCGCGGTCTCGCCGCGCGCCAGCCACCAGCCGGTGACGAGTGTGGCCGTCAGATGCGCGGTCAGCATGCCGGCGTCGACGGCCAGGCCGTGTCCGCTGCCGGGCATCCCGGCGTCGACGGCCAGGCCCGTCCCGCCGGCGGGGGAGCCGGGGAGGTGGACGGTCACGTAGCCGGTGTAGCCGTGGGTGGTGCCCCCGGCGAACAGCTCGTGCAGGCCCGCCTGCGCGGCGGCCAGCGCGAGGTTGACCGTCAGCGGGTGCCGCTCCCTGCCGCCCAGCGCGAGCGCCAGCACGGACACCGCCCCGAGGCCGAGCGCGGCCGTGCCCGGCGCGGGCACCGATCCGCCGCCCGCGGCGTGCGCCAGGGCCGCGAGGACGACGCAGACGGCGGAGAAGACGGCCGTCCGCGCGATCCTGAGGGGAAGGTGGGCGCGCATGAGCGGCCCCATCGTCTCACGGTCCCCCGGCCCTCGCGCAGCCAACACCCATATCGGTCAAGCCATGTCACCCGAGCCGGGTCCGTCCAGGCCCGTCCCGTCCAAGCCGTGCAATGCGCGTTCGATTTGCGGAGAATGTCGCTAGGGTCGTGCCGATCACGTTGACATAGAGGTGAGAACGTTGCGGCACTTTGCTGGATTACTCCTCGGGGTCGTGGTGACGGCGGCCCTGGTCGGAGGCGGGGGATGGGCGGTCCAGCAGGCGCTGAGCACCGCGCAGCCGCCGGCCGGCCAGAAGCTCTGGATCGCGCTCGGCGCGATGGCCGCACTGGGCCTGGTGATGGGGCTGGTGGTGGCGGGACGGGTCTCGCCGCTGGCGACCTTCCTGCCGTCGATGGCGCTGCTCGCCTGGACGGTCGTGTACGCGCTGGACATGAACCGCGCGCTCTCCTACATCCCGGCGGAGCCGTCGGTGAACCAGATCGTCCGCGAGGCCGGGCAGGGCGCCAGGACCCTGCTGACCACGGGGATGTTCGCGCTGCTGGGCGTGGCGCTGTTCATCCCGGTGCTGATGCCCTCGCGCTGGGCGCGCCGCTACGACGACGATGACGACGAGTACGAGGAGAGCCCGCAGGGCGGCTACTACTGACGGCCGCCCTGGCGCGCGCTCACACGGACTCGACCGGCGGCGGGACGGCCTCCCCGCGCGTGTAGAGGCGGGTGACGACCTCCTCGATCGTCGCCTGCCCCGGGGCGGTGGCCATGAGGTCGCCGACCGTGCCGTCGAAGGCCAGCCGCCCGTGGTCGATGAGCATGACCCGGCGGCAGAGCCGCTCGACGTCGCCGAGGTCGTGCGTGGTCAGCAGCACGGTGGTGCCCCGCTCGGCGTTGACCCGCAGCAGGAACGACCGGATGCCGGCCTTGCTGACCACGTCCAGCCCGATGGTGGGCTCGTCGAGCACCAGGACCTCGGGGCCGTGCAGCAGCGCGGCGGCCAGGTCGCCGCGCATCCGCTGGCCCAGGCTGAGCTGCCGCACGGGCGTTCCCATGAACCCGCCCAGGTCGAGGGTCTCGGTCAACTCGTCCAGCCGCGCGGCGAACAGCTTGCGATCTACTTTGTAAAGGAGCCGGATCAGCTCGAAACTGTCCCGCAGCGGCAGATCCCACCACAAGGTGGTCCGCTGCCCGAACACCACGCCGATCCGCCGCGCCAGCGCCGTCCGCCTGCGCGACGGGTCGAGCCCGGCGACGCGCACGCTGCCGGAGCTGGGGGTGAGGATGCCGCACAGCATCTTGATCGTGGTGGACTTGCCGGCGCCGTTCGGGCCGAGGCAGCCGACGAACTCGCCCGGCTCGATCCGGAACGACAGGTCGCTCACGGCGTGCACGACGGCGCGCCGCACCTTGAAGGTACGGCCGACGCGGTGCGCCTCGATGATGGGCATGGTCAACTCCCCGTGGATCGATAGTGCCTGAGGCCCTGCCGCCAGGCCAGCCACGCCGGCAGGGTGAGAACGGCGGCGGCGACCGGGCCGAGGAACCGGACGAAGCCGGGCGTGCCGAACGGGTCGTCCCGGTCCAGCACGTACAGGGCGGGCTGCCAGTTGACGAACGCCAGCGGCAGCACGTACGTCACCCCGCGTGCCAGGTCGCGGCCGTACACGCTGAGCGGGTACTGGGTGAGCTGGCCGCCGCCGTAGGTGAAGGCGTTGGTCACCTCGGGGGCGTCGGTGAGGAAGAACTGGGCCGCCCCGCCGAGCGTCCAGATCGCGGCGAAGATGACGACGCCGGTGACGACCATGACGGGGACCATCCACAGCCTCCGGACGTCCACGTCGAGGACGGACAGCGCGTAGCCGAGCACGACCGCCGCCTGGACGACCCGCCCGGCGCGGGTGGGGGCGAAGCGGTCGGTGGCGAGCTGGATCCACGCGCCCACCGGCCGCACCAGCATCGTGTCGAGCGTGCCCGCCCTGATGTGCTGGCTGACCCGGTCCACGTTGCTGACGAACATGTCGCACAGGGCGAACGACAGGCCGGCGCCGCCGTACAGGAAGAGGACCTCGTCGCGGGTGAAGCCGGCCAGCGCGGTGGTGTGGGAGAAGATGACGAGAATGACCGCCACGTCGGTGGCGGTGACGGCCACGCCGAGCACGACCATGAGGGCGAACGAGGCGCGGTAGGCCATGGCGGCGCGGGTCCACGTCCACGCCAGCAGCGCGTACGTCCTAACCACCCTGGATCACCACCCGGTGGCGTACGGCGCGGGTGGCCAGGGCGCCGAGCCCGAGGAGCGCGGCGGCCCACAGCGCCTGGAAGGCGAGGGTGGGCCCGGCCCGGGCCGTGCCGAGGTAGACGTCGGCGGGCGCCTGGGCCATGGCGGCCCACGGCAGGGCCCGCACCACCTCGCCGAGCGTGCCGGGGAACAGCGCGAGGGGCACCATCATGCCGCTGAGCAGCGTGGTCAGCAGCATCGAGCACACCATGACGCCCCGGTCGTCGGCCAGCCAGCAGACCGACAGGGCGACCAGGTAGCGCCAGGCGAAGCTGACGACCACCCCCGCCGTGAGGCAGGCGAGGAAGCCCGCCCACTGCGCGGGGCCCGCCGGAACGGTGATGCCGAACAGGACGGCGCCCGCGACCATCGGCGCGACGCCGCGCACGAGGAGCTGCTGCGCGGCCCGGCCGAGGTCCTCGGCCAGCGTCCAGAGCTGGAGCGGCGCCGGGCGGACGAGGTCGAGCGCGATGTCGCCGCTGCGGATGCGTTCGGGCAGCGTCAGGCCGCCGCCCAGGAGCTGCATCGGCCCGATGAACGCCTGGGTGATGAAGCAGAACGTGACGGCGGTGCTCACGTCGTAGCCGGCCAGGCCGGGCCGGGCCTGCCAGAGCGCGATGAGGATGTAGGCGCGCAGCACGCCGAACACGCTGTTGGTGAAGGCGCCGGCCAGGGCCGCCCCCACGTACGTGGCGTGCTTGCGGAATCCGTACCGGACGAGCCGGGCGTAGAGGGGGAAGGTGACGCACCTCCGGAGAGTGACGGCACGGTGACATGCCGTGCCCGGGCCCGCGCGCGGGCCGGCCAGTGGGAGCCCTGGATTATGGTCCGGGCGTCGCCGGCCTCGCAACGGATTTACCGCAGGCCCGGGGGAGTGATGCGGCCGCGACATGCGCGGGTGAGGGACGAGTTCCTTACTCGTTGGTAGATCGGTGTTCTGCGGGGAAAGGGACTCATCGGAGGACCGATCATGCACATCGACAGGGACGTCGCTCCGGACTATCCCCTCAGCTGGCAGGCGCGCGCGTTCATCGGCCTGATGCGCGGCACGCTCAAGCCGGCGTCCAGCCTGTTCATGCGGCACGCCCTGGCCCTGGACTGCGCCTCCCGCCTGGGCGGGCTGGTCGACCTGCTGCCGCTGCGCCTGCCCGGCCACGTCACGGTCACCCCGGCCGCGTTCTCGGCGTGCGGCGGCGAGTGGGTGCGCGCCGGCGAGGGGGTGGACGAGGCCAAGGTGGTGCTGTACTTCCACGGCGGCGGCTACTTCTCCGGCTCGCCGGCGACGCACCGGCCGATCACCTGGCGCCTGTCGCGCGTGGCCCGGCGTCCCGTGCTCGCCCTCGACTACCGTCAGGGCCCGGTGCACCGGCTGGCCGACTCCCTGTCGGACGCGCTCGACGCGTACCGTTGCCTGCTGGAGCAGGGGTACGCCCCGGAGGACGTCATCCTCGCGGGCGACTCCGCCGGCGGGCACCTCACGCTGGCCAGCCTCCTCGCGCTGCGCGACCGGGAGCTGCCCATGCCCGGGGCGGCCGTCTGCCTGTCGCCGTGGGCCGACCTGACGGACTTCCCGCGCCGGGTCAACGCCTGGCAGGACCCGATGCTGCCGGCCGGCCGGGTGCGCTGGCTCGCCCGCCGCTGGACCTCGGGCCTGGACCCGCGTGACCCGCTGGTGTCGCCGGTGCTGGGCGACTTCGCCGGGCTGCCCCCGTTGATGATCCTGACGGGCTCGACGGAGGTGCTGCGCGACGAGGCCCGCCGCGTCGCCGTCCGCGCGCGGCAGGCGGGGGTGCCGGTGCGCTACGAGGAGTGGCGGCGGATGCCGCACTGCTTCCCGCTGCTGGCGGACGTGGTGCCGGAGGCGCGGCTGGCGTTCCGCCACATGGGGGAGTTCCTGTCGGCCGTGGGCGCCTCCTCGGCTCGGGACGAGGGGGCCGCAGCCTGACCCTTGCGTAGGGCCGCGTCACTTGGGTAGTCGGTGTAAGTTAGGCTTCCCTAAGTAGAGCGGAAGGGTTGGTGTATGTCCGGCAAGCCCAGGGACCACCATCGCGGCGTCGTCCTGCGCACCGAGCGGCTCACCCCGCACATGATCCGCGTCGTGGTGGGCGGTGACGGCCTGAGCGACTTCGCCACGTCCGGGCTCACCGACCACTACGTCAAGCTGGTCTTCCCGCATGAGGGCGTCGACTATCCCGAGCCCTTCAGCGTCAAGAACGTCCGCGAGACCATGCCCCGCGAGCTGTGGCCCCGGCTGCGCAGCTACACCGTGCGCTCCTGGGACGCCGAGGCGCGCGAGCTGACGATCGACTTCGTCCACCACGGCGACAAGGGCCTGGCGGGCCCGTGGGCCGCCCGGGCCGTGCCCGGCGACGAGCTGCTCATGCTGGGTCCGGGCGGCGGCTACGTGCCCGACCCGGCGGCCGGCTGGCACTTGTTCGCCGGTGACGAGAGCGCGCTGCCCGCGATCGCCGCCTCGGTGGAGGCGCTGCCCGCGGGCGCTCTGGCGTACGTGCTGCTCGAGGTGGACGGCCCGGCCGAGGAGCAGAAGATCGAGACCGTGGCCGACGCCCACGTCACCTGGCTGTACCGCGACGGCAGGCCCGTCGGCGAGGCGCTGGTGCAGGCGTTGTGCGAGCTGGAGTTCCCGGAGGGCGACGTGCACGCGTTCGTCCACGGGGAGGCAGGCTTCGTCCGGCGGCTGCGCCACCACCTGCGCATCGAGCGACGAGTGCCGCTGGAGCGGCTGTCGATCTCCGGCTACTGGCGCTCCGGCGTGGACGACGAGGCGTGGCGGGCGGTCAAGAAGGAGTGGAACCGGCAGATCGAGGCCGAGGAGACGGCCGAGCTCGGCTGACCGCCTCCCCGGCGCCGGTCACGGGATCTTCGTGAGGTCCACGACGTACATCCGGTTCCCGACGGTGTAGGAGAGCAGCCGCTGATCGTCCCGCAGCACGGGAATGGTCACCGCCCCTTCCATGGTGCGCTGGGGCCCGAGGTCGGCGGTTCTTCCGTTCTTCCTGTCGTGCAGGACGACTCTGATCCGTTCCTTGTCCGCTCCCTGGACCGCCTCGGTGCAGAAGCGGCCGGGCGCCCCCGTCGGCATGGGCCGCGCGCACGGGTCCGGTCTCTCGCCGGAGCCGTCACGCAGTCTCACGAAGGCGGCGCCATGCGCGGGCCGGCCCGTGCACATCTCCCGCCCGCACTGGATCAGCTCCTCGCCCGGCCGGGTGAACGCGGTGCTCGTCCGGCCCGTCTCCACGTTGCGGATGGAGCCGAACATCGGCTCGCCGTCGAGGCTGGGCTGTCCCGGCGTGCCGATCCACGGCCACACCAGCAGGTGAGCGTCCTCCCCGCCCTTGACGGGCTCCACTGTTCCGCCCCCGAGGGGAACGGTGAACACCCCGCCCGACTCCACCGAGACCACGATCCGGTCGCCGACCACGGCCAGGCCGTCGAAGCCCCCGTCGTCCACGGGGAAAGTCGCCACCACCTCGGCCCGGCCGCCCGACAGGGGCGCCGACCACACCTGCCCCCGGCCGTTGTCCAGCGCCGCCCACCACACCACCCGGCCGCCGCCCGCCACGAAGCCGCCGGGGTAGTTCACGGTCCCCTTCGGCATCGGCACATCGGCGATCTTGCGCGCGTCATGGGTGTCCAGGCGGTAGGCGTAGACCGCGTCCGCCGCCGGAGTGTCCGGCGCCACCAGGAGCGTCCGCTCGTCGATGAACTGGTACGGGTGGAAGGCCCGGCCGTCCGGCAGGCCGGCCGGGATCTCGCGGACCGCCTGGGGCCACACCTTCTCGATCGGGGCCGGCAGGTCAGCGGTGGGCGGGGTGGCGGGCAGCGCCCGCGTGGTCCCGCCGTTCAGGGCGAACGTCGCCCCGCCCACCAGCGCCACGACCGCCGTCGCGGCCAGCCCCGCCCGGGTCCGGTTGCGGCGCCTGCGGAAGCGGGTCTCGACCGTGCCGGCCAGCGTGCCGGGTGCGTGCGGCGCCCGGTCGGCCGCCCCGGCGAGCGTCCTGCGCAGGGTCTCCTCCAGGTCGTTCATCGCGCCTCTCCTCGGTTGCTGCGGACGGGGATCTCCTGCGGCAGTGTGCTGCGGAGCTTGGCCAGGGCCCTGGCGGCCTGGCTGCGTACGGTGCCGCGCGAGACGCCCAGCACGCCGGCGATCTCCTCGTCGGTGAGCTGCTCGTAGTAGCGCAGCACGACCACGGCCCGCTGCCGGCGGGGCAGCCCGGCCAGCGCGTGCCACAGTCGCTGCTCGTCCCCGCTGGGCAGCGCGTCGTGGTGCGCACGTTCGGGCGGGTCCCAGGCGAGGTGCTCGCGCCGCCGTGACCGCCATGCGCGGATGTGCAGCCTGGCCATCGTGGTGCGCGCGTAACTCTCCGGGTTGTCCTTCAGCCGCACCCGCGCCCAGGAGCCGCGCAGCTTGACCAGCGCCTCCTGCACCAGATCGGCGGCGTCGTGCGGGTTCCCGGCGAGCACGTATCCGTAGCGCAGCAGCGCGTCGCCGCGTTCGGCGACGAACTCCGCGAAACGGGAGTCTTGGTCCACGTGCGTCAGCCCTTCGTCGTCTTGGTCACCTCCCAGAGGCGCCGGGCGCGGAAACTGTTGCACGCGAAAGGGCCGCGCCGATCCGGGGGGAGATCGGCGCGGCCCTCGGTGTCGCCGGGGGAACCCTTCCATGCCCTGAAGGTGGCCGGCGAGCCTTGGAGGCCGTGGAGGTCAGTGGGCCGGGACGAACTGCTCCTCTTCCGTCGAGCCCTTGAGCGCGGTCGTCGAGGAGTCGGGCGCGACCGCGGTGCTGACCAGGTCGAAGTAGCCGGTGCCGACCTCGCGCTGGTGCCGGGTGGCGGTGTAGCCGCGTGCCTCGGCGGCGAACTCCGCCTCCTGGAGGTCCACGTACGCCGTCATGCCGCCGGCGGCGTACCCCTGGGCCAGGTCGAACATCGAGTAGTTCAGCGAGTGGAAGCCCGCGAGCGTGATGAACTGGAACTTGTACCCCATGTGGCCCAGCTCCTTCTGGAACCTGGCGATCGTGGAGTCGTCGAGGTGCTTCTTCCAGTTGAACGACGGGGAGCAGTTGTAGGCGAGCATCTGGTCCGGGTACTCCGACTTGATCGCCTCGGCGAACTCGCGGGCGACGTCGAGGTCCGGTGTGCCGGTCTCCATCCACAGCAGGTCGGAGTGCGGCGCGTAGGCCAGGCCTCGGGCGATGCACGCCTGGACGCCGTTGCGCACCCGGTAGAAGCCCTCGGGGGTGCGCTCGCCGGTGGTGAAGCGCTGGTCGCGGGGGTCCACGTCGCTGGTCAGGAGCGTCGCGGCCTGGGCGTCGGTCCGCGCGATGATCAGGGACGGGACTCCGGCCACGTCGGCGGCGAGCCGGGCGGCGTTGAGCGTCTTGATGTGCTGTCCGGTCGGGATGAGCACCTTGCCGCCGAGGTGGCCGCACTTCTTCTCGGAGGCGAGCTGGTCCTCCCAGTGCACGCCTGCCGCGCCGGCGGCGATCATGCCCTTCATCAGCTCGAAGGCGTTCAGCACGCCGCCGAAGCCGGCCTCGGCGTCGGCCACGATGGGCGCCAGCCAGTCCCGCTGCTCGCCCTCGGACCAGCTGATCTGGTCGGCGCGCAGCAGGGCGTTGTTGATGCGCCGCACGACGGCCGGCACCGAGTTGGCCGGGTACAGGCTCTGGTCCGGGTACGTCTGGCCGCCCAGGTTGGCGTCGGCCGCGACCTGCCAGCCGGACAGGTAGATGGCCTGCAGTCCCGCCCGCACCTGCTGGACGGCCTGGTTGCCGGTCAGCGCGCCGAGCGCGTGCACGTAGTCCGTGGTGTGCAGCAGCCGCCACAGCCGCTCGGCGCCGAGCCGGGCCAGCGTGTGCTCCTCCTGGACGCTGCCGCGCAACCTGATCACGTCCTCGGCGCTGTAGGTGCGCTCGACGCCCTCCCACCGAGGGTCGTTCTCCCACTCTTCACGCAGCTGCTCCGCAGCTCCCTTGAGGCGATCGTTCATGTTTGCACTCCTTTGTCGTCCCCTGGGGCCTGTCACGAGTGTGTGCCCCGGAAACGCCCCATCGACAGGTCGAATCGCTCAGAAGAACGTCGAATCTTCCGCTTACGGTGAATACCGGCGGGTATTCAGTAGAGAAGAAATCGCGAGTTTTCCCGTTGGACTAGACCAATCGCGGGCGCCGGACCTGGTCGCGCCGGCGCTTCCGGCAAGATCGCGAAGGAGCTAGAAAATGGGCCGAAATTCTGTCTAAGATGCCGACATGGCCTCCTTGGTAGGGGAAGAACCGCTGCTTTTGACGCAGGAGCTGGATCTCATCGCCTTCGGCCAGCGCCTACGCCACCTGCGCAAACAGCGCGGGCTCACCCTGTCCGACCTCGGTGCGCGCGTCAGCCGGGCGCCGAGCCAGCTCTCCCTGCTGGAGAACGGCAAGCGGGAGCCCAAGCTGTCCCTGCTCAAGGCGCTCGCCGCCGCGCTCGGCGTACCCATCGAGGAGCTGCTGCGCCGCCAGCCGCCCAACCGGCGCGCCCAGCTGGAGATCGCCCTGGAGGAGGCCCAGCGCGACCCCATCTACGCGGCGCTCGGCCTGCCCCGGCTCAAGGTGTCCGCGCGCGTCCCCAACGACGTGCTGGAGCACATCCTCGGCCTGTACGGCGAGCTGCGCGCACGGCAGGCGCGCGGCACCGCCACGCCCGAGGAGGCCAGGGCCGCCAACGCCGAGCTGCGACGCCGCCAGCGCGAGCTGGGCAACTACTTCCCCGAGATCGAGAACGCCGCCGCCGAGGCCCTGGCCGCCGTCGGCTACCGTACGGGCGCCCTGTCCCAGAGCATGATCCAGAGCCTGGTCACGCACTTCGGCTACACCGTGCACACCGCGCAGGACCTGCCCCGGTCGGTGCGCTCCATCACCGACCTGCGCAACCGCCGCATCTACGTCAAGCACGAGCAGCTCGGCATGCACACCCCGCGCACGATCCTGCTGCAGACGCTCGGCCACCTCGCCCTCGGCCACGGCAAGCCCCGCGACTTCGCCGACTTCCTGCGCCAGCGCACCGAGGCCAACTACTTCGCCGCCGCCGTGCTCGTCCCCGAGAAGGCCGCCGCCGTCTACCTCCAGGAGGCCAAGGCCGACCGGGCGCTGTCGGTGGAGGACCTGCGCGACGTCTTCGCCGTGTCGTACGAGATGGCCGCCCACCGCTTCACCAACCTCGCCACCCACCACCTCGACCTGGTCTGCCACTTCGTCCGCAACGACGCCGGCGGCACCATCTACAAGGCGTACGAGAATGACGGCATCGTCTTCCCCGCCGACGAGCAGGGCGCGATCGAGGGCCAGCGGATGTGCCTGCAGTGGTCGGGACGCCAGGTGTTCACCTCGCCGGACCGCTTCTCCGTCTTCTACCAGTACTCCGACTCGCCGACCGGCACGTACTTCTGCGTCGCCCACGTCGACCCGTCGCGCGAGCGGGACTTCGCGATCACGCTGGGCGTGCCGTTCCGGGAGTCGCGGTGGTTCCGCGGCCGGGAGACCACCAACCGCACCCGCAGCCACTGCCCCACCGGCGACTGCTGCCGCCGCCCGCCCGCCGACCTGGCCGAGCGCTGGGAGGGGTACGCCTGGCCGTCGGCCCGCGCCAACTCCCACGTGCTGGCGGCGCTGCCGCCCGGCTCGTTCCCCGGCGTGGACGAGGCCGACGTCTACACCTTCCTCGAACGGCACGCGGCCACAACCTGACCGGGTGGTCACGGGGCGTGCGGGGGGACACCCTAAGCTTGGGGCCATGGGGTGGACGGGGGAGGAGTGTGTGCCGCCTGAAGTGCGCGCATGGTCGCGCCGTCGCACCTCACGGACGGCGGACTGGCCGGCGCGCATGCTGGCCGAGGCCAAGGGCGGCACCACGATCAGCGTGGTGCTCCCGGCGCGCGACGAGCGCGAGACCGTCGGCGACATCGTCCGGGTGATCCGCGGCGAGCTGGCCGGCCTGGTGGACGAGGTCGTGGTCATCGACTCGCGCTCCACCGACGACACGGCGGCCGTCGCCGCCCGCGCCGGAGCCCGCGTCCACGCGCAGGACGACATCCTGCCCCACCTCGAACCGCTCGGCGGCAAAGGCGAGGCGCTGTGGAAGTCGCTGGCGGTCACAGAGGGTGACATCCTCGCGTTCGTGGACGCCGACATCCGCAACTTCCGGCCGGAGCTGGTGACCGGCCTGCTCGGCCCGCTGCTGTCCGACCCCGGCGTCGTCTACGTCAAGGGCTGCTACGACCGGCCGCTCAGCGGGGCGCCGACGGGCGGCGGGCGCGTCACCGAGCTGGTCGCCCGCCCGCTCATCAACCTGCACTGGCCGGAGCTGGCCGGGTTCGTCCAGCCGCTGGCGGGCGAGTACGCGGGCCGGCGCTCCGTGCTGGAGCGGGTGCCGTTCATCACCGGCTACGGGGTGGAGCTCGGGCTGCTCGTGGACCTGGCGGAGCTGGCCGGGCTGGACGCGCTGGCCCAGGTCGATTTGGGCGTGCGGGAGCACTCGCACCAGTCCACCGAGGCGCTCGGGGCGATGGCCGCGCAGATCATGCTGGCCGCCTGGTCCCGGCTGGAGCGCCAGGGCAAGATCCAGGCGTTCCAGCGGCCCGGGGTGCGGCTGACGCAGTTCAGGCGGGGCGAGGCCGGCCATGAGGCGTTCGCCACCGACGTGTCCATCGCCGAGCGCCCGCCGATGAGCACCGTGCGCGCGGCCTGGCCCGGAAGGGCTACTGGCCGGTAAGGTATGGCCGCGGTAGACCCGGCGGGGAGTCCGGGGCGCCCCGGTGCGCGCCCGTTCCCCGGCCGGTGCGGCCTCGGGTCCTTCTCAGGGAGCGTGCATGGGCGGGTTCGATCTGGAGCTCGGCGACGACGTCATCGAGGTGCGCGACTGGGTGCACGCGTTCGCCCGCGACGTGATCCGCCCGGCGGGCGCCGAGTGGGACGAACGCGAGGAGACGCCCTGGCCGATCCTCCAGGAAGCCGCCAAGATCGGGCTGTACTCGCTCGACTTCTTCGCCACACAGTCGTTCGAGGAGAGCGGCCTGGCGCTGCCCGTGGCGTTCGAGGAGATCTTCTGGGGCGACGCCGGCATCGGCCTGTCCATCGTCGGCACCGGCCTGGCCGCCGCCGCGCTGTCCGCCAACGGCACGCCGGAGCAGATGGGCGAGTGGCTGCCGCAGATGTTCGGCACCGCGAACGACGTCAAGCTCGGCGCCTTCTGCGCCTCCGAGCCCGACGCCGGGTCCGACGTCGGCGCCATCCGCACCCGCGCCGTGTACGACAACGGCGACTGGGTGCTCGACGGCGTCAAGACGTGGGCCACCAACGGCGGCATCGCCGACGTCCACGTGGTCGTCGCCTCCGTGGACCCGGATCTCGGTACCCGCGGCCAGGCCAGCTTCGTCATCCCGCCGGGCACGCCGGGCCTGTCCATGGGGCAGAAGTTCAGGAAGCACGGCATCCGCGCCTCCCACACGGCCGAGGTGGTGCTGGACGGCGTCCGCGTGCCCGGCTCGTGCCTGCTCGGCGGCAAGGAGAAGCTCGACGCCCGGCTGGCCCGGGTCCGCGGCGGCGAACGCGCCGGGGAGCAGGCCGCGATGCGCACCTTTGAGACCACCCGCCCGTCGGTCGCCGCGATGGCGGTCGGCATCGCCCGCGCCGCCTTCGAGTACGCCCGCGACTACGCCCGCGAGCGGGAGCAGTTCGGCCGCAAGATCGGCGAGAACCAGGCCATCGCGTTCCTGCTGGCGGAGATGGCGACGCGGGTCGACGTGGCCCGCCTGCTCACCTGGCGCGCCGCCTGGATGGCCCGCACCGGCAAGCGCTTCGGCCAGGCGGAGGGCTCGATGTCGAAGCTCGTGGCGGGGGAGACGGCGGTCTGGGTGACGGAACAGGCCATCCAGATCCTGGGCGGGGCGGGGTACACGCGGGAGCACCCGGTGGAGCGCTTCCACCGTGACGCCAAGATCTACACCATCTTCGAGGGCACGAGCGAGATCCAGCGGCTGATCATCGGCCGCGCGATCACCGGCCTGCCTGTCCGGTGAGAACTTCGCAGGTCAGAGGGGCACCCTTCGCGCTCAGCAGGGCGTGAAGAAGACTTTCATCGTGCCTTCCAGCGTCCCCCATTCGCCCGGAGGCTGACTGCACCCGGACCAGCGCTGTCCGATGAGCTGTTCCCCGCTGTAGTAGCTGATGACGAGGAGGTTGTCGCCCCCTGGTGGGGGAGGAGGAATAGCGTGAGCCGGGGTCGAGCCGGCAGTGAGCGCGCCGGCGGCCAGCACCGCCGCTAAAACGCCTCGCCTGATGTGCATGAAGGTTCCTCCAGAGCGAACGCCGAGGCCTTGTGCGTGATCTGAGATCAAGGTAACCGCCTTTGACGCACGTTGCCAGCAGCAGCCGATCATTCATGTCCGGCGTGATGGCGCGAGTTCTGTCATGGTGACGTTCATGCAGTTCAGGGGGTACTTGCAGCCGGCTCGCCCGCCTTCGCGGCCACGGCGCCTGAAGGCGACTTCGTCGCCGCGGTCGCCGGCGCCCTGCTCGGAGCGCTGTACGGCGTCGACGTCCGGCCGGTCGAGCTGGTGTGGGTCATGGACACGCTCGCGCGCGATCTGGCCTCGCAGATCACCACGAGCCCCGCTGGCGACGGGTACGGACCGCCGAAAGACCCGTCCGGGTGGGACCGCTACCCGGGCTGGCCCGTACGGGGCTTCTGGATCCCTGGCTGCTCTTCGACCTGCCGGCGGCCTCAGGGGTCCTGGGGTTGCTCACCGTCGTCATGGCGGCGGCGCGAGGCTCCCCGCAGCCGTGCTGCTGGCTGTGGTCGCCGTGCTCAGCCTCGCCGCGCTCCAGGCGGGGGGCCCCGGCCTTGACCCTCTGGTACGGCGTGACCCACGCGCCTGCCGCGTTCCTCACCCGTCCACGCCGGGGCCGCTGATCACCTCATCCGGCAGTACCTGACGAGGAGCGGCGAAGGGGCCGCAACGCCTCGCCCCAAGCGACGACCTGGTCCAGCATGGCGGTGAGCGCGTCCTCCTGCTGGGCGGCCGGTTTGAGGACGCTGAAGTGCTCGAAGTCGGTGAACAGCGACAGCGCGACCTGGGCGCGCACGTCGGCGACCTGGAGCTCGCCCATCACCAGCCGCAGGTGCTCCACCGCGCGGGTGCCGCCGGCGCTGCCGTAGCCGACGAACCCGGCGGCTTTGTTGTTCCATTCGGCGTACAGGAAGTCGATGGCGTTCTTCAACGCGCCCGACGTCGAGTGGTTGTACTCCGGTGTCACGAACACGTAGGCGTCGAAGGACGCGATCGTCGCGGCCCACTCGCGGGTGTGCGGGAGGGCGTACTGGCCCATCGCCGCCGGCATCACCTCGTCCAGATGCGGCAGCTCGTAGTCCTTGATGTCCACCACTTCGTACTCGGCGTCGCCGCGCTTGACCGCCAGGTCGTGGACCCAGCGAGCCACGCTCTCCCCGTTACGTCCTGGGCGGGTGCTGCCGATGACGATCGCTACCTTGATCATGGTGGTTCTCTCCGTTCAGCTGATTCAGGAATGCATGCTGCTCGTGACCGGATGGTCACCGGCCGCGGGGGGCCGATGCGCCCCGACCGGGCCGGCGCGTAGCACGACGAAGCCGAGGAGGACGGCGGCGACGAGGAGGCCCGCGCCGACGCCGAACGCCAGGTGGTAGCCGGCGTTCAGTGCCGAGACGGTGCGGTTCCCGCCGGCGGCCAGCGCGTCGGTGTGCCCCGAGGCCAGCGCCGCCAGGGCCGCCAGGCCGAGCGCGCCACCGACCTGCGCCCCTGTTCCGGCCAGGCCGGAGGCGAGCCCGGTGTCGCCGGGATGGACGCCCGACATGGCGAGTGTCATGACCGCGGGCATCGCCAGGCCCGCGCCCGCCCCGAGCAGCACCATCGAGGGCAGGACGTCCAGCGCGTACCCGCCGCCCACCGGGCTGCGCGTGAACAGCGCCAGCGCCGCCGTGATGAGCGTCAGACCCGTGAGCAGGACGGCGCGCGGGCCGAGACGGGTGATCAGGCGCGGGGCCAGGCCGAGAGAGACAACCGCCAGCACCAGCGCAATGGGCAGCCCCGCCAGGCTGGTCGCGGCCGCGCCGTAGCCCAGGACCCGCTGCATGTACAGGACGGTGAGGAACTGGAATCCCGACATGCCCGCCACCATCAGGACCTGGACGAGGTTGGCGCCCGACAGGTTGCGCGAGCGGAAGACGCGCAGCGGCATCAGCGGGTTCCTGGCCCTGGCCTGGCGGGCGGCGAACCCCGCGAGCAAGGCGATGGACAGGGCGCCGAGGCCGAGCGTGTGAGCCGATCCCCAGCCGTGCTCCTCGACCTTCACGACGGTGTAGACGCCGGCCATCAGGCCCGCGGTGACCAGGAACGCGCCCGCGACGTCGGCTCCCGCGCCGAGGCCGAGCCCGCGGTCGGCGGCCAGCAGGCGTACGGCCAGCACGACGGCCACGACTCCGACCGGTGCGTTGACGAAGAAGATCCAGTGCCAGCCGGCCGCCTGCGCCAGGACGCCCCCGGCGGTGCCGCCGATCGCGCCGCCGGCCGCAGCGACGAAGCCGATCGCGCCGATCGCCCTGGCCATCTCGCGTGGCTCCTGGAAGAGGGTCACGATGATGCCCATGACCACGGCCGAGGCCATCGCCCCGCCCGCTCCTTGAACGAACCGGGCGGCGACCAGCATCTCCTGACTTACCGACAGCCCGCACAGCAGCGAGGCCGCGGTGAACACGACCAGGCCCGCGACGAATATGTGCTTGCGGCCGACCAGGTCGCCCAGCCGCCCGGACAGCAGCAACAGGCCACCGAAGGCGATCATGTAGGCGTTGACGACCCAGGCCAGACCGGCCGCGGAGAAGCCCAGATCGTTCTGGATGGGCGGCAGCGCCACGTACACGATGCTGGAGTCAATGATGATCATCAGTTGTACGGCGCTGAGCACGGCAAATGCGCGCCAGCGCGACGCGCGAGCCGGTGGGGCGTCGTGGGGCATATGCGGTTTCTCCCGTAGGGCAACAAGGGGGTGGCGCCTCGCCCGGGAAGGGGCGGTCACCTTTCGCACATCTGACCGTAGAGTGATCAGGGGAGATGATCCATGCTCATTGATCTCGCATTCATACGCCATCGTCTCTTGAAATAGACGATGGACCTAGGATTGCTTCATGGATGTGCTCAGTGACGTGATCGCGGCCATGCGCATCGGACGCCCCGCCTCCGCGCGCGTGCGACGACACGCCCCCTGGGGCCGGCGCTACCCCCCCGTGCCGGGAGCCGCCTTCCACGTGATCCTGCAGGGCACCTGCTGGCTGCTCCCACCGGACGGCGACCCCCTGGCGCTGGCCCCCGGCGACGTGGTGTTCCTTCCCGGGCCGGTCGACCACGGACTGGCCGACACCCCCTCAACCCCCTTGACCGAGCCCTTCTGCACCCCCGACGAGCAGGGCGTCCACTTCGGGCAACGCGACGAGTTCCCGCCGGACGCGGTGCGGGGCTCGGGCGCTCCGAGCGTGACCCTGTGCGGCGCCTACCAGTTCGACCTCTCCCGCGCGCATCCCCTGCTGAACGAGCTGCCGCGGATCGCCCACCTGCCGGCCCGGCGGGGCCGCCACCCCGAGCTGCGCGCCGCCGTCGACCTCCTCGGCGGCGAGTTGGAGGACTCCCGTCTCGGCTCCGACGCCGCCGTGCCCGCACTGCTCGACGTGCTCCTGCTGTTCATCCTGCGCGCCTGGTTCGCCGAGCAGCCCGAGCGCGGCGCCGCCACCGGCTGGGCCGCGGCGCTCGGCGACCCGGCGATCATCACGGCTCTGGGTTGCCTTCATCGCGACCCGGCCCGGCAGTGGACGGTGGAGGAGCTGGGATCGCGGGCCGGGCTGTCCCGGGCGGCCTTCGCCCGCCGCTTCACCGCGCTGGTCGGTCAGCCGCCGCTCACCTACCTGACCTGGTGGCGCATGACCACGGCGGCCCGGCTCCTGCGTGACTCCGACGCCCCGCTGAGCGTCGTGGCCCAGCAGATCGGCTACACCTCGGAGTTTGCCTTCGCCAACGCCTTCAAGCGGCAGTACGGCACCGCCCCTGGCAAGTACCGACGACAAGGAGCCTGACGCGGCTCGGCGGCGTGGGACGGTACGCGCCTGTCCCGGTCAGAGGGTGGGCGGCTCACGGGAGCGGGCCGGTCCGGTGGATGCTGCGGATCGGGCGGCGACGACCGCATGCGGGAGCGGATCGCCCAGCGCCGCGGCCATGGCGTTGAGTTCCCGCTTCACCCGCGAGGCGATGCCGCCCCCGAGCACGTACCTGGTCGGGGTGGCGGCCCGCCGGGCGCCCGCTGCGCTACGGGCTCCGCCTCGGCAACCTGCCGGAAGTCGATCAGTTTGCGCACCGGCTCGGCGGTGCCGTCACAGGAGGCGGCGGATGTCGCCGTAGGCGCGGTAGAAGCCGCCGCGGCCCGACGGGCGTACGCCGTCCACCAGGTAACGGGCGCCCTCCTCACGGATCTCCTTGGGGAACTGGACGTTCCACCGCTCGTAGCCGGGGCTGGCCACCCGCACCCGCAGCCGGTCGCCCTCGCGCGTGCACTCCACGACGACTCCCTCGCCGGCGTGCGTGGTGGTCTCCACCACGACCGACGGCTCGACCGGGGTGAGCGTGGCCGCGGCCTTGACGTCCACGGGCTGCGGGACCGTGCCCTCGCGGGCCGCGGCGATGGCCGCCTCGCTGGCGTCGATGCAGGCCAGCGTCCCGTCGGTGGTGACGATGTAGAGGCGGTCGTCGAGGAACTGCATGGACAGGGCCGAGCCGCAGCCGGTGGCGAGCTTCCACAGCCGCTTGCCGGAGGCGTCGAAGCAGTACACGGAGGAGTAGCTGTCGCCGGCGAAGACGTGCCGGCCGCCGGGCGAGGTGGCGCAGGAGTAGACGTAGCCGTCGCACTGGTAGACGGCCTCGGTGCGGCCGTCGTCCTTGGCCAGCCGGTGGACGGTGTGGCGGGCGGTGCCGGCGTAGACCGACCGCTGCTCCTGCCAGCCGAACAGCACGCCGCCGGCCGACGCGTTCTCCCACACGAGGGTGCCGTCGGAGGCGTCGTAGCGTGCGATGCCGTTCGAGTGGCCGTGGTAGACGGAGTCCTGGTCGCACCTGACCATCCAGGCGGAGTCGCCGCGGCCGGTGCGCGCCCACTGGAACTCGTCCTCGTAGTCGATCGTGGTGATGCGCCCGGCGCGGTCGGAGACGCCGAGGATGCCGTCGCGGATGTCGAGCCAGTAGATGTCCACGTCCGCGGCGATCTCGTAGGCGGCCCGCGGCACCTTGCCGCTGAGGTCGTACACGCGGCCGTCGTCGCAGCCGGCGTAGATCCAGAAGTCGTCGGCGACGATGCACTTGACGCCGTCGGGCAGGCGGTACTGGTTGGTGACGGTGCCGGAGTGGGTGACGGTGTAGGCGTCGCCGCGCTGGTTGCCGACCCAGCAGCGCTCGGCGTCCACGAAGATGCCGAACGCGGCGGCGCCGCTGGCGAAGCGCCACAGGACCGGGGCCTGCCGGGCGGTGGAGCGGCTGCTGGTGACCGCCCGGCGGGTGATCGCCCGGCGCTGGCGCACGCCGCGCACGGCCGGCGCGTACCCCTTGCGGATCTTGTCGCTGATCTTCTTGGCGGCCGCCGCCTGGGCCTTGGCCTCGGTGGGGAAGCCGGCGACCTTGGTCTGGCCGGCCTCGCCGATGCGCCCGTAGGTGATCGTCACCTGGGCGCCGGACACGATCACCTCGTAGAACTTGTGCGATCCGCCGTCGTCTTCCGACAGCTCCAGGTACGTCATGTCCGTGCTCTCCAGGGTCGGGCTTGATCAACTGCCCGGGACACTAGAGGGTCGCGGTGACAAACTGGGATATGTGCTGATCAGCGGGCCCGGAGCCACTCCAGGGCCGCCGGGGCGGATGCGAGGATGGAGAGGTGCCCGTCCTCGGGGGACAGCCGCAGCTCCGCCCGGGGGCAGCGGCCGGCCAGCCACCGGCCGTGCGAGCTGGGGACGACCCGGTCCTGGCCGCCGTGCGCCAGCAGGACCGGCGCGGTGATGTGCGCCGCGTCGAAGCCCCAGGGGGCGACATAGGCGAGATCGTCGTCTATGAGCGCGGCCGGGCCGTTCTCGACGGCCGGGCCGACGACCTCGCCGAACCAGGACCACGAGCCGGAGAGCGCGGCGTGGTCCGCCGCCGTGAACATGTCCCGGTCGTACTCGGCGGTGGCCTCGTACGCCTCCTTGGCGGCGCGTCCCTCGGCGGCCGCCCGCAGCGACGCCATGCCGGAGGCGTGCATGCCGGCGAACCAGTCGAGCCCGTCGGCGCCGAACGGGGCCAGGCCGCCCACGCTGACCACGGCGAGAACGCGCTCCGGCAGGAGGGCGGCGCAGGCCAGGGCATGCGGGCCGCCGCCGGAATGGCCCATGACCGCGACCCGGCCGATTCCCAGCGCGTCGGCCACGGCCGAGGCGTAGGCGGCCGCCGAGGCCACGTCCCGGCCCGGGGCCGGCGTCGAGCCGCCGTATCCGGGCCGGTCGTAGGACACCCAGCGGATGCCGAGCCGCTCCGAGGCGGGAAGGAGCGGCCGGGGAGGCGCGCCGATGTTCGGCGTGCCGTGGTGCCACAGGACGGGGAGGAGGCCGGGGGAGTCGTCCCCGCCGGTGTCGTAGACGTGCAGGGTGGAGCCGTCGTCCAGCTTCAGGTCCAGCTCCGTCACCGGCCGCGCGCCTCCCGAGTTCATGGGCGTACGGTACACGGCCTCGCGACTCGCCGGACGGGGGGCGGACGGTCGTCGGCGGGTCAGGTGCGGCCGTGCCTCAGTGGCCGGAGGGGCGGCGGGCGGCCCAGGCGGTGCGGGTGCCGCGGACGGCCAGGTCCCGGCGGCGCAGGAGCGAGCCGGGGGTGTCGTCGGCCAGCAGGTGGTCGAGCACGTCGAGGTCGTCGGCGGCCAGCAGGGGGTCGAGGGCGGAGCGGACGCGGCTCAGGTAGGCGTGCGCGTACCGCCCGACGCCCGGCAGCGCCGGATCCGCCTCGATGGTGAAGACCCGCTGCCCGGCGATCTGGAAGCCGGCCCGCTCCAGGGACGTCCGCCAGTCCGGGTGGGAGTTCCAGCCGGCCCGCGCCGCGGCCTCGTGCCAGCGTGACTCCAGGCCGGGGCGACCCAGTCCGAGGTCGTCGGGCAGGAAGCGCGGCAGGTCGTCCATCTCGACGACCGCCAGCAGGCCGCCGGGGTTCAGGGCGGCGTGGACGTCGCGGATCAGCCGGTCCGGGTCGGCGACCTCGTGCAGCGACGAGGCCGCCCACGCCACGTCCAGCGCGCCGATCCCGGGCCAGGCGACGTCCAGGTCGGCCCGCACCGCGCGTACCCGGTCCGCCGCCTCGTGCCCGCGCGCCTTGGCCAGCACCCGTTCGAGCATCGGCGCCGACTTGTCGACCGCGACCACGTCCGCCTTCGGGAAGCGGCGGGCGAGCGCCAGAGTCCCGGTGCCGGTCCCGGCGCCGAGGTCGGCGACCGTCCGGGGCCCGTCCGGGGCGTGCCGCGCCACCCACGCGGTCACCTCGTCGAGGTACGGGCCGAGCAGCTCCGCGTCCAGGTCCAGCAGCTCCGCCAGCCCGGCCCCGTCGCCGTGATGCCCGTCGTCGTGATGCCCGTCGTCGTGATGGCCGTGGGAGTGATCGTGGTGGTGGGACCGTGAGTGGTGTGTCATGCGCTTCACGCTAGGCGGTCCCTGCGCCCAAGACATACACTCTTGCGCATGACGCAAGAAGTCGCCTTGGAGAGCCTGATCCGCCGGCGCATCCGGGGCCTGCGCGTGGCTCGCGGCTGGTCACTGGACGCCCTCGCCGCCCGCTGTCACCTCAGCCCCTCCACCCTGAGCCGCATCGAGACCGGGCACCGCAGGATCGCCCTCGACCAGCTCGTGCCGATCGCCCGGGCGCTCGACACGACGCTCGACCAGCTCGTCGAGTCCGCCGAGGACGAGGACGTCGTGATCCGGCCGCAGCCCTGCGACTCGCCGGGGCTGACGACCTGGCTCCTGTCCCGCGAACGCACCCTGCACGGCGTGACCGTGGCGAAGATGCGCATCACCCCGGACCGGCCGGCCGGTCCCGACCACCTGGGGGTGCACCCGGGCCGCGAGTGGTTCACGGTCCTGTCCGGCACGGCCCGGCTGCACCTGGGCGAGCGCGTCATCCTGGTCTCGGCGGGCGACGCGGCCGAGTTCTCGACCATGGTGCCGCACGCCATCGGCGCTCACGACGGCCCCGTGGAGATCCTCACCATCTTCGACCACGACGGGCAGCGCGCCCACCTGCACGGCTCATGACAGCTCGCGCGCGCGGATGATCCCGAACCGCTTCGTCATGGCCGGGGGCCGGTGTAGGCGTCGTCGGCCTCGTACCGGACGGAGCCGACGTGGACGGTGCCGCTGAGGGCGCGGACGCCGGCGGTCCGGCCGGTGAATCCGCCGGCCACCTCGGTCGACAGGTACCGGCCGTCGAAGCGCGCGAGCGTCACGCCGCGGCCGTCGCGGACCACCGACAGCGCGATGTCGTCGGGGCCGCCGTGGGTGGGGGGCTCCGACGCGATCCGTACCGTCGGCGCCGGGCCGAGGCCGGTCGTGGCCTCGCCGACGCGGGACTCCAGCGGGCCGATGCGCAGCACCGCGTGCGCGGAGCCGTCCGCGGCTCGCAGCTCGCACCAGTGCTGGTCGTCGAGCCGCAGCAGGACGCCGGCCGCGCCGCCGGAGGTGTCCAGCGTGACGTCCAGGCGCCAGCGCTCGTCGGTCACGCGGGCCATCAGGGCGCTGACGTTCCCGCTGGGGCAGGTCGCCGGGGCCAGTGTCACCCCGGGCCCGGTGGCGGTGACGAACTCCTGGAGGGGGGCGCCGGGGGAGACCCAGCGCGGGTGGAGCCCGGGCCCGGCGAACGTGTCCACGAACGAGCGGTCGGGGATCTCGCAGGCGAAACGGTCCTCGTCGAAGCGGGGCCACCCGTCGATCCAGTCCACACCGGCCAGGAACGTCTCCCGCCCGTTGACGTGGAACATCGGCGTCGTCCCGCGCGGGCGGACGCCGAGGTACACCGCCGCCCACCCCCCGTCGGGGGTTTCGACGAGGTCGGCGTGCCCCGTGTTCTGCACCGGATGGGTGGTGCTGCGGTGCGAGAAGACGGGATTGGTGGGGGCGGGCTGGAACGGGCCCTCGGGGTTCCGGGCGCGGGCGACGCAGACGCCGTGACCCCGCTCGGTGCCGCCCTCGGCGATCACCAGGTACCACCAGCCGTCGCGCCGGTAGAGATGGGGCGCCTCGGGGAAGGCCAGGCCGGTTCCCCGCCACACGAGCCTCGGCTCCTCCAGCGCCACCGCCCGCTCCAGGTCGACGCGGGCCTGGGCGATGCCCTCCATGCCGGGCCGCGTCGAGCAGTACGTGACGTAGCAGGCGCCGTCGTCGTCCCAGGCCAGATCCGGGTCGATGCCCTCCAGGCCGTCGATCACCACGGCCGGGGCCCACGGGCCGGCCGGGTCCGTCGCCGACGTCAGCAACTGGCCGCCGCCCGAGGAGACGTCCGTCGTGATCAGCCAGAACCGGCCCGCGCGGAAACGCAGCGTCGGAGCGTAGATGCCCCTGCTCGCGCCGGCCTGTCCCGCCCGGAACCGACCGGCGCCGGTCAGGGCGTTGCCGATCTGGGTCCACCGGACCAGATCGGCGCTGTGCCAGACCGGGACGCCGGGGGAGTACTCGAACGAGGAGTTGACCAGGTAGTAGTCCTCGCCCACCCGGCAGACGCTCGGGTCGGGATGGAACCCGCCGATGACGGGATGCGTGCCGGCGACCTCGCGGCGCCGGCCCTGGGATGCTTCGAAGGTGGTCATTTGATTCCGGTCGCCGCGATTCCTTGGATGAAGTAGCGCTGCAGGGCCACGAAGAGCAGCAGCACGGGAGTGATGACGAGCACGGAGCCGGCCAGCAGGACCCCGTAGTTCGTCGCGTTCTGCCCCACCGAGTACAGGGAGAGCGCGACGGGGAGCGTGTACATGTCCTCGGTCTGCGCGACCACGAGCGGCCACAGGAAGTTGTTCCACGAGCCGAGGAAGGTGAGGATGGCGAGCGTCGCCAGCGCCGGGCCGCAGAGAGGGAGGATGACGCGCGCGAAGATGCGCACCTCACCGGCGCCGTCGATGCGGGCGGCCTCGATGAGCGAGTCGGGTATCTCGCTGATGAACTGGCGCATGAGGAAGACGCCCATCGGTCCCGCGAGGAACGGCAGGATCAGCGCGGGATAGGTGCTGACCATCCCGAGCTTGCTGACCACGACGAACAGCGGGACGAACGTGACGACTCCGGGCACCATGAGCGTGGTCAGGACGAGCACGAAGACGACGCGCTTGCCGGCGAAGTCCAGCTTCGCCAGCGCGTAGCCGACCATGGAGCAGAACAGGAGCGTCCCGAGGACCGTGAAGCCGGCCACGACGACGCTGTTGACGAAGAACGTCGGGAAGTTCAGCCGGCCGAACCACGTCCCGAAGTTGTCCGGCGTGAACGTCTCGGGCCACCACGTGGGCGGGCGCCTCAGCAGCTCGGACTGGGTCTTCACCGAGCCGAGGTACATCCAGGCGAACGGGACGAGCGTGGCCACGACGGCGGCGACGAGGACGACGTACACGAGGGTCCGGCCCGCGCTGATCCGCCGTCGTGGGGACTGTGTCGTCACGGGTCACTCCTTGGTGCGGAAGGCTCGGAACTGCACGACGCTCAGCAGCGCGATGGCGACGAAGAGCACGTAGCTGGCCGCCGACGCGGTGCCGTAGTTGCCGAACCCGAACTGGTTGTAGGTGAAGTAGCTGATCGACAGCGTGGAGTCCAGCGGGCCTCCCTTCGTCATGACGAACGGCTCCTCGAAGAACTGCAGGAACCCCACGGACAGCAGCACGGCGCCGAGGAGCAGCGTCGGGCGCAGCATCGGGAGCGTCACCCGGGCGAAGCGCTGCCACGCGCCGGCCCCGTCGGCCGAGGCCGCCTCCAGGACGTTGGCGGGGATGCCCTGGAGCCCGGCGAGGAAGATGATCATAAGCGTGCCCATGTTCCGCCAGACGGCCATGAGGATCATGGCGGGCATCGACCAGAGCGGGTCGTTGAGCCAGTCCGGGCCGTGCACCCCGACCGCGCCGAGCACGGTGTTCAGCAGGCCGTCCGGCTGCAGGATGAACCGCCACACCACCGCGACCGCCACGATGCTGGTGATCACGGGGGCGTAGAACCCGACGCGGAACGCCGTGCGGAACCGGGTGATCCCGTTGTTGAGCGCCACGGCGAGGGCCAGGGCGACGATCATCGTGAGCGGGATGCCCGCCGCCACGAAGTACACGGTGTTCAGCAGCGACCGTACGAACTGCTGGTTCTCGAACAGCCGGACGTACTGGTCCACCGCGACGAACTCGACGGCCAGCGGGTTCTCGATGTCGCTGTTGCGGAAGTCGGTGAAGGACATCACGAACGAGGAGACGAGCGGGAACACCATGAAGACGGCGAAGCTCAGGACGAACGGCAGGGCGAACAGGTAGGCCACCGCCGTCATCCGGCGGCGACGCGCCCTGCCCGGGTCGTCGCCGGCGGAGCGCGAGGGCGCCCCGGTGCCCGCGGCTCGGGTCACGGCCATGCCTACTCGCCGGTCCCCAGCGAGTCCGCGGTGGACTGGAGCTGCCGGACCGCGTCCTGCGGGCTCTTGCCGCCGCGGAACACCCGCTCGATCTCCGTGTCGGCCGCCGCCGACACCTGCGTCCACGTGGTCAGGACCGGAGCCGTCTTCGTGCTCTTGAGCTGCTCACCGAACACGGACACCTTCGGGTCGGCGGTCAGCGCGGGGTCCTTCCACGCCGACTGCCGCGACGGGAGGTCGTTGACGGTCTTGAACCACTCGACCTGGACGTCGGGCTGCGTGAGCCACTGCACCAGCTTCCACGCCGCGTCCGGGTTCTTGGAGTTCTTGAACACGGCGAGGTTGGCGCCCGCCGCGAACGAGGTGGACGTCCCGCCCGGCGGGGCCGGGATCGGCGCCACCGCGAACTTGTCCTCGAATCCGGCGCCGCCCGCGGTCTTCAGTCCCGGGATGTCCCAGGGGCCGCTGATGAACATCGGGACGGAGCCGTCGACGAAGGCGGAGGCGGTGGAGCCCGTCTCCGCGTCCGGGTTCTTGTTGGCGATGCCCTGCTTGAAGAAGCCGCTCAGGTACTCGAGGGCCTCGACCGTTTTGGGGGTGTCGAAGGTCCACTTGGTCTGGTCGGCGTTCATGAAGTCGGCCCCGTTCGACCACACGAACGGCAGATTGTTCAGGAACGCGTTCCATCCTCCGGAGGGAAGCGTGACGCCGTACTTGGCGCCGGCCTTGTCCTGGTACGCCGCCGCGAGCGCCTTGAAGCCCTGCCAGTCCTTCGGGAAGCTGTCGAACCCCGCCTTCTTCATCAGGTCGGTGCGGTAGAAGAGCACCCGGGTCTCCACGTACCAGGGCACGCCCAGGCGCGCGCCGCCGATGTCGGTGGTCTGGAGCGAGACCGGGAAGATGTCGCCGGTGTCGATGTCGGCGGGCGCCGGGCGCAGCGCCGACGCGAACGTCGGCATCCAGTCGGTGCCCAGCATGCCGATGTCGGGAGTCGTCCCCCCGGCTATGGCCGTCTGGTACTTGTTCTGCGCCGAGTCCCACGGGATGGCGGTGACCTTGACGTCGACGCCGGGGTTCTTGTCCTTGAAGGGCCTGAGGAAGCCGGCGAGCGCCTCACCCTCCGTGCCCTGCGCCCAGACGGTGATGGTGCCGGTGGCCGGGCCGTTCGTCAGGCGGCTCGCCGGTGCGTCGCTCTGCGGGCGGTCGTTCGAGCGTCCGCAGCCGCTGAGCGCCAGGGCGAGCGTCGCGGTGACGGCCGTGGCCGCCGCCAGGTTCCTTCGGATCATTTGTCGTTCCCCTTCGTGCATGGGGGGTTGCTTCGGGGCGCACGATCGTGCTCATGTGCTGGCTGGACTCCGTGCGGTGCGGTAATCTAAGCGCATAACATTTGCGGTGGCAAGCACTCTCACCAGCGAACCCACCCGACCGTGATGGCGGTCCGGGCCGCCGATGATCCAGTACTGTTACGGCGGAAACCGGCTGCCGAGCCGGATCGGTTCACGGATCGGACCCGGCATGGATACGGCATCGGATCCGGCACGGGATCGTCGCCGGGGGAGGAGCGGACGTGGCGAGACGCCCGACGGTTTACGACGTCGCCCAGCTCGCCGGGGTGTCGATCGCGACGGTCTCCTTCGCGTTCACCAAGCCGGAGCGCGTGAAGTCGGAGACTCTGCGGGCGGTCCTGCGCGCCGCGGACTCCATCGGCTACGTGCCGAGCGCCAACGCCCGCGGCCTCGCCAAGGGGAAGACGGGGGCGCTGGGGCTGTACGCGTTCGACTACCTCCTCGAACCGGCCGAGGAGGCTTCCTCCTCCCACGACGCGGCGCGCGTTCCCGACGGGCGGCTGTTCCCGCTGTACTCCGACGAGGTCCAGCGCGGCGTCCAGCTGGAGTGCCGGCGGCGTGGTTACGCCCTGATGCTCGGGTCAGGCCGCAACCCGGGGCATCTGCCGAGCGTCATCGACGTCGCGGGGCGCGTGGACGGCCTCATCGCCTTCGCCGGCGCCGCGCCGGGCACCCTGCTGGAGCAGATCTCGGCCCGGATACCCGTCGTCGAGCTCGGCGGGGAGATCAGGCGCGAGGGCATGCACACGGTCTACGTCGACAACCGTGACGCCATGGCCCGGCTCACGCGGCACCTGCTGGCCGACCACGCCTACCGGCACTTCGCCTACCTCGGCGAGCTGGGCACCCCGGAGTTCGTGGCCCGCTACGAGGGCTTCTCCCAGGCCCTGCACGAGGCGGGCATCGCCCCGCCCCCTCCGCTGAGCAGCCACCCGGGCGACGACCAGACGACCGTCGACACCGTCCGCTCCCTGCTCGGCGGCCCGCCCGTCCCACGGGTCCTGGTGTGCGCGACCGACCAGGAGGCTCTCGTCGCGATCGACGTGCTCCGGGGCGAGGGGATCGGCGTGCCGTCCCAGGTGGCGGTGACGGGCTTCGACGGCATACTGGCCGGACGCCTGATCACGCCGCACCTGACGACGGTACGGCAGCCGATGGAGCAGATCGGCCGGGTCGCGGTGCGCATCCTCCTCGACGCCCTGCAGACGGGCGAGGGCGCGGACCGCCACGAGGTCCTCACCTCGGCGGTGTGGCCCGGCGGAACCTGCGGCTGCCCCGGCGCCTGACCTCGGCTCACAGCTTGCGGATGTTGAGCGCCACGTACTCGAAGCTGTCCTGGCGGCGCTGCTCCACGTCGAACTCGACCTCGTCCCCCTCCTCCAGCACCCGGTAGCCGTCGCCGACGACGTCGCTGAAGTGCCCCCAGGCGTCACGGCCCGGCGGGAGCTCGGGGGAGGAGATCGCCCCCCAGCCCTTCTCGGCCTTCCAGAACTTCACGGTTCCTCGCGTCATGCCCTCACCCTGGCAGGCCCGCCGCCGCGGCCGCGAGCGAATAACCGGCCGAGCGGGACAGGGGTGGCGCGTCAGGCGGGGGTGGCGCGGGACAGGCGGGTGGTCAGGGCACGGATGTACGCGATCAGCTCCGGCGGCTCGTGGACCTCGAAGTCCACGTCGAACATGCCGAGCGTGAGCGCCAGCCACTGCAGCGAGTCGGCCGCCGTGTGCAGGCGGCAGGTGTGCTCGTCCACCACCGTGAGGACCCCGTCCTGGGGGCGCAGCCGCTCCGCCACCGCGGCGAACGGCGCGTGCAGCGTGACCACGGCCCGGTGCCGCGCCAGCGAGGACGTGACGGACTCGGCGACGTACCGGGCGATGTCCGGCGAGGGCAGCTCCCTGGGCCGGAAGCGCTGCCCGGCCGGCCGCGGCGACGACATCCGGTCGGCCCGGAACGTCCGCCAGTCCTCGCGGCCCGCGTCCCAGGCCACGAGGTACCACTTGCGCGCCAGATGGACCAGCCGGTACGGCTCCACCAGCCGCGTCCCGCCGTCGCCGTCGCGCTTGCGGTAGGCGAACCCGAGCCGTTCGTGGTCGCGGCACGCCTGGGCGATGACCGTCAGCACGTCCGGGTCGGCGGCCGGCCCCTGGGAGACCAGCGGCACCGTGTAGCTCTGCAACGCGTTGACCCGCCGGCGCAGGCGGCCGGGCAGCACCTGCTCCAGCTTGGCCAGGGCGCGCACCGACGTCTCCTCGATGCCGGCCACCGTGCCGCCCGCGGCTGTGCGCAGGCTGATCGCGATGGCGACAGCCTCCTCGTCGTCGAGCACCAGCGGCGGCATCGCCCGGCCCGCCTCCAGCCGGTAGCCGCCGCCCGTACCCGGTGCGGCCCGCACCGGGTAGCCCAGCTCGCGCAGCCGGTCGATGTCACGGCGCAGCGTGCGCGGGCTGACCCCCAGCCGGGCGGCGAGCTCGGGCCCCGGCCAGCCACGGCAGGTCTGCAGCAGGGACAACAGGCGGATCATGCGGGACGGCGTACTGGCCATGGCCCGAGGATGGCACGCAAAGCGGCCAGCGCCCGTCCGCAATGGGTGGTTATGAGGCCGTCCAGGTGACGCGCTCGCCCGAGGGGTGCTCGCGGACGTAGCCCGGGCTGCGGCCCAGCCGGACCTCGATCCGGCCGCCCTCCGCGTCCTTCCACGTGAAGCCGTCGCGTACCGGCTCCACGACGGGCGGCGGCGGCGTCGACGGCTCGCCCGGACCCAGCCACACCGCCGCGGCGTACAGGGCCTGCCCGCCCGGGTGATCGCCCACCAGGTACGGCGTCGCCGAGTGCTCGCCGACGGCGTTCTGGCCGGTACGGGCCGCGACCCGGGCCCCGTACCAGCCGTGCAGGCCGGTGATGGAGCTGACCAGCGCGCCCGAGGAGACGCGGGACTCCAGGCCGTCGAGCCGGGTGGCGCACGGCTCGTCGCCCGCCAGGGCGTGGCCGCCGTCGCGGACGGCGCTGCCCTCGGGCGCGGCGACGCGGTGGACGCGCACCTCCCACGGCCCGTCGACCACCGACGCGGTCTCGACCGCGACCTCGCCGTCGAAGTACCGGGAGGCGGCGAGCCGGTCGGTCACCACGAGCCGGTCGATGCGCCGCCGTCGCGTGGCGCTCCCGTCGGGGCGGGTGACGGTGAGGTGGCCGTCGATGTTCGCGGCCCGGCCCTCGTCGCCGGTCTCGGGAGCGGTGTGCGTGGAGTAGGCGAACTTGGCGTAGTGCGGGTCGTCGACGGAGCTGTCGCGGTTGTTGTGGTCGCTGCCGTGGTTGATCAGGCGCACGACGCCGCCGGAGCGGTGCAGCAGCCAGCCGGGCGCGGGCATCGCCAGCGTCAGGTCCTCCTGCTCGCCGGTGTCGCCGGCCTCCCCGGCGGGCTCGGTCCAGACGGGGTGATCGGGGCCGAGGAGCAGGCCGGCGAAGCCCTTGCTGGCCCAGTACGGCGAGGCCGGGCCCGAGTAGGGCTGCGTCACGGGCAGGAAGGGCCGGTGCCAGCCGAGGCTGAGCAGCCCGTCGGCGCCCGGGGTCCCGTGGCGCTCGAAGTGGCCGAGGGTCCGGTCGGCCAGCAGCCGGGTCCGGCCGGGGGACAGCGGCGTGGCGTCGAAGATCGCGCCGACCCAGAACGGCGCCACGGTCGCCATCCGGTACGTCAGCGACCGGCCCTGGTGCATCGGCGCGCCGTCCGGGGCGAACAGGTGCTGGTACGTCTCCAGGAACGTGCGCAGCCGCTCGCGGTACACGCCCGGGTCGGCCCCGGACATCCGGGTCCACCACAGCGTGTACAGGTGCATGGCCCAGCCGCAGTAGTAGTCGTAGTTCTGGCCCGCGCCGTCGGTGTACCAGCCGTCGCCGACGTACCACGGCTCGATGTCGGCCAGGTGCCGCTGGATCTCGGCGGGGTCGTGGGGGCCGCCCACGTTGGCGAGGAACTGCTCCACGATCACCTTGAACAGCACCCAGTTGCACGGCGGCGCGTACTTGCCGACGATGCCGCCCAGCCAGGCGACCACGCGCTCCTGCACGGCCGGGTCGAGCCGGTCGAACAGCAGCTCCCGCGTCTCGTGCAGGGCCAGCGCGATCGAGGCGGCCTCCACGATCGTCTGGTGGTGGTCGGCGATGGGCTGCCAGGCGTGCTCGTGGCTGGGGTCGGTGCCGTGGGCCAGGCCCACGGCGTACCGCTCCAGCAGCCCGCCGGGAGCGGCCTCGGGGTCGCCGGCGGCACGGAACGCGGCGAGCAGGAACGTGCGCGCGAACCCCTCCAGCCCGTCGGACTCGGGGCCGGAGGCGCTCGTGCGGCCCGGCAGCCGGTACTGGGCGAAGCCCGGGGTGGCGTAGGGGACCACGGCCTCCAGCAGCCGATCCGCCACCGACACCCAGTGTTCGCGGGATCCCACAGTGCTCCTCCGGCCTTTGGTAAGCGCTTTCCAACCTTCAGATGACCCTATGGACCGGCCGCCCCGGCCGTCAAGGGCGCCGACCGGCTCGCGGACGCCGAGGTGGTCGGTGCGGACGTCGTGCCGCCGCGCCGCTCGACCCTGACCCACCATCGGTCTCTCAGCATGGTGGCACGACCACGAAAAGCGCGATCGACACTTCACGATCCACCACGACGGTGTTCGGACAGGCCTGACCGTCCCTGGGTGACACCTTTGCCGAACCTCGACCGCGTGCCGGTTACCGCCGGGCATGTCAAGGGCACAGGTCGCGCTTATGGATCGATCGGTAGCCGAGCAGCTCACTCCTCACCTCCCAGCCGAGGTTGGCGAGATCATCGGTCGTAAGCGCGAGATCGGCGCGATCAGGAGCCTCCTGTCCACCACGCGGTTGCTGACCCTGACGGGCACGGCCGGCGTGGGCAAGACGCGCCTGGCGACCCATGTGGCGGCCCACGTGCAGCGGGCCTTCCCCGACGGGGCGTGGCTGGTCGAGCTGGCCTCTCTGCAGGACGAGCAGCTGCTCGCGGTGGCCGTCGCAGAGGCCCTGGGGTTGCAGGAGGAGATGCCCCGGCCGTCGACCGAGAGCATGATCGACCATCTGCGGGACAAGCGGATGCTCCTGGTGCTCGACAACTGCGAACATCTGGTGCAGGCCTGCGCTTCGCTGGCCGACACCCTGCTCGGCGCGGCACCCGGGGTGCGGCTGCTGGCCACCAGTCGCGAGGCGCTGGGAGTGCCGGGCGAGACGCCCTTCATCGTGCCCCCGATGCCCTTCCCCGGCCCCGACGACCAGGTCACCGGGAGCGATGTCCTGCGTTACGATGCCCTGGCGCTGCTGGCGGAGCGGGCCAAGGACATCGCGCCGGAGGTCGATATCGCCTCGCGGCCTGTGGCGGCGGCGCGGTTGTGCCGCCTGCTCGACGGCATTCCGCTGGCGATCGAGCTCGCCGCGGTGTGGCTGCGGGTCCTGTCGCTGGATCAGATCATCGACAGGCTCGGCCACCGCACGCACTTCCTGAGACGGGGTTATCGCACCGCCCTGCCGCGCCACCAGACGCTGGGCGCGGCGGTCGAGTGGAGCTTCGAGCTGTGCTCCGTCCAGGAACAGATCATGTGGGAACGCCTGTCGGTGTTCGCCGGCGGCTTCGACCTGGCAGCGGCGGAGGAGGTCTGCTCGGCCGCGCCGCTCACCCGCGAGGACGTCCTGCCCCTGCTGGCCACGCTGACCGAGAAGTCCATCGTGACCAGGGAGACCTACGGCACCCGCCCCCGCTACCGGATCCTGGAGACCCTGCGAGAGTACGGTCAGGACCGGCTGGCCAAGAGCGAGGCGGCACCGGCGACACGACGCCGGCACGCCGAGTACTACCTGGGCCTGGCCGAACGCAACAGGGCCGGCTGGTTCGGCTCCAACCAGGTGGAGTGCTTCACCACGGTCGTCCCCGAGATGCCGAACCTGCGGGCCGCGCTGGACCACTGCCTGGGTGCGGGCCTCCGTACCGAGGAGGCGATACGGATCTTCACGGCGCTGGAGGGGTACTGGTTCTTCTTCGGCGGTCCAGCCGAAGCCCGCCATTGGATTGACCGACTACTCGACTGCCGGCAGATGACCGGGCAGGAACGCTTCAGCGTGCTGACCATGGGCACGTTCTTCGCTCTCATGCAGGGCAGGATCGACACCGCGCGGGTGCTGCTCGAGGAGTGCCGGCTTCTGGCCGACGACTGCGATCACCAGAGGCCGAAAGCGATAACGAGCTTTCTCTCAGGACGACTGAGGCTGATGACGGGTGATTACGAGGACGCGGTCGGCCTGCTCGAACAGGCCCTGGACTGGTACGAGCACGATTCGGGCGAGATCACTGGCGAGATCACTGGGGACGGTGTCCTGCGTGACGCGTTCCTACCGGCGTTCTACCTGTCCCTGTCCGCGATCTTCGCCGGCGATCCTCGCGCCGGGTCCTGGGTGGCGCGCTGCCGCGAGATCGCCGAGGCGGGGGGCTCGCGCGGCGAGATCGCGCTGGCGATGTGGGCTGCGGGCGTCGCACGCTGGTCCGCCGGCGACCTGACACAGGCCGCCTCCTTGTTCCGGTCCAGCCTGCGCCTCGAACGGTCGGCCGGCTACCGCTACAGCCCGGCGTGGTTCGTGGAAACGCTTGCCTGGGTCGCCGCGGCGCAGAGGCACGACGTGCCCGCCGCGCTCCTGATCGGCGCCGCCGACGCTATGCGACGCGTGCTTGAGGTATCGCTGGAGGGCTTTCGCCCTTACGACGACGCCCACCGTGCCACAGAGTCGTCGCTGCGTGCCCGTCTCGGCGCGAAGGATTACCGCAAGGCTGTCGATGAGGGCGCGAGCTTCGACTTCAACACGGCCATCGGCTATGCCTTGCAGCAGCCACCCGAGCCGCGGGCCGAGTCCGCGCCCTCCGTCGCACCGGCGCCGGCGCTGTCACAGCCGGTGCTGACCCCGCGGGAGGCCGAGGTGGCCCGTCTCGTCGCGGAAGGCATGCGCAACAGGGACATCGCGGCCGGCCTGGGCATCTCACAGCGGACGGCCGAGGGCCATGTGAAGCACATCCTGGACAAGCTCGGCTTCACCTCTCGTGCACAGATCGCCGCCTGGTACGTCAACCGGTGATGCCAGGGAATCACCGCTCGCGAAGGGCTCCCGCACCAGGCCACCGGGCCGGCGATGACGTCAGGCCGTCCGCCAGCCGGACCAGCACCGTCCGGTCGCCCAGCTTCGTGGTCTTCGCCTTGTGGACGAATCGATCGTACTTTTGGCAGGCGATTGACTACTCATGGTGATATGCGCAGGCAGGCGGGTAGGCCCTGACCGTGACGAGGAGGACCGGGAGACGGGGGGCCGCGGCCGTGCTGCTGGCCGGGGCCGTGTTCCTGCCGGCCGCCTGCTCCGGCTCCGGCGGCCGGAGCGTCCCGCTGGTCAACCTCTACAACGCGCCGCAGGAGAACCTCGCCGCCATCGTCGCCCGCTGCAACGTCCAGGCCCGCGGCCGCTACCGCATCCTGCTCAACACCCTGCCCCGCGACGCCGACGGCCAGCGCGAGCAGCTCGTGCGCAGGCTCGCCGCCGCCGACCCCGGCCTGGACGTGCTCGGCCTCGACGTCACCTGGACGGCCGAGCTGGCCGAGGCCCGCTGGATCCGCGAGTGGACCGGCGAGCACGCCCGGCTGGCCCGCGCGGGCACGCTGGCCAAGCCCCTCGACACCGCCACCTGGCGGGGCAGGCTGTACGCGGCGCCGTACAACACCAACGTGCAGCTCCTGTGGTACCGCTCCGACCTGGTGCCGCGGGCGCCCCGCACGTGGAGCGAGATGGCGAGCGCCGCCGCCGGCCTGGCGGCGCGCGGCAAGCCGCACTACGGCGAGGTGACCGGCGCCCAGTACGAGGGCCTGGTCGTCTGGTTCAACAGCCTCGTCGCCTCCGCCGGCGGGCGCATCCTCGACCCCGGCGGCACCCGGGTGGCGCTCGGGCCGCCCGCCCTGGAGGCGCTCACGGCGATGCGCGACTACGCCCGCTCCCCGGCCGCCGACCCGTCGCTGTCCAACACGCAGGAGGACTCCGCGCGGCTGGCCATGGAGGGCGGCCGGGCCGCGTTCGAGGTGAACTGGCCGTTCGTGTACGCCTCGATGGCCGCCAACAAGCCGGAGCTGCTGCCGCACTTCAAGTGGGCGCCCTACCCGGGCATCCGCGGCGCGGGCGCCTCGCCGCTGGGCGGCGGCAACTTCGCGGTCAGCTCGTACTCGCGGCACCCCGAGCAGGCGTTCCAGGCGGCGCTGTGCCTGCGCGACCCGGTCAGCCAGCGCATCGCCGCGGTCAAGGACGGGCTGCCGCCCACCATCGAGGCGGTGTACCGGGACCCCGCCATGGCCGGGCCGTACCCGATGCGCCAGGCCATCCTCGACGCGCTGAGGACGGCCGCGCCCCGGCCCAAGACGCCCACGTACCAGAACGTCTCCACGACGATCTCCGCGGCGCTGTCGCCGCCCGCCTCCGTCGACCCGCCCGTCACGCTCGCCGGGCTGCGCGAGCAGATCTCCCTCGCGCTGCGCAGCCAGGGGGTGCTCCCGTGAGCGCGACGGCCAAGGACGGGCGCCGGCCGCTCACCGAGGGACAGCGGGCCGAGCGGCGGCTCGGGCTGTTGCTGTGCGCGCCCGCTGCGTTCGTCATGGTGGTGGTCACCGGCTGGCCGATCGTCTACTCGTTGCTGCTCTCGCTCCAGCGCTACGACCTGCGCTTCCCCGCCGCCAGGGCCTGGGTCGGCCTGTCCAACTACGCCACCGTGCTGACCAGCTCCGTGTGGTGGAACGCCTTCTGGGTGACCCTGGTGATCACCGTCGTCAGCGTCGCGATCGAGCTGGTGCTCGGCATGCTGCTGGCGTTCGCGATGTACCGGGCGCTGGTCGGACGCGGCCTGGTCCGCACGGTCGTCCTCATCCCGTACGGGATCGTCACGGTCGCCGCCGCCTACGGCTGGAAGTACGCCTGGACGCCCGCCACCGGCTGGCTGGCCGGCCTGCTGCCCGAGGGGACAGCCCCGCTGACCGAGCGCGGCCCGGCCATCGCGATCATCATCCTGGCGGAGGTGTGGAAGACCACGCCGTTCATGGCGCTGCTGCTCATGGCCGGGATGGCCGTGGTGCCCGAGGAGCTGCTGCGCGCCGCGTCGATGGACGGGGCCGGCCGCTGGCAGCGGTTCACGCGGGTGACGCTGCCGCTGATGAAGCCGGCGATCCTGGTCGCGCTGCTGTTCCGCACGCTCGACGCGTTCCGCATCTTCGACAACATCTACGTGCTGACCAACGGCTCCCAGAACACCTCCTCCGTCTCGGTCAGCGCCTACCACAACCTCATCGGCGGCCTGAACCTCGGCATCGGCTCCACCATGTCCGTGCTCATCCTCGTCACCGTCGCGATCATCGCGGTGATCTTCATCCTGGGGTTCGGCACGGCCGCGCCCGGAAGCGAGCGGTGATGGAGGCCGGCCGCCGGAACGTCTCCGGCTGGACCGTCGCCAACGTCGTGGTCGTCCTGTACGCGATGATCCCGGTGCTGTGGATCGCGTCGCTGTCGTTCAAGGATCCCAGCACGTTCACCGACGGCTCGTTCATCCCGCGCAGGTGGACGATCGACAACTACACCGGCATCTTCGCCAACACCGACTTCGTGCGCGGCCTGATCAACTCCATCGGGATCGGGCTGATCTCCACGCTCGTCGCCATCGTGTTCGGCACCATGGCCGCCTGCGCCGTCGCCCGGCTCGCCTTCCCCGGCAAGCGGCTGCTCATCGGCGTGTCGCTGCTGATCGCGATGTTCCCGCAGATCTCCCTGGTCAGCCCGCTGTTCCAGATCGAGCGGGCCCTCGGGCTGTTCAACACCTGGCCGGGGCTCATCATCCCGTACATCACGTTCGCGCTGCCGCTGACGATCTACACGCTGTCGGCGTTCTTCCGCGAGATCCCGTGGGAGCTGGAGAAGGCGGCCAAGATGGACGGCGCCACGCCGTTCCAGGCGTTCTGGCAGGTGATCGTGCCGCTCGCGGCGCCCGGCATGGTGACGACCGCGATCCTCGCGTTCATCTTCTGCTGGAACGACTTCCTGTTCGCCATCTCCCTGACCTCCTCCGACGCCGCCAGGACCGCGCCGGCGACGATCTCGTTCTTCACCGGCAGCAGCCAGTTCGAGGACCCGACGGGCTCCATCTCGGCGGCGGCCGTGGTCATCACCATCCCCATCGTGATCTTCGTGCTGTTCTTCCAGCGGCGGATCGTGGCCGGGCTGACCTCCGGGGCGGTGAAGGGATGACGCGACGCCATGGCTGAGATCGTGCTCGACCACATCACCAAGAGGTACGCCGACGGCACCGTGGCCGTCGACGACTTCGACCTCCGCATCGCCGACCACGAGTTCGTGATCCTCGTCGGGCCGTCGGGCTGCGGCAAGTCCACCACCCTCAACATGATCGCGGGCCTGGAGGACATCACCGACGGCGAGCTGCGCATCGACGGGCGCCGCATGAACGAAAAGGCTCCGCGCGACCGGGACATCGCGATGGTCTTCCAGTCGTACGCGCTCTACCCGCACATGACGGTCCGTGAGAACATCGCCTTCCCGCTCAAGCTCGCCAAGATGGACAGGGCGGCGATCCAGGAGCGGGTGGAGCGGGCCGCCGGGCTGCTCGACCTCGCCCCGTACCTGGACCGCAAGCCCGCGGCCCTGTCCGGCGGGCAGCGGCAGCGCGTGGCGATGGGCCGGGCCATCGTGCGCGACCCCAAGGCGTTCCTCATGGACGAGCCGCTCTCCAACCTGGACGCCAAGCTGCGGGTGCAGATGCGCACGTCCATCTCGCGGCTGCAGAAGAGCCTCGGCACGACCACCGTGTACGTCACCCACGACCAGACGGAGGCCATGACCCTCGGCGACCGGATCGTCATCATGCGCGCCGGGCTCATCCAGCAGATCGGGCCGCCGCAGGAGCTCTACGACCACCCGCGCAACCTGTTCGTGGCCGGGTTCATCGGCTCGCCGTCGATGAACGTCCTGCCGGCGCGGCTGGAGGAGGGCGCGCTGCGCACGGCCATCGGGGACATCCCGCTGCGCGGCCGGCTGGGCCAGGCCGCGCGGGGCCGGGACGTGCCGCGCGAGGTCATCGCGGGCATCCGGCCGGAGTCGTTCGAGGACGCGGCCCTGGTCCACGACGCGGACGGGGGCGGCACGTTCACCGGGACCGTGGACCTGCTGGAGTCGATGGGGCCGGAGAAGCTCGCCTACTTCACGCTCGGCGCCGCCGCGGTCCGCTCGGAGCACCTGGCGGACACGGGCGGCGAGGAGGCGGCGGAGGGCACCCAGCTCGTGGCGCAGCTCGACCCGAAGTCACGGGCCCGCCGGGGGGAGCCGCTGCGGCTCTGGTACGACACGCAGGCCGTTCACCTGTTCCATCCCGAGACGGGGGAGAACCTCACCGAGCGCGCCTGACGCGGACGCTCACGCGCGTGCCGCGAAGCGCCGTCCCGACACGCTCCCCACCACCGGGCTGAGCACCCACAGCAGCGGCACGCCGTCCACCAGCCAGGTCAGCCCCGCGGTGAGCAGCCAGAACGCCCCCACCACCATGAGCGTGGCGGCCTCCACCCGCATCGCCGCCGCGTCCGCGTCCGGCCGCAGCACCTGGTCACGCAGGATCGCCCGCAGCAGCGCCGCCTGCGCGAACAGCAGCGCCGCCACCGCGCCGGCGAACAGGCAGACGGTCAGCGGGTTGCCCGCCGACTCGCCGATCAGCCCCGTGGCGTACGGCAGCAGCACGACCACGATGAGCAGCGGGACGTGCCTGGCCATGATCCGGGGCGAGACCCGGACGACCATGTCGAGGGTGCGGTGATGCTCCCGCCAGACGCCCCACAGGATGAGGAAGGCGATGACGAAGGCCAGCCACGTGCTCCAGTTGTCGCCCAGGAAGTCCCACAGCCGGGCCGCGCGGGCCAGCCGCGACCCTTCGCCCTCGGCCACGTTCGCGGGCGGGCGGGGGATCTCCACGGCCAGCAGCGTCATCGCGATCGCGAACACGGCGTCCACGAACATCGCCACCCGCTCGTGCGTCATCCCCGGCGCGACCGCGTCCCCCTCGCCCATGCCACCCTCCCTGGTCACCGAGCGTAACGACGGGCCGGGCCGTCGCGGTGCAACGGTGAGCCAACCGGGCCCCAATCCATGGCAGAACGACAGGAGGCGTACCCGCCCGTGCGCGACGACGACCTCGACGGGTACGCCGCCCCGGTGGCCGTCCAGGTCCGCACCGCCTGATCCGTCTCTCGCCGCTTCCGGGCCGTCCTCTAGAGTGCGGGCGTGATGTCGCAGACGTACCTCTCCGAGCTGTTCTCCCTGGACGACAGGGTCGCCATCGTGACCGGCGGGAGCTCCGGCATAGGCCGGGCGATCGCCGGGGCCCTGGCCCGCGCCGGCGCGCGCGTCGTGGTCGTGGCGCGCAGGCAGGCCGAGCTAGCCGCCACGGTGGACGAGCTGACCGCCGGCGGCTGCCGCGCCGCCTGGGTCAGCGCGGACCTCAGCACCCGCGACGGCGTGCGGGCGGCGGCCGAGCAGGCGGCCGGGGTGTTCGGCGAGCCCGACATCCTGGTCAACAGCGCCGGGATCAACCTGCGCCCGCCGATGAACGAGATGACCGACGACGTCTGGGACATCACGATGACGGTCAACCTCGAAGCGCCCTACCTCCTCGGCCGGCGGTTCGGCCCCGGCATGGCGGAGCGCGGCTTCGGGCGGATCATCCACGTCAGCTCGCAGCAGGCGCACCGCGCGTTCGTGCAGAGCGGCGTGTACGGCGTCTCCAAGGGCGGGCTGGAGTCACTGGCGCGCTCGCAGGCCGAGGCGTGGTCGGCTCACGGCGTCACCTGCAACACGCTCGTGCCCGGGTTCGTGATGACGCCGCTCAACGCACGGCTGTCGTCCGACCCCGAGAAGGTGGCCGAGCTGGCGGCCCGCACCATGGTCGGCCGCAACGGGCTGGCCGAGGACTTCGCGGGCGCGGCGGTGTTCCTGGCCGGCCGCGGCTCCGCGTACGTCACCGGGCAGTCGATCTTCGTGGACGGCGGCATGTCCGTCCACTGAGGGCTCCGGACCGCCCGCCGGCGCGGGCGGTCCAGGGTCGTGCGCGGCCTATCAGCCGATGCGCAGCGGCAGCGTCCGCGGTCCGCGGACCTGGCCCGCCGCCCAGCTCACCGCCGCCGGGTCCGCCAGCTCGAACACCGGGACGCGCTCCAGCCACACCTCCAACGCCAGCCGCAGCTCCATGCGCGCCAGGTGTGAGCCCACGCACCGGTGGATGCCGAGGCCGAACGCCACGTGCCGGTTGACCTCGCGGTCGATGACCACCTCGCCGGCCCGGTCGAACTGCGCCGGGTCACGGTTGGCCGCCGGGAACGACAGCAGCACCCAGTCGTCGGCCTTCATGTCGACGCCGTTCCACCGCATGTCGTCCTTGACCAGCCGCGCCATCGTGACCGGCGCGTAGACCCGCAGCAGCTCCTCCATCGCCGTCGGCAGCAGACCCGGCTCGGCGACCAGCCGCTCCCGGTCGGCCGGCGTCCTGGCCAGGTGCCACAGCGACGCGCCGATCGCGCTCCAGGTGGTGTCGATGCCGGCGATGAGCAGGAGCGCCATCGTCCCGGCCACGTGGGACGGCTCGAGCTTGCGGCCGTACAGCTCCGCCTCGATGAGGTACGTCGTCAGGTCGTCGCGCGGACGGGCGACGTGCTCGCGGATCTGCTGGAGCAGGTAGTCGAACAGCTCGTCCATCCGCTCGATGCGCTCATCGGGCGGCCGGTTGACGCCTTCGAGGGAGTTCTCGATGAACTCGCGGAAACGCGGCCCGTCCTCGGGCGGGAAACCGAGCATGTCGGCGATGACCCGTACCGGGATGTGCTGGGCGTAGTCGCGGGCGGCGTCCACGACGTCGCGCCCCTCCAGCGCGTCGATGAGCTCGTGGCATAACGCCCGCGTCGCCGCCTCCCGCTTCGAGACCGCGGTCTTGGTGAACGCGGGGAGCAGCAGCTTGCGGGCGTCGTGGTGGAACGGCGGGTCGGAGGAGATCGGCGGCACGCCGCCCACCGGAGCGATCTCGGGGGGCGGCCGGAAGTTGCTCATGACGATCGCCCGCGAGGAGAAGTGCTCGGTGTCGTAGGCGATCGCGGCGACGTCCTCGTAGCGCGTCGGCAGCCAGCCGCCGCCGAACCGCTCGGTGTGCGCGATCGGGCAGCGCTGCCGCAGGTCGTCCTGGATCGGGTACGGGTCCGCCGCCCACTCCGGCTCCATGTGGGAGAAGTCGGTCGCCCAGTCCGAAACCGGGCCGATGACCGGGTCGGTACGGATGCCCGGGGGCGGCTCGTCGCCGCGCGGCTCCCGGAAGTCCTCGGTGAAGCGGTCGTCGACGGTCATCTCACGCCTCCTGTAACAGGTCGATCGCGCGTTCGGGACAGTTGGACACCGCCAGGCGGGCCGCGCGGTCCTCGCCGGGCGGCACGGCCCCGTCGCCGGCGACGTGCCCGTAGCCCTCGTCGTCTTCCTTGAAGATGCCGGGGGCGAGCGTGTAGCAGCGGCCGTGCCCCTGGCAGCGCTCGGAGTCGATCTGCACTTTCACCGCGTCGCTCTCCTCTGTTCGTTCATTCGTTGGTGTCGGACGGCGCTTCGGACGGCGCTTCGGACGGGGCGAGGGCGGTCACGACGCGGGTGAGCAGCGTGGCCCACTCCTCGTCGCCGACCGTGTGCAGGTCCGGAGTGACGAGCGAGCTGCCCATCGCCAGGAGGAGGCAGAAGTGGGCCAGGGCGTTCGGCGACAGCGCGGGGTCCAGCTCGCCGCCGTGCTGGGCGGCGCGGACGAGCGTGGCGACCCAGTCGGCGCGCTCGCCGACGTAGTCGCGCATGGGCCGGGCGACCTCCTCGTCCCGGCGGGCCGCGACCAGCGCCTGCACGATGAGGTGCCCGCTCGGGTCGCGGCGGCGGGGCAGCCAGCGGCCGATGACCAGCAGCAGGTCGGTGGCGGACCGGTCGGGGTCGGCCGCGAACAGGTCGGCCAGCAGCCGCCGCCCGTGCGCGCGCAGCGCCGCGACGAGCAGCTCGGCCTTCGACCCGAAGTGCGCGTAGAGGGCGCCGTTGCTGACGCCCGCGGCGGCGGCGATGTCGGCCACGCGCGTGCCGTCGTACCCACGCTGCCCGAACACGTCGGCGGCGGCACGCAGCAGCCGCTCCCGCGTCTCGGCGGCGGTGACACCGGCGATGCGCCCCATGAACGAATTAAAAGATCGTTCATTTAACACGTCAAGAGCGGGACTGAGATCTCCTCACTTTGTCTGGGCGCCTTCGAGTTGGCAGTGCGGCACGGAAGTTGTGCCTGAGTCGGGGATGTGCGCTTGAGGAGCGAGGAGCGGCTACTTCGACCCGGCTCGATCTGCTTCATCTTCGCTGGTGAAGGTGTCAGGCCGTCTGGTGAGCACCAGCCGGGTCCTCCACCACCTCAAGATCCGACACGTCGACCCGGCACTGCTCAAAGCGCTCGCTCTCCGGGAACCCGGCGCGCCCCACCACCTGCACCCGGCCGAAACCGTTGAAGACCCGGACCTGCCCGAGGTGGCACTGCTTGTGGCCGGCGAAGGCTTACGTCCCTGGGAGACCGCCTTACCCAGCCTGCCGCTGCTCAGGTGAGCGCACCTCGGCGCATGAACCGATGGCCGAGCCAGAACTCTTGAACGAAGGCGAGCACGGCCACACCGCGACACCCGAGCTCGGATCGGCCGGAAGTGTCAGTACATGATCATACTCTTGCCGACCATGACCACTACTCGCGCCGTCTCGTTCGACCTCTGGGTTTCCTATGGGCAGGCATATCTCATTGATGACACCGACGGCAACCCGGGCTACGCCACCTTTGCCGACGATCATCCCGATCATCCCGTCGGAATCATCCGTGTGGAGGACGGCGCCGCTCTCTTGCTCACGGGTACGCACACGGGCACCCTCGGCTTTTCGGCGACCGTGGCTGACCACGACCCGGGAGCGAACACCAACGAGTATGAGGACATTGTGGAGATCAGCTTCCGGTCCGAGGCCGGGCGGCTCTCGCTGTGCGAGTGGGGAGGCGAACGCGTCCACGAGCTGCCCGAGTTGCCTTCGGGGCCGGGGTGGTATCGGCTGCGCTATCACGCGGTGAACATGGACGAGGAGTCGGAAGCGGAAGATCGCTATCTGCTCCAGATCTGGCCACAGCCTGAATCCATCCCACGAAGGTCAAATGCACAAGCGCGGCACTCTCCTATTGGTGAAGTGCGGGCTGACGTCCCGGCTTCGGTAGTTTCTGACCATGACCGATGCCGACTTCACCCCCCTTCGCGTCACTTACCGGGCGCCCAAGCTCGGCCGCACTCAGATTCGGGACTGGGCGAGAGCGAACGGCTACCTGGTCGGTGAGCGTGGCCGGATAGCTCCAGAAATCACCGAGGCCTTCTTCGCCGCCCACCCCGAGATCCTCGAGCAGGCGAGCACGTTCGAGATGGTCCGCGCCATCGCGAGAACCCCCGGCGCGTCGCCGGAGGATTACGAGTGGCAGGAGAACAGCCCACTCGGGGACATCTACACGATCGTCTTCGTTCGTGGGCTCGACGAGCACGAGATGCTGCGCCGGCTCGGGGCCGCGGACGAGGACATCCGGCTCATCATGGACGAGGACCACTCCCAGCCGGAAGGGCCGGAGATCATCACCGTGAGGCGAATCGGGGACTGGACGGTCGCGATCGAGGACCGCGGCTGGCGCGGCCTGCAACCGGAGGGTTTGGGCGTCCTGTCGCGCGACGGCGGAGAGGCCGTGGCGGTGCACCGGCATGACTACGCCCAGCACCACGTCGCCTACGCCGTCGACGGCCAGATCATCACCGACATCAACCCGGGGTTTCCCATCGACAGGCAAGGCGCGGATCCCGACCGGCTCAATCGTCACCTCCGTGAGCTGGGCATCGATCCGGCCGCCGACGACAGCATCGACAACCCCGTCCCGGCGGCCCTGGCACTCGCCGGCCGCATCACAGAGGTCACGATCACTCCACAGCACCTTCGCCGCCCCGTCCTGGGTGCGGCAGTGCCCGATGCCTGATCTTGATCTGCCTTGACCACCCTTCATGATCGCAGCACCATGCCGGCATGAGTGTCGGCCTGATCATCACGATGCCGCTCCGCCATTGGGGCTCGTCGACGCATTTATGGACAACGACGCCAGCGTCGAGACAGTGAACGGCAACCGCCAGCGGGCCGACCTCGCGCGCAGCATCCGCAGAGCAGGTTGGGATCAGATCGCCCACTGGACACCCGGCGTTTCCGGTGCATGGCCGCCACCGGACGATCGCCCCATGGCTTCTCACCATCGACGTCCTCGAACGCTGGGCCGCAGCCGCCGATCGCACCGGGCGTCACGAAGCCGCCGCCCAAGAGCGCGAATCCGAGAACTGATTCTCTCCCGGCTGCAAGCGCACGGCGCCCGACTGCCTGAAGGTTCCGCCGACAACCCTGGGCCACCACTCAAATGAACTTGATCTCCGGCTTGGTACTGCCGACTCTGATGACGCGAGCATCCGTAATTCGACGCATATCGAAGTGACAGTGTCCAGGTGGGGAGCAGGTCCTGCTGTCATCTTCGCTGGGTCCAGACATCACTGTCCGTCTGGACTCAAGGGCTGACCAGCAACCGGCGGCCCGGCTCGCCGATCAGGCTTGGCGGGCGCTGGACGCCAGGCGGTCGGCGAGCGCGATGACGAGGTCGCGCAGTTCGTCAGGGCGCTCGATGACGAACGGCCGGTCGAGGGAGGCGAGGAGCGCAGGCAGCCAGTCGAGCCGCTCCACCCGTAGCTCGACGTGCAGCCAGCGCTCGGTCGCCGGATCCGAGCCTGCCGCGGAGGCGGGCTCCGTTATGGTCGCCACGCTGCCGGGAAGCCGGGCGCGAATCTGCGCGACCGTCCCGTGGATCCGCAAGGTCACCTCGTGCCGGTACGCCGCGGTGGCGAACCCGGACAGGACGCGCTGCGCCGGGTCCGGTCCGGCGGGCGCCTCGAACGATCCGGGCAGGGTCCTGGCATGCGCGACGCGATCGAGCCGGAAGGTCCGGTCTTCGCCGATCTCGGGATCGGTGCCGATGACGTACCACCGGCCCGAGTGCGTGACGATCCCGTACGGGTGCAGCGTGCGGTCGCGGCGCCGGTCGTCGCGGTCGGTGTACCTGATCGAGACCGGCCGGCGGTGGTGTACCGAGTCGGCGATGGTGAGCAGGACCCCGGCATCCGGGGTGGTGAACTCGCCGGGCGGTTCGGTGAAGGCGAGGGATTCGAGGACCGTGTCGAGCCGGCGGGCGAGGCGCTCGGGCAGCACCCGCCGGATCTTGGCCGCGGCCGTCTCACTCGCCGTGTCGGCCGCGGTCGTCAATCCCGTCCGGCGGCCGGCGATCAGGCCGAACAGCACGGCGAGCGCCTCGTCGTCACTGAGCATGAGCGGAGGCAAGCGGTAACCCGGGGCGAGGCGGTAACCCCCGTGGCGACCGCGCACCGCCTCGACGGGTATGTCGAGGTCGATCAGATGGTCGACGTACCGCCGTACGGTGCGGCCGTCGACGCCGAGCCGGTCGGCGAGCTCGGCCATCGTGCGGACGCCGCCCGACTGCAGCAGCTCCAGGAGGGTGAGCACACGGCCGGCGGGTCGGGACATGCTCAAAGCCTAGCGACAATACTGGACCGATTCTGTCCAGTATTTGTTCTAACGTGTGCCGTACCACCGCTTCTCGGACCCAAGGAGAACACCCATGGACTTCGTCTCGATCCGCATCATCACCGGCGACGTCGCGCGCCTCGTCGAGTTCTACGAGAGGGCCACCGGGCTGCGGGCGGCCTGGTCCACCGAGGACTTCGCCGAGCTCCGGACACCCAGCGCCACCCTCGCTATCGCCGGCACCCGCACCGTCCCGCTCTTCGCGCCTGGCTCCGCCCGCCCGGCCGACAACCACACCGTGATCATCGAGTTCCGGGTGGACGACGTGGACCATGTGCACCAGAACCTGGCCGGCTTCGTCACCGACTTCGTCAATGAGCCCACCACGATGCCCTGGGGCAACCGGTCGCTGCTGTTCCGCGACCCTGACGGCAACCTCGTCAATTTCTTCACCCCGGTCACCACCTGAGGGCATCGCGGCAGAGGGCCCTGGACATCGACCCGGATCCATATGATCATCGGTCTCGCACCCTTCACTGACCGTGCGACGGGTCCTGGCGTGATCGCCGGACGGACCGGAGGATGCCATGACCGATGACAGGTCGGCCCCGCCGGGAGCTGTCCGGGAGCAGTGGTCCGAGCTGGTCGCGCGAGCCGGCGAGACGGCACGGATCGAGGAGGCCGTCGCCGGTGCGGCGGCCGGGAAATGCCGGCTGCTCCTCATCGACGGTGATCCGGGCGTAGGCAAGACCCGGCTGCTCGCGTACCTGATCGAGCGGGCGCACGCGGCCGGGCGGACCGTGCTCGACGGCAGCGCCACCGAGTTCGAGCGGCTCGTCCCGTTCGGCATGTACGTGGACGCCTTCACCCGGATGTCCGACGAGCACGACGAGCCGGGCGGCGCCGGACCCGGTGTCCTCGCCGAGGCGGCGCTGCGTACCTTGCTGTCGGCGGGTGAGACGAGCGACACCGAGCGCGGCCGGTTGGATCGCTATCACACCTATCGAGGCATTCGAGCGCTCCTGAACCATCTGGCCACCGACCGTGGTGTGGTGCTGGCCTTCGACGACCTGCACTGGGCGGACGGGCCGTCGCTGGAGCTGACCGAGTTCCTCCTGCGCCGGCCGCCGGCCGCGGGATTCCTGCTGGCCGTCGCCTGCCGGTCGTCCATGATCCCGCCGATGGTGGCCGAGGCCGTCGCCCGGCGGGATCGGCGCGTCACCCGGCTGAGCCTGGCCCCGCTCGACGAGAACGCGGTCGCGCTGCTCATGCCGTCCGACACGAGCCCGCGCCGGCGGACGCTGATGCACCGGGTCAGCGGCGGCAACCCGCTGTTCCTGCGGGCGTTGCTGGACGCCGACGACCACACCCTGGCAGAGCTGGCCGACGGCCGGCCCGGGGCGGCGCTCGCCCTGGAGCGGGAACTGCTGGCGGTGCTGCGCGGGGAGCTGGACCGGCTCACGCCGGCGGCCCGCCGGGCGGCTCACGCGGCGGCGGTCGCCGGAGAGCTGGCCTCGCCGGTCGTGATCGCCCACGTCGCCGAGCTCGACGCCGCGACCGCTGCCGCCGCCGTGGACGAGCTGTGCCGGCAGGGGCTCGGCACGCTGGCGGGCGCGCGGTTCGCCTTCCACCATCCGCTGGTACGCGGCGTCGCGTACGACACCTGTGGCCCGGGCTGGCGCGTCGCGGCGCACGCGCGGGCCGCCGGCTACCTGCGCGGCAACGACGGATCGCTGGCGCTGCTCGCCCACCACACCGAGCGGTACGCCGAGCACGGCGACGAGCAGGCCGCCCGGACGCTGGCAGAGGCCGGCATCGCCTACCTGGACTCCGCGCCGGCGACCGCCGTGCGGCTGCTCCGCGACGCCCTGCGGGTGCTGCCGGAACGCGACGACCTCGTGCCGTACCGCGGCCACCTGCTCACCTGCCTGGCGAAGGGGACCGGCGTGATGGGCTCGCTCACCGAGAGCCGGCGCATCCTGCACGAGGTCATCCACCTGCCGCACGAGGTGGCCGCGGCGGCGGTGGCCTTCTCCTCCGTGATCTCCCGGCTGCTCGGCCGGCTGGACGAGGCCCGCGCCCTGCTGAGCGCGCACACCGGACGGGCCGGGCACGACCCGCGGCTACGCGCCCAGCTCCTGCTGGAGCGAGCCTGCGTGGCGGTGCTTCGGGCGGACCCGGGTGAGGCCCGCCGGCACGCGCGCGAAGCCGTCGCGCTCCTGTCCGAGACCGCCGATCCGGTCCTCAGCGCCGCGACGTACGCGGTGCTGGCCCTGGCGTGCCTGCAGGACGGTGACATCTCCGCGGGCCGGGCGCACAGCGGGCGAGCCGGCTGGCTGATGGACAGCGCGTCGGACAACGCCCTGGTGTCGCACGTGGAGCTCGTCGCGCCGCTCTCGTGGGCCGAGACCCTGCTGCAGCGGCCCGGCGACGCCGAGCGCCACCTCGCCCGTGGGGTGGACCTCGCGACGATGTCCGGCGGCAGCTACGCGATGCCCTACCTGCTCATCGCCCAGGCCCACCAGCAGGCGCGGGTCGGCCGGCTGGCGGAGGCCATCGAGACCGCGAACCACGCCGCCACGGCGTCGGAGTACATCCAGAGCAGTGAGACCCTGGCGATGGCCCGCTGCGTCATGCTGTTACCGGTGCTGTGGCGGCACGGCACAGGTCCCGCCATGAAGCTCGCCGGCCGGCTCGCCGAGGCGGCTCCAGGTTCGGCCTGGTGGCAGGCGATGGCGCATCTCTCCGCGGCCCGGGTCGGCCTGGCCGCCGGCCGTGCGCAGCCGGGGCACGCGCCGCCGCTGCCTTCGGTTCTCACCCGTGACACCGAGGTGGAGCGGCTGGCCGTGCAGTCGCTCCAGGCCGGGGCCGAGGGCGACGTCGGCGCCGCGCTCCGCCGGTCGGCGGCCGCGGTCGCCGCTGCCGAAGGTGGTGGCGCGTACCGCGCCGGGATCGCGTACGACGCCCGCGCCCGCGCGTTGTGCGGCCACGACGACCTGGCCGGAGCCGCGGCTGCTGCCCGGATCGCCGCCGAGCGGTTCGCCGAGAGCGGTGCCGTCGGCGAGCGCGGCCTGGCCCACCAGCTTCTCGCCACCGTCCACGGCCGCATGGGAGACGTGGCGTCGTCCCGCGCCGAGATCGGCCGGGCCAAGGCTGCCTACCGGGAGTCGGGTGCCGACTGGCTCGCCGGTCAGCTGGCCCGGGCGGAGCGGCGGTTGGCCGCGCGCGGCCCCCGGCACGCGGCGCGGAAAGCCGCCGGCCCGCCGGCGCTGACCGCGCGCGAGCACCAGGTGGCGGAGCTCGTCAGCCAGGGGTTGACCAACCGGGAGGTGGCCGAGCGTCTCCAACTCAGCCAGAAGACGGTCGAGACGCACGTGGCACGCATCTTCAGCAAGTTCGACGTGCGGTCCCGGGTGGCGCTGGCCAGGCGCATGGCCGGCCAGGGCGACATCCCGGCAGCCGGATGACGACGACCTGAGCCTCCGGGCGGCCGCCCGGAGGCTCCGATCATCCGTGTCGTCCGAGGCCGGTCAGAAGTCGTCGGGGAGGGTGCCGGTGTTCAACCACTGTTCCGCCGCGTCCCGGATCTTGTCCGGGTCGACCTTCTCCCCCTTCTGGCACGGGTCCTGCCTGACGGTCCTGGGGTTGAAGGTGACCCAGACGAGGTCGATCGGTTTCTGCAGCCCCCCACCGCTCAGCGTGGACGTCGAGACCTGCAGGCCCGGCTCGCCCGGGTCCTTGACCTTGATCTCGCAGGGATCCCCCGTGGGGGTGTTGTCGATCGGGCCGCCTACGGGGATGGACGGCGCGCTGCTGTAGGTGGCGGGAATCCAGGTCGAGGGCGCCGGCCCGCCGCCACCGCCGGAACCGCTCCCGCCGCCGCCGACCACGGGAGCTCCCGGCATCGGCAGCAGGGGGATCGGATTGTCCAGCACCTCGGTCGGGACCGTCACCTCACCGTCGGGGCCGATGAAGTGGCAGATGCTGTCGATGTCGCTCCCGTCGCACGCCTCCTCGGGGTGGGCACTCACCCATTCCTCCAGCGCCTGGTCGGCGACCGGGTCGTCGGCGGAGGCCTGCGCGTCGACGTTGACACGTGAGAAGTCGGGCCCGTTCGGGAAGAGCGCCGGGAACTCGTGGGCCATCCAGGTGGCCAGCGCCCTGCCGATCGCGACGGCCCCCACCTCGTTGGGGTGGAAGCTCTCCTGGTTGATCTTGAAGAGCTTGAACTGCCCCAGCAGCCGGTAGCGGGGCCTCAGCCCGGTGAAGTACGGCTCCACCTGGCCGAGCTCGTGGCCGGCCACCACGCTGCTGCCGTTCGGTCCCGCCGTGTTCGGGTCGAACACATGGACGTTGACGCTCGGGTACCTGGCGCGGAACCGATCGACCGCGTCCTTGATGGCCTTGTTCACCTCGGTGGCGAACGGATACATCAGGTCCAGGGTCGGCCCGGCGATCTGCTTGATGTCGCCGTTGCCGGACTGCTTGATGGCCAGCGGGTAGAGAGCCACGACGAGATCCGCCTGCTGCGCCACGTTATGCGTCTCCACCAGGCCCTGTTCGACATTCGCCGAGACCTGCGGCATCCGCTTCAGCAGCCGGCCCACCTCCAGCCGGACGGCGGTCATCTGGTTGTGCACCCAGCTCGACGGCCTCAGGATCCCGTCTTTGTAGTACACCTTCACCGCGGTCTCCAGCAGCGAACCGAAGCCGGCGTCGTTGCCGCCGAGCCCGAAGTAGACGATCTTGGTGTCCGCCGGGATGCCCTGGAGCTGGGGCGCGTTCCGTAGCTGCGCCGGGTCGGGTTTGTCGTCGTTCTCGTACTGCGGCTGGGTGAGGTGCTTGGTCTTGGCTCCCGACGAGGCGTTGAAGACGAACGTGTCGCCGCCCCACGTGGTGCGTATCTGGGTGGGGTCGAGCGTGTACGTCCCGACGGGATAGCGGCCCGATTCCAGGAAGGCCCATGCCGCGTGAAGGGGCGCCAGGCCGGATATGTGCCGCCAGTCGTCGAGGCCGTCCGGCTTCGCCTTCCAGTAGATGCTGTTCCTGCTCGCGCCCTCGCCACCCGTGTAACTGTCGCCGACCCCGGCGATCGTGTACGCCTCCAGCGTCGTCGGAGGGGGCGTCGGTGGCGGCGTCGGCTGCACGGTGGGCGGGGAGAGCGTCGGGGGGACCGGCTTGAACGTCGGTCTGGTCGGGGGCGTGGTCGGCACGGGGACCGGCGGCCCGGCGCTTGCCGGAGCGCTGACCAGCACGGCCGCGGAGAGGGCGGTCACGAGCCCGATCAGGGCCAGCCGCCCGAGGGTGCGCCATCTCCGGAACCGGCGGGGAAGTCGCATGGACGAGCCTTCCTGTTGCTGCGATGGAAAGGGGGCGCGCATGTGCTGCCCGCATCATCCGCCGCCGGTGGGATCGCTAACATCAGGTGTCGTCCACCCGACCACCCCGACATCTGCCGATGGGTCCGACGGAGCTCGGCGTCCTCGCCGGCCAGGAGCTCGTGCGCGGGGTCAGCCGCCGGTGTCAGGGGCCGGTCGGTCCTGGAGGAGGCGGGTGTGGCTGTTGGAGAGGTGGACGCGGGCCGCCGCCCGCGCCGCGTCCGCGTCCTGCCGGGCGATCGCCCCGTAGATGTTCTCGTGCTCCGCCACGATCCCGGCGAAGCGGCCGCCCGGGTCGAGGCGGTCCCGGGGAACGACGATCATGGACGGGCCGAGCGACGAGACCAGGTCGGCGAAGTGATGGTTGCCCGTCGCCAGGGCGATGCGCAGGTGGAAGCGGTAGTCGGCGTTGACCGCCGTGCTCGGGTGGTCCGCCGCCCCGGCGAACGCGTTCAGGGCCTCGCGCAGGTCCGCGAGCTGTGCGTCCGTGCGGCGGCGGGCGGCCGGGGCGGCCGCCCCCCCCTCGAACGCGGTCCGGAACTCCAGCAGCCCCGCCACGTCCTCCAGCGTCGCCTCCCCGCCGGGGCCGGTCGGGAAGCGGTTCGTGGAGGGACGGGCGAGGACGAAGCTGCCCCGGCCGTGGTGCGTCTCGACCAGCCCGGCCGCCTGCAGCCGGGAGATGGCCTCGCGCACGACGGTCCTGCTCACGCCGTACGTCTCGACCAGGCTGCTCTCGGTCGGCAGGCGCTCGCCGGGCCGGACCACGCCCTCCCTGATGCGGGCCGTCAGGGTGTCGACGAGGCGCTGCGTGCGGTTGGTCATCGGGTTACCGGCCGCCGAACTCGCACTGGTCGGCGGTCCACTTGCGGGCCTGCTCGCTCAGGGTGACGCCGAGGCCGGGCCGCGAGGGCACCAGCATGCGGCCGTCGCGGATCTCCAGGCGCTCCTCGAACAGCGGCTCCAGCCACTCGAAGTGCTCCACCCACGGCTCCAGCGCGTACGCCGCGGCGAGGTGCACGTGGATCTCCATGGCGAAGTGCGGCGCGAGCTGCAGCCGCTGGTGCTCGGCGAGGGCGGCCAGGCGCAGGAACGGGGTGATGCCGCCGATGCGGGGCGCGTCGGGCTGGATGACGTCGGCGGCGCCCGCGCGGATGAGCTCGGCGTGCTCGGCGACGCTGGTCAGCATCTCGCCCGTCGCGATCGGCGTGTCGAGGGAGGCGGCGAGCGCCGCGTGGCCGGCGCTGTCGTAGGCGTCGAGCGGCTCCTCGATCCACACCAGCCCGTACGGCTCCAGCGCCCGGCCGAGCCGCTGGGCGGTGGGGCGGTCCCACTGCTGGTTGGCGTCCACCATGAGGGGGACGGCGTCGCCGAGGTGCTCGCGGACCGCGGTGACGCGGGCCAGGTCCACCCGCGAGTCGGGGTGACCGACCTTGATCTTGATGCCGCCGATGCCGCGCTCCAGGGCGGCGGTGGCGTTGTCCAGGACCTGCTCGACCGGGGCGTGCAGGAAACCGCCCGAGGTGTTGTAGCAGCGGACGGAGTCGCGGTGGGCGCCGATGAGCTTGGCCAGGGGGAGGCCGGCGCGCTTGGCCTTGAGGTCCCACAGCGCCACGTCGATGGCGGCGATGGCCTGCGTGGCCAGGCCGCTGCGCCCGACGGACGCACCGGCCCAGACCAGTTTGTCCCACAGGCGGGCGATGTCGCTGGGGTCCTCGCCGAGCAGCTCGGGGGCGATCTCGCGGGCGTGGGCGTACTGCCCGGGGCCGCCGGCGCGCTTGGAGTAGCCGAACCCGACGCCCTCGTGGCCGCTCTCCGTCCCGATCTCGGCGAACAGGAACGCGATCTCGGTCATCGGCCGCTGCCGCCCGGTGAGCACCTTGGCGTCGCTGACGGGGGTGTCGAGGGGGAGGTAGGCGGAGGACAGCCGCACCCACGTGATGCGGTCGGAGGCAGACATCATGCCAGTCATCATACGACTCGCCATGTTGTCGGACAACTCACGTTCTCACGAGTTCGGCGAGGGGGAGGCGGAGGAAGGTGATGGTCTCGTACGCGGAGAAGCCGCCCGTCTCGAACAGCAGCCCGACCGTGTCCGCGTCCACCCGCGCCAGGTCCGAGTAGGCGGCGGGCAGGCCCGACACCGTGTACGCGGGACGCCAGGTGACGCCGTCGTCGCCGCTCACGCGCACGGTCATCACAGCCCGCGCGTCCGGGGCGGCGGGGCCGGACAGGAGGAGCACGCCCGGGTCGTCCCAGGCCAGGACGCTGCACTCCACGACCGGGCACACCACGCCGGCCTGGGGGCGGAACGGCAGCTCCAGCGTCTGCCCGCCGTCGGCCGAGTACGCGTCGGCGCGGGCGCCCGGCGCGGCGGAGTCGGTGCGGCAGTTGAGGTAGAGGCGGCCGCCGGGCAGCTCGGCGGCCGTGGTCTCGTTGACGTTGACGTACCCGTCGGGGTTGTCGTCGGTGTAGCCGATGCGCCAGGTGGCGCCGCCGTCGTCGCTGAGCAGGGCGTGCCCGCCGTTGTACCTGCCCTCGGTGCCGTTGTCGGCGCCTGTGGGCGGGAGCGAGTGGTTGCCGGGCACCGCGATCCGGCCCGCGTGCGGCCCGTGCCGCAGCTCGACGGCGTGTCCGGGGCCCGTGGCGTACCACCGCCACTCGGGGCGCTTGACGCCGGCGGTGATTTCGCGGGCCTCCGACCACGTGGCCCCGTCGTCGTCGCTCGTCTGGACGTACACACGCCGGCCGTTCGCGGCCGGGACCTGGCCGCGCCGGATCTTGTCCTCCGTGGCGTCGGCGGCGTTGCGCACGTGGAGGAGCACGACGCGGCCGTCGCGGGTGACGACCGGGGCGGGGTTGCCGGCGGTCCCGCCGCGCGGCTCGCGCGCCACCACCTGGAGCGGGCCCCACGTCGCGCCGCCGTCCGCGGAGCGCTTCAGGACCAGGTCGATACGGCCGGCGTCCCCGGCGGCGTCGCGCCGCCCCTCGGCGAAGGCCAGGACGGTGCCCGCGGCGGTGACCACGACGGCGGGGATGCGGAAGGTGTGGTAGCCCTCGGTGCCGGCCCGGTACGGCACGGAGGTGGAGGTGCCGGCGCGGTGCGGCACGGAGGCGGGGTGGGCGTCCATGGGCGTCCTCTCACGGGTGGCTGCTGACGCAGGCGGTGTCGGCTGCGTGGACGCAGCATGATCGCCGCCGGGCGAGGCCGCCGGGTGGACGCGGGGGGACGCGCGCGTGAACACCCCGGGGAAGGGACTCCCGGGCCCCTACCCGGCGGGCCGTACGGGCGTGGCCTGGCGGCAGGCGCGCACGTAGTCCACGACCAGCGGGCGGCGGTCGCCGGCGCGCCAGGCCAGCGCCAGCCGGGACGGCGAGATGCCGCGCACCGGGCGCGTCACCACGCCGCCCAGCGTCAGGAGGGACGCGTTGCCGCTGGCCAGCAGGCAGACGCCCCGGCCGTCCACCAGCGCCTCGTAGGTCTCGGCCGTTCCGGCGATCTCCGCGCCGACGCGCACGGGCCTGCCGTCGCGGGCCTCCGTGGCCAGCCAGTAGTCACGCAGCGGGCCGGCCGTCTCCGGCAGGGCCAGGAACGGCTCGTCCAGCAGCTCGGCGAAGTCGACGACCTCGTGCCCGGCCAGCCGGTGGGTCTCGGGCATGGCCACCACCCGCGGCTCCTCGGCCACCACCGTCCAGGTGTACCTCTCAGCGTCCGGGATCGGCAGCCAGACGAACGCCACGTCGGCCGAGCCGTCCGCCAGCCCGGCGGTGGAGTCCTCCCAGCCGACCTGCCGCAGCCTGACCGTGGCCTGGGGGTGCAGGGCGGTGAAGCGGGACCTGATCGCCGGCAGCATGCCGCCCCGCCCCGGGCTGGTGCTCATGCCCACGACCAGGGTGGCGCGCTGCTCGCCGCTGACCCGGGCCACGGTCTCCCAGGCGGCGTCCCACTCGGCGAGGACCCGCCGGGCGTGCGGCAGCAGCGCCGCGCCCACCGGGGTGAGCCGCACGCCCTGGGCGGCGCGTTCGAACAGCGGCGCGCCGAGCTGCCGCTCCAGCATCCTGATCTGCTTGCTCAGCGCCGGCTGTGAGACGAACAGCCGCTCGGCCGCGCGCGTGAAGTGCAACTCCTCGGCCGCCGTCATGAAGTACCGCAGATCCCGCCCGTGCACGTCCATAACCATCAGTTATCACGCTTGCTCTTGGACGCGGACCCCGGCCCCCCGGCAGGGTGGATCACGTACGGAGCACTCCCTGTGAGAGGAACCCTGATGAACAAGGTCTGGCTGGTCACCGGCGCGAACAGCGGCTTCGGCCGGGCGATCACCGAGGCGGCCGTCGCCGCCGGCGACGTGGTCGTGGCCACCGCCCGCCGGGTGGCGACCCTGGACGACCTGGTGGCGGCGCACCCCGACCAGGTGGAGACGCTGCCGCTGGACGTCACCGACGCCGCCGGTGTCGAGGCCACGGTGCGGCAGGTGGCGGAGCGCCACGGGCGGATCGACGTGCTGGTCAACAACGCGGGCCGCAGCCACGTCGGCGCCGCCGAGGAGACCACGGACGCCGAGCTGCGCGCGCTGTTCGACCTGCACGTGTTCGGCCCCGCCGCGCTGGCGCGGGCGGTGCTGCCGCACATGCGCCGCCGCCGCTCCGGCGCGATCGTGCAGCTCAGCAGCATGGGCGGGCAGATGTCCTTCGCGGGCTTCGCCGCCTACAGCGCCACGAAGTTCGCGTTGGAGGGCATGTCGGAGGCGCTCGCGGCCGAGGTCCGCCCGCTGGGAATCAAGGTGCTGATCGTGGAGCCCGGCGCCTTCCGCACCTCCCTGTTCGCCAACATCACGGCCAGCGACCCGATCGCCGACTACGACGACACGGTCGGTCCGACGCGGCGGATGGCCGAGACCGGCGACGGCACGCAGCCGGGCGACCCGGCCAAGGCCGCGGCGGCCATCATCACCGCCCTGGAGGCCGAGGACACCCCGTTGCGGCTGCCTCTCGGAGACGACGCCGTGGACGCGATCGTCGGCCACCTCGACGCCGTCCGCGCGGAGATCACCGCCTGGGAGAAGGTCGCCCGCGACACCCGTCTCGGCTGAGGACCGGGTGACCATGATCGCCGCCTGAGGGCAGCCTGCCTCCATGACCGATGAGGGGCTGGTGCTGCTCATGGCATGGGCGCAGTTGCTCACCCGGCTCGACGTGCCCGCCGCGCGGCTGGCCCCGCTCAGCGACCTCTACGAGCCCGGCCCCCGGCGGCGGTAGCGTCACCAACTCTTGGGGCCCACGAGGGACCCGGCCGGTCGACCCGCCAGGCGGGCGCTCCTAGCGTGGTGGGGGACAGGCGAGGGAGTCCGGAGAGGGGAGGCGGCGATGTTCGTCCAGGTCTTCCAGGGGCGGGTGGCCGACGTGACCGAGGCCCGCCAGGCGCTGGACCGGTGGGCCCGCGATCTGGCACCCGGCTCGCACGGCTGGCTCGGCACCACCGCCGGCGTGACCGCCGACGGCACGCTGGTGGCCGTGGCCCGGTTCGAGTCGCGGGAGGAGGCGCGGCGCAACTCCGACCGGCCCGAGCAGACCCAGTGGTGGATGGAGACCGCCAAGCTGTTCTCCGGCGAGGTGGCCTTCCACGACTGTGACCAGGTGGACGTGTACCTGCGCGGAGGGTCCGACTCGGCCGGGTTCGTCCAGGTGATCGAGGGGCGGGTCCGCGAGCCGGAGCGCGTGCGGGAGGTGCTGCGCCGCAGCGAGCCGGACCTCGACGGGTGCCGGCCCGACCTCATCGGCGGGCTGGCGGCCGTGTCCGCCGACGGCGGGTACGTCGAGACCGCGTACTTCAGCTCCGAGGAGGAGGCGCGGCAGGGGGAGAGCAAGGAGCCGCCGGCGCGGCTGCGCGAGGCGTTCGAGGAGCTGATGGGGCAGTTCGAGGGCGCGCCGGTCTACCACGACCTGCGCGAGCCCTGGTTCTACTCGCCCTGACCCCGCCGTCCGGTCCTTGATCAGCGGCTTCGCCCGCCGCGCCGTCTCCGCCGCCCGCGGAGGAGGTTTCGCCGCCCCGCGCCCGGAAAGACGAGGCGCGAGGTCAGTGAAGAACGTCCGCGTGACGGCAAGAGGTGGAAGGGCGGCCCAGGTGGATCAGGAGTTGGAGTCCGGGAAGGAGCGCGCCGACCGCAACTTCGTCGAGTTGCTGCAGGGCGCTCGCGTGGCGGTGACCGGGGTCCAGGTGCTGTTCGCCTTCCTGCTCACGGTGCCGTTCTCGCCGGGGTTCGTCCGGCTCGGGGAGGGCGACCGGCGGCTGTTCTACGTGGCGCTGGTCAGCGCGGCCGTCGCGTCCATCTGTTACATCGCGCCGGCGACGCAGCACCGGGTGCTGTTCCGGCAGGGGCTGAAGGAGACGCTCGTGCGGCGCTCCAACGCGTACGGGATCGCCGGTGCGCTGGCGCTGGCCGTGTCGATGACCGCGGCGACCATGCTGGTGGTGGACTTCCTGTTCCACAGCGCGCTCGGGATGGTCACGGCCGGGGCCGTCGCGCTGCTGGCGGTGTGGGCGTGGTTCGGGCAGCCGGCGCTCGACCGGTCCCGGGCGGCGGAGGACGCCGGCGACGCCGGCAGTCCCGGCGACACGCCCTCGCGCAGGCGCACCGGGGGATGACGAACGGCCCGCGGCACCGTATAAGGGGGAGGACGCGTCTTGCGCGCCCCCGCTCACCGCGGCCGGCGGCGAGACGAGCCGAGGGTGGCCCAGCCGCCGTGCCCCGGGCCGGCGCGGCGGCGGCCCCCACGCCTTCCCCCTGAGGACCCACGCCTCCCCCCGAGGCTCCCGGGTCGCCACCGGGGCTCCCGGCCCGTGACGCATGCCGTACGGGATGCGGGGTAACGGACCCGGAAGCACCTGTCACCAGGGGAAACACACCGGGGGGAATCGTGGCAGAGCAGAACCGGCCCGTCGAGGGTGAGCACAAGTACCAGCAGCACATCGACTCGACGGAGGAGCACGAGGAGAGGCCCGGCCGCAGCCTCGTCACCACCGACCACGACGTGATCCGCCAGTGGGCCGAGCACCGCAAGGCCCGTCCCTCCACGGTGCCGGGCACGGAGCACGAGGGACACCCCGGCGTGCTCAGGTTCGACTTCCCCGGCTACGGCGGCGGCGACCTCCAGGAGATCTCCTGGGACGACTGGTTCAGGACGTTCGACGAGCGGAAGCTGAACTTCATCTACCAGGAGCACACGAAGGACGGCAAGGAGAGCAACTTCTTCCGCCTGGAGAACCCGGACCGCGAGGACGCCTGACGACAGGGCCTCGTGGCGGTGAACGGCGGTGAACGGCGGTCCACGGCCGGGCCGGCCCGGTGCGCTCAGGCGCGCCGGGCGACCTCGCCGGCCAGCCGGTCGAGCGACTCGTCCAGCATGCCCCGCACCTCCGAGCGCCGCTCCTGCGACGTCTCCTCCTCGGGCTCGTCGAGCAGCGAGATGTGCACGGTGACCTCGCTGGCGCCGTCGCCCCGGTCGGAGACCTGCAGCCAGCCCGCGTAGCCGGGGTGGTCGCGCCCGCCCCACTCCACGCGCAGCTGGTCCTTCGAGGCGCCGAACAGGCCCTCGTGCTCGCCGTCGCCCGGCACCACGTCGCCGGCCGCCTCCACGGTGCCCGCGCCGCTGTCGCGCACGATCAGCCCGTGCGGCAGCCACTGGTTGACGAGCCCCACGTCGGAGGCCACCTCGAAGACCGTCGCACTGGTCGCGGGCATCTCTCGCGTCGCTTCGTACTCTGCCATCTCGACACCCCCGCCCCGGCCCTACCCGCCGCCCGCGGGGGCAAACGATCTACGTGGCCGGGGCGGCCTCAGGCGGTCGCCCGGTCGTCCAGGTCGCGTGCCCACGGCGGGTCGGCGCCCGCGACCGCGCACGTCAGGGCCGCCACCCGGGCGGCGAACGCGGCGGCGTCGGCGGCCGTCTCCAGGTCCAGCCCGTCCAGCCGGCCGCCCAGCAGGCCCCGGTCGCCGAGCCGGTGCAGCAGCCCGGCGGTGAACGCGTCGCCCGCGCCGACCGTGTCCACGACCGTGACCCGCGGCGCCGCGACCTCCGTCCGCGCGCCGTTCAGCGAGACGAGCGCCCCGGCGCCGCCCCGGGTGACGATGACCAGCGGCGCCCCGGCGGCGTGCCAGGTGTCGCAGACCCGCTCCACCGGCTCGTCCGGGGCGAGGAAGGCGAGGTCGTCGTCGCTCAGCTTGAGGATGTCCGCGAACGCGCACCAGCGCGGCACGTCGTACGCCTCGCGCGGCGCCAGGCTCGGCCTGACGTTGGGGTCGATCGACACGGTCGCGCCGCGGCTCGCCGCCCCCGCCGCGAACGCCTCGACCGCGTCGCGGCCCGGCTGCCTGACCAGGGCCAGCGAGCCGGTGTGCAGGCACGACGCCCCGCCCAGGTCGCGGGAGGCCAGCTCGGCGGACGTCCACGCCCAGTCGGCGGCGCCCTCGGCGTGGAAGCCGTAGGCGGCCTGGCCGCGCTCGTCGAGCGAGGCGACCGCGAGCGTGCTCGGCTCGGCGGCGTCCACGCACGCCGTCAGGTCGACGCCCGAGGAGGCGAGCCGGTCGCGGAACAGCCGCCCGAACACGTCGCCCGACAGTCGCCCCAGGAACCTCGTGGGCGTGCCGAGCCGCGCCAGGGCCACGGCCGTGTTGGCGGGGCCGCCGCCCGCGTGCACCCGCAGCGTCAGCTCACCGGCCGCAGCGTCAGGCCGGCTCCCCGGCCCTTGCGGCCGCTCGGGGCCGGGCCCGTGTTCGGCGAAGGCGTCGGCCACGCACTCGCCGAGGACAGCGATCATCGGATCTTCCTTTCCGCCACGGTGCCGACCGGTCACGTCTCCCAGTGTTGCCGATTCGTTACGGGGCGAAAGCATTGACGTTTCCAGGCTCGGAGTTCATCATCGCAACACAGCCAATGTCAACGTTGACATGTGTCAACGATGACATTGCGTTAGCCCTGATAGTACGATGAAAACCGAGACCACTCTGTTAGGAAGCCACCATGAAAGCAAGGCTCTCGGCCGGTCTCCTGGCTGCCGCACTGCTGGCAGCCGGATGCGGCGGCAACAGTGGGGGCGGCGGCCAGGAGGCCGGCGCCGCGAAGGTCGGACTCATCACGAAGACGGAGACCAACCCGTTCTTCGTGAAGATGAAGGAGGGCGCCGAGAAGGCCGCCAAGGCCGACGGCATGGAGCTCATGACGGCGGCCGGCAAGTTCGACGGGGACAACGCCTCCCAGATCACCGCCATCGAGAACATGGTGGCCGCCGGCGTCAAGGGCATCCTCATCACCCCGAGCGACACCAAGGCCATCGTCCCCGCCATCAAGAAGGCCAGGGACGCCGGTGTCGTCGTGATCGCGCTCGACACGCCGACCGAGCCGCAGAGCGCCACGGACGCGCTGTTCGCCACCGACAACCTCAAGGCCGGCGAGCTGATCGGCCAGTACGCCAAGGCGGCGATGGCCGGCAAGCCCGTCAAGATCGCCACCCTGGACCTGGCGCCCGGCATCACCGTGGGCCAGCTCCGCCACGACGGCTTCCTGAAGGGCTTCGGCATCGCCCAGGGCGACCCGCGGATCGTCTGCTCGCAGGACACCCGCGGTGACCAGGCCAAGGGTCAGACCGCGATGGAGAACTGCCTGCAGAAGGCGCCCGACATCAACCTCGTCTACACCATCAACGAGCCCGCCGCGCTCGGCGCCAACACCGCGCTCAAGGCCGAGGGCCGCGACAAGGACGTGCTCGTCGTCTCCGTCGACGGCGGCTGCACGGGCGTCAAGGCCGTCCAGGCCGGGCAGATCGCCGCGACGTCGCAGCAGTACCCGCTGAAGATGGCCGAGCAGGGCGTCAACGCCGTCTCCGCGTTCGCCAAGAGCGGCAAGAAGCCCTCCGGCTACACCGACACCGGCGTCACGCTGATCACCGACAAGGCGGTCCCCGGCGTCGACGCCAAGGACACCGCCTTCGGCCTGGCGAACTGCTGGGGCTGACATGGCCGTCATGCAGGCGACGCTGACGCGCCGCATCGTGTCCACGCCCACCGCGGGGCCCCTGGCGGCGCTCGTGCTGGCGTGCGTGTTCTTCTCCCTCAAGAGCGACCAGTTCCTGACCGGCGGCAACTTCTCGCTGATCATCCAGCAGGTGATGGTCGTGGGCACGCTGGCCATCGGCCAGACCCTCATCATCCTGACCGCGGGCATCGACCTGTCGAACGGCGCCATCATGGCGTTCGGCGGGATCGTGATGACCAAGCTGGCCGTGGACAGCGGGCTGCCGCCGCTGCTCGCGATCGCGGCCGGGCTGGTCGTGTGCGCGGCCTTCGGCCTGCTCAACGGCCTGCTGGTGATGAAGATCAACCTGCCGCCGTTCATCGTCACACTGGGCATGCTGAACGTGGTGTTCGCGCTGACCCACATCTACTCGCAGGACCAGACGGTCACGAACCTGCCGCCCGCGATGACGTACCTCGGGCAGACCTTCCGGATCGGCGGCACCAACGTCACCTACGGGTCGCTGCTCACCATCGTGCTGTTCCTGCTGTTCGCCTACCTGCTCGGCCAGACCGCCTGGGGCCGTCACGTGTACGCGCTCGGCAACAGCGCCGAGGTGGCCCGCCTCACCGGCATCCGCACCAACCGGCTCCTCGTCGGCGTCTACACGGTGGCCGGTCTCGTGTACGGCATCGCGGCGCTGCTGCTGGTGTCCCGTACGGGGGTCGGCGACCCGCAGGCCGGCCAGACCGACAACCTCGACAGCATCACCGCGGTCGTCCTCGGCGGCACGAGCCTGTTCGGCGGGCGCGGGACCGTGCTGGGCACGCTGATCGGCGCCCTCATCGTGGGCGTCTTCCGCAACGGCCTCCAGCTCATGGGCGTACCGTCGATCTATCAGACCCTCATCACCGGCATCCTGGTGATCCTCGCCGTCACCGTCGACCAGCTCTCCCGCAGGAGGACCCGATGACACCCGTGCTCCAGGCCCGCGGCCTGGTCAAGCGCTACGGCCACGTGACGGCGCTGGACGGCGCCGACTTCGAGCTCATGCCCGGCGAGGTGCTCGCGGTCATCGGCGACAACGGCGCCGGCAAGACCAGCCTCATCAAGGCGCTGACCGGCGCCCTCCAGCCGGACGAGGGGGAGATCCTTCTCGACGGCGAGCCAGTGCGCTTCCGCGACCCCCTGGAAGCGCGCAGGCACGGCATCGAGACCGTCTACCAGGACCTCGCGGTCGCCGCCTCGCTCGACATCGCCACCAACATGTTCCTCGGCCGCGAGGTGCGCAAGCGCGGGCCGCTCGGCACGGTGTTCCGGATGCTCGACAAGAAGCGCATGCGGGAGGAGTCGGCCGAGCACATGGCCAACCTCAAGATCGGGCTGCGCTCCCTGACCCAGCCCGTCGAGTCGCTGTCCGGCGGGCAGCGGCAGGGCGTGGCCGTCGCCCGCGCGGTGGCCTGGGCCTCGCACGTCGTCGTCATGGACGAGCCCACCGCCGCGCTCGGCGTCAAGGAGTCGGGCCAGGTGCTCGACATGATCAAGCGGGTCCGTGACCGCGGCACGCCGGTCGTCCTGATCAGCCACAACATGCCGCACGTCTTCGAGATCGCCGACCGCATCCACGTCCAGCGGCTCGGCCGCCGGGTCGCCCAGATCAAGCCGGGCGACCACAACATGGCCGAGGTCGTGGCCATCATGACCGGCGCGATGACCGTCTCCGACGGCAAGGCGGTGGTCGCGGATCAGGACGCCGCGGAGGCCATCGGCCTGTCCTGACGCCACTACCATGGTCGGAATGCGGCGACCCACGATGGCAGACGTCGCCCGCGAGGTGGGTGTCACGGCCAAGACCGTGTCGCGGGTGCTCAACGACGACGGGCCCGTCGCGGTCGAGACGCGCGAGCGCGTCATGGAGGCGGTCCGCAAGCTCGGCTACCAGCCCAACCTCATGGCGCGCAACATGCGGGTCGGGGCGCGCGACGCCGCGATCGGGCTGGTCATCCCCGAGATGGGCAACCCGTTCTTCGGCACCGTCGCGGGCGGCGTCGAGAGCGCCGTCCGCCCGCGCGGCCTGACCCTCATCGTCGGCTCCTCCAGCGAGACGGCCGAGCTGGAGCGGTCCCTGATCGCCACGTTCCTGGCGCGGCGGGTCAGCGGGCTCATGGTGGTGCCGTCGTCCGACGGCGACCACCGCTACCTGCGCGCCGAGCGGGTCGCCGGGCTGCCCATCGTCTTCCTCGACCGGCCCGCCGTCGGCATGGCCGCCGATCACGTGGTCAGCGGCAACCGCGAGGGCGCCCGGGACGGGGTCGCCCACCTCGTCGCCCACGGGCACCGCCGCATCGGCTTCGTCGGTGACCTGCCCGCCGCCCTCTACACCCGGCGCGAGCGCTTCCAGGGCTACCGCGACGCGCTGGAGGCGGCGGGGCTGCCGTTCGACCGGGCGCTCGTCGAGAGCGGCCACGACCAGGGGGCGGCCAGCGCGGCCGTGGCGCGGCTGCTCGCGCTGCCCGCCCCGCCGACGGCGCTGTTCGCGGCCAACAACTTCGCCTCCATGGGGGCGGTCGTCGCCCTGGCCCGCGCGGGGCGGCGGGACGTGGCGCTGGTCGGGTTCGACGACCTGCCGCTGGCGGAGGTGCTGGAGCCGCCGCTCACGGTCGTCGCCCAGGACCCGGCCGCGCTGGGCACGGCGGCGGCGGAGCTGGTGCTGTCGCGCCTCGACGGCCTGCCCTCGCGCGCGGCCCGCCGCGAGCTGATCCCGACGCGGCTCATCGCCAGGGGCTCGGGCGAGCTGCCCCCGGCCCGCTGACGTGTCCAGGCGGTTCCGCGACCAGGGGTGGCGGCTGTGGCACTTCGCCCGCGAGATCCTCGTGCGCTGCCCGCGCTGCGACGGCCGCGCGTGCGTGGCGGTCCACCCCGGCCACCGTGAGCGTCACGCGCACGCCGTGGGATGGCTGACGGCTCCGCACCGGCTGAGCTGCGGCGGGTGCGGGCGGGTCGCCGACTGGGCGCCGGGCCGCTGGGAGCCGGGCCGGGGCGACGCGTACTTCACCGCCGGCGGCCCCTACGTGGTGCCGCGCCTGGGCGGCCCGGAAGACCCGTACTTCGGGCTGCCGCTGTGGCTGCGGCGATCCTGCCGCGGCGGCCGGGTGCTGTGGGCGTACAACCTCGCGCACCTGGACGTGCTGGAGGCGTACGTGGCCGCGCCGCTGCGGGAGCGGCCGGTGACCGCGGGGTCGCAGACGATGCTGGAGCGGCTGCCCGCCTGGATGAAGGCGGCGGAGCGCCGCGACGAGGTGCTGGCGGCCATCCGCTCGCTCCGTTAGCGGTCGCGGGTGGGTCAGGGGGAGACGGCGCGTATGAGCAGGCCGGTCAGTTCCCGGCCCGCGTCCTCCCCCAGAGGAGCGTGGTCCAGCATCAGCCGGTACCACAGGACGCCGTACACCACGTCGATGAGCAGCTCCCGGTCCACGTCCGGGGGGATCTCGCCGCGGGCGGCGGCGCGGTCGAGGATCCGCCGCAGCGCGGCGCGGCGGCTGAACAGGAACCGGTCGCGGAACGCCTTGGCGAACTCGGGGTCGAGCAGCGCCTGCGCCATCAGGCCGGTCAGCACCGAGCGCAGGCCGCGCTCGCGGAACGTCGCGCCGATGAACGCGTCCAGGTCGGCGGCCAGCGTGCCCTCGTCCGGGAGGGTGATCGAGGTCTCGGCGCGGTCGATCAGCGCTTCCAGCACGACGTCGGCCTTGGAGGACCACCAGCGGTAGACCGTCTGCTTGCCCACGCCGGCGCGCGCGGCGATGCCCTGCATGGTGAGCGCCGCGTAGCCGTGCTCCGCCAGGTCGAGCATCGCCGCGGCGAGGATCGCCTGCCGTGCCGCCTCACTCCGTGGCCGTCCCCGGCTCCGCTGGTCCGTCATGACGCCACTTTACAAGACGCGATGTCTCGGATTACGCTTCTTCTATATCGAGACGCTGTGTCTAGAAAAGGGGTGCGCGATGCGCGTTGTGATCATGGGTGGGACGTCGGGCATCGGCCTGGCCGCGGCGGAGCTGCTGGCGGCGGACGGCGCCGAGGTGATCGTCACCGGCCGCGACCCGGAGCGGCTGGCCGCGGTGAAGGACCGGGTGGCGCTGGCCGAGGCGGTGGACGGCACGGACGAGGAGCAGGTCGCGGCGTTCTTCGAGCGGACCGGCCCGGTGGACCACCTCGTGCTGGCGTTCAGCTCGGGTGGGGGCGGCATGCGGCCGGCCACCGAGACAGGGGCCGACGACGTCCGCTCGGCCTTCGAGGGCAAGCTGTTCGCCTACCTGTCCGCGGTGCGGCACGCCACGGTGACAGGGTCGATCGTGTTCATCTCCGCGGCCAGCGCGCGGGCGGCGCTGCCGGGCACGGTGACGCTGGCCGCGGTCAACGGGGCGATCGAGCGGATGGTGCCGCCGCTGGCCGCCGAGCTGGCCCCGGTCCGGGTCAACGTCGTGTCGCCCGGCGTCATCGACACGCCTTGGTGGGGCTTCCTGCCGGAGGAGGCGCGGGCGGCGCAGTTCGAGGCGATGGCGAGCGGGCTGCCGGCCAAGCGGGTGGGCCGTCCGGACGACGTCGCCGCGGCCATCCGCTACCTCATCGACGCGACGTACGTGACGGGCACGATCCTGCCGGTGGACGGCGGCTTCACCGTCGCCTGACCCTTCTTCCGGGGGGAGCGCGCTCCCCCCGGAAGAGGTGTTACGGGCGGAGGCCGGCGAAGAGGTCGTCCTCCTGGTCCGGGGCGTCGACCCGGCTCTGGACGCGGGTGAACGCCTCGTGCGAGAACGCCTCCTGCTGCGTCTGCTCCGGCATGTTGAGCAGGAAGATGTTGTCGCCCTGGCTCTCGTGCGCCCGCAGCGCCTTGAGCTTGCGCTCGACGTACGGCGCGACCTCGACGACGGTCGTCACCAGCTCGTCCGGGGTGCCGAAGTCGTCGGAGGGCCGGAAGTCGCCGAGGTCGAGCCCGCTCTCGGCCATCATCTCGAACATCCGCCGGATCGAGGCGCGGGGGATCGCCGTGTAGTAGAGCTTGTCGGGGATGCCCGTCGCCTCGACGGCCGCGACGGCGACGCGGTGGGTCTGCACGTGGTCCGGGTGGTTGTAGCCGCTGCCGCCCGTCTCGTCGTACGTCACGACGACCTGCGGCCGGTAGCGCTCGATCAGCTCGGCCAGCCGGGACGCGGCGGCCTCGACCGGGACGTTGGCGAACGCCTCGGGGTGCCGGTTGGCCTCCCAGCCCTCCATGCCGGAGTCGCGGTAGCCGAGCAGCTCCAGATGGTCGATGCCGAGGTGGGCCACGGACTCGCGCAGCTCCGCCAGCCGCCGCTCGGCCACCGCCGCGTCGTCGTGGCCGGGGTCGCCCGGCTTGACGCCGCCCGGGCCGTCGCCCTGCTCGCCGTTGGTACAGGTGACCAGGACGGTGCGGATGCCCTCGTCGGTGTAGCGGGCGAGGATGCCGCCGGTGCTCAGGCACTCGTCGTCGGGGTGGGCGTGCACGGCCATGAGGGTGAGTTGCCGATCCATGGGAGCGACCCTACTCTCCGGCGCCGACAACCTGTGGCCGGCAACCTGTGGCCGGCGGACGGCGGGATGCGGGGTGCGGGACCCGCCGGCCGTGCGGGCCCCCGTCAGAGCCGTGCGGGCCTCCGTCAGAGCCGGGCGGCCTGGCGCACGGTCAGGGCGTCGAGCAGGCCGGGGAACGCCTCGTCCATCTCGGCGCGGCGCAGGGCGTTCATCCGGGACGTCCCCACGTAGTACTGCCGGATGAGGCCCGCCTCGCGCAGCACCTTGAAGTGGTGGGTGGCGGTGGACTTGCTGACCGCCATGTCGAAGGTGCCGCAGGCGAGGTCCCGGCCGGCGGCGTCGAGCTGCGTGACGATGCTGCGGCGTACCGGGTCGACGAGGGCCTCCAGCACCTGCTGGAGCTCGACCTGCGACACGTCCGGATGCGGCGGTGTGCGTCCCATGGACCCCATGGTACGACACCCATCAAAGTTTGACAGTCATCGTACTTATGGCCCACAGTGACTCCCGTACAGGAGTGACGAGAGGACGAGGACATGGCCAGGACGGTGCGCTTCCACGAGCTCGGCGGGCCCGAGGTGCTGCGGCTGGAGGACCTTGAGCCGGGGGAGCCGGGGCCGGGCGAGGTGCGGATCCGGGTGGAGGCGATCGGGCTCAACAGGGCCGAGGCGCTGTTCCGGAGCGGCCGGTACATCCAGCCGGTCAAGCGGCTCCCCTCCGGGCTCGGCAACGAGGCGGCCGGGGTGATCGAGGCGGTCGGCCCGGACGTGACCGGGTTCGGGGAGGGGCAGGCGGTCAGCGTCCTGCCGTCCTTCTCGCACAACGACTACGGCGTGTACGCCGAGCGGGCCGTCGTGCCGGCGAGCGCGCTCGTGCCCCGCCCCGACGGCGTGGACGCGGTGGCCGGCGCGGCGGTGTGGATGCCCCATCTCACGGCCTACGGGGCGATGGCCGAGGTGGGCGGCGTGCGGGCGGGCGACACGGTCGTGCTGACCGCGGCCTCCAGCAGCGTCGGTGTGGCCGCGATCCACACGGCCGGCCGCCTGGGCGCGACGCCGGTCGCTGTCACCCGCACCTCCGCCAAGAAGCGGCGGCTGCTCGACGAGGGCGCGGCCGAGGTGATCGTCGCCGAGGAGGAGGACGTCGCCGGACGGATCCTGGAGCTGACCGGCGGCCGGGGCGCCGAGTACGTCTTCGACGCCGTCGCCGGACCGGGCGTGAGCGAGCTGGCCAGGGCCGTGGCCCCCGGCGGGACGCTGTTCCTGTGGGGCGCGCAGAGCGGGCAGCCGACGCCGTATCCCGCGTTCGACCTGGGCATGCCCGCCCTCAACATGCGCACGTACACGATGCTCGAAATCACCCGGGACCCCGCGCGGCTGCGTCGCGCGGTGGCGTTCATCACCTCGGGCCTGCGTGCCGGCACCCTCCGCCCGGTCGTCGACCGGCTCTTCCCGCTGGAGGAGATCGTGGAGGCGCACCGGCACATGGAGTCCGGCGCCCAGTTCGGCAAGATCGTGGTGACCACGGCTCGCTGACCAGGCGGGAGCTAGCTAGCCCGCCAGGGGACGGCGGACCACGGCCGCGCCCAGCGGCGCCAGCTCGACCTCGCCGCCCACCGCCGCCCCCGTGAGCAGGTCCGTCCCGTCCACGGGCACGGTCGCGCCGCGCTCGGCGTCGTGGTTGAGGAGGAACACGTACTCGTGCTCCCCGTCCGCGCGCACCGCGCACTCCACGTACGCGGGGACGCCCTCGAAGCGGTTCGCCACGCCGGCCTGCCGCACCGCGTCGAGCACCACCGCGTCGAAGGCCGCCCGCTCCAGCAGCGTCGCGACGTGGTGCTCCGGTGGTGATGCCGCTGCGCCAGTACTCCGGCGAGCCGGAGAACAGCCGGTCGGGGGAGGGGACCGGTCAGGGCAGGGGGAGCGTGGCGGCGGCGCCGGCGGCGGCCTTGGCCAGGCTTTCGGCGCCGCCGGGGCCGGTGTCGCCGTCGGCGAAGGTGACCGTGTGGCGGAAGCTCAGGGACTGGCCGGGCTCGACCGGCCGGACGGTGTCGAAGAACGGCGCGGGGCAGACGCAGGCGAAGACGCCGGTGCGCACGAACCACCGCACCGCCTCCTCACCGGTCTCGGGCGTGTCGTCGGTGAAGACGAGCGTCGAGCTGCCGCCCGTCTCGTCGTGGTCGCCCGCGTAGGCGAGCCATCCGCCGCGCTCGCCCATCATCTCGTCGCCGCCCGTGCGGCCGTCCATGTAGACGCGGCCGCCGCTGAACGAGCGCGGTCCCCGCCAGAACAGACCGCCGTAGCCGGCGTTGGGCCGCCCCTCGGTCGTGGGGCTGCCGATCGGCACGGTCGCGCCGGAGACGTTGGTGAACGCGGTGGCGTAGGCGAGCGTCCAGGTGCCCTGCGCCTCGTCCACGGTCGCGGCGAACGCGCGCCGCTCGGTGAACCACGTGTCGCCGGTGCTCGCCACCCAGTCCAGCGTCTCGCCGACGGCGACGCGGTCCCGGCCGGTCTCGACGGCCGTCTCGATCGAGGTGAAACCGGTGTGGACGGTGGAGCCGTTGTTGTCCTCCTGGGCGTAGCCGCGGTCGCGGTAGTAGGTGGGGCCGCCCCAGAAGTTCTGCGCGCCCACGTTCGGCAGCGACCAGGCGATGCCCTTGTGCCAGACGTGGTCCCACGGCCGGTAGAGCGACACGGTCCGGCCGGACAGCGTGCGCAGCGGGTGGAAGTACGGCCGGGGCGACTCCAGCCGGGCGTCCCACGGTCCGTAGACGTACCGGAACAGCTCGACGCCTCCGGCGGTCAGCCGCAGGGAGCGGTCGTGCTCGTCGGTGATCTGGAGCCGGTTCGCGGGCTCGGTGACGGTCAACGTCCTTGCCTTTCGTCGGGTCGGGTGAGCCAGGGGACTCGGCCGCCGCCCATCGAAGCGTGGAACGGCGAGCCTTCGGTGATCTGGCCGCGGGCGACCTCCTCGCCGGTGAAGGCGGAGGCGTAGATCGCGGCGATGAGCTCCAGGGTCTGCCGGGCGTCGACGGAGGCGACCGGCGGCGCCGCGCCGGTGCGCAGCGCGTCGATCACGGCCTCGAACTGGGCGGAGTGCCCGGAGGGCCGGCCCTCCGGCAGCGCCTTCCAGCGGGCGGCCACCTCGGGGTCCCCGCCGGGGGCGGGGGTGAGGCGCCACGCGTCGTCGCCGTAGCCGTACAGGTGCTCCAGCTCGACCGTGGCCCGCTCGAAGTCGAAGCGCAGGTGGCTGGTCTCCCGCGCGGACAGCAGGCTGTTGACGGCCACCACGGTCGCGCCGCTCTCCAGCGTCACCGTCGCCACCGACAGGTCCTCGGTGTCCGTGGCGCGCGCCTTGCGCTCGGCGACGGCGCGGACCGAGGCCCAGGGGCCGGCCAGCGACAGCAGGAGGTCCATCTGGTGGATGCCGTGCCCGAGCGTCGGGCCGCCGCCCTCCGATTCCCAGGTGCCGCGCCACGGCACCTCGAAGTAGGAGTCCGGGCGGAACCAGAGCGTGTCGCACAGCGCCAGGCGCAGCGGGCCGTACTCGCCGCGGGCGATCGCCTCGCGCACGGCCACGGCCCGCCCGCCGAAGCGGTGCTGCGAGACGGTGGCGAAGAAGCCGGGGCTGCGGGCCTCGGCCGCCGTGATCTCGTCGAACTCGCGCAGCGACAGCGCCGGCGGCTTCTCCGACAGCACCGACCAGCCGCGCTCCAGGACGGCGATCGCCTGCTCGCGGTGCAGCGCGGGCGGGGAGCACAGGTGGACGACGTCGCACTCGGCGTCCTGCAGCAGATCCTCCAGCCGCGTGTACGCGCGGGGGATGTCCCACGTGCGGGCGAACGCGGCGACGCGGTCGGCGTCCACGTCCACCGCCGCGACCAGCTCGGCGGCGCCGTCCATGCGGGCGAGGTCGTCGGCCTGCACGCCGGCGATGCCGCCGCTGCCGACGATGGCGATCCGGGCCGGCCCGGAGTGCGGGGTCATGAATGCTCCTCTTCCTGGCCTTGCCGGGTGGGGACGGGCTCGACGTGCACGCTCACCTCGGTGAGCCGCCGCTCGGCGCCGGTGACCTCGTACACGGGGCCCGTGATCGTCACCGGCAGCTCCGCGACCACGTCGGCGGCCGAGCGGCGGACCGACAGCACCACCTCGCCGGGCTCGACGACCCGCCGCCCGTCCCGGCCGGTGAACGAGAGCAGCCGCGGCGGCACGTCGAAGGCCACCCGCGCGGCCTGGCCCGGCGCCAGCTCGACCCGGGCGAACCCGACGAGCTGGGCGAGCGGCCGGGTGACCGAGGCGATCGTGTCGGAGGCGTACACCTGCACGACCTCCGCGCCCGGCCGCTCGCCCGCGTTGCGGACGGTCACCGCGCAGCGGATGGACCCGCCGGCCGGCACGGTCTCGTCGGCGGCCGGGTCCGCGTAGGCGAAGCGCGTGTAGCTCAGGCCGTGGCCGAAGGGCAGCGCGGGCGCGGGGTCGATGTTGCTGACCGAGCTTGCCGCGCCGAGCCGCGGGTGCAGGTAGCTGTACGGCTGGCCCGACGGCGAGCGCGGCATGCTCATCGGGAGCCGGCCGGAGGGGTTGACCGCGCCGCTGATCACGCGGGCGACGGCCCCCGCGCCCTCCTCGCCGGGGAAGAACGCCTGCACCACGGCGGCGGCCCGCTTCAGCACGTCCGGCACCGCGTACGCCCGGCCGGTCAGGAGCACCACCACCGTCGGCGTCCCGGTCGCGAGCACGGCCCGCGCCAGCTCCGCCTGGGCGCCCGGCAGGTCCAGCGCCTCCACGTCGCAGCCCTCGCCGGAGGTGCCCCGGCCGAACAGCCCCGACCGGTCGCCCAGCACGAGGACCGCCACGTCGGAGGAGGCGGCCAGCCGGGCGGCGGCGGGGATGCCGGCGCGGTCGCCGTCGTCCACGCCCGTGCCCCGCTCGTGGGCCACCTCGGCGTCCGGCAGCTCGGCGAGCAGCGCGGCGAGCAGCGTGGGCGCCTCGATGCCGGCCTCCACCTCGGGGAACTGGGGCAGCACGTGGTTGACGAACGCGTAGCAGCCGAACAGCGCCGCGACGCTGTTGGCGTTCGGCCCGAGGACCGCCACCCGCCTGCCCGCGGCGTCGCCGAGCGGCAGCACGCCGTCGTTGGCGAGCAGCACGACCGACTCCTCGGCGAGCCGGCGCGCCACCTCCCGCGACTCGGGCGGGTCGAGGTCCACGGGGCCGGACGGGACCGGCTCGTAGTCCTCGTCCAGCAGCCCCAGCGCGGCCTTCTGGGTGAGCACGCGGCGCAGCGCCCGGTCCACCAGGTCCTCCGAGACCCGCCCGGACCGCACGGCCTCCTTCAGCGGCTCCAAATAGGCCACGCCGGTGGGCAGCTCCACGTCGACCCCGGCGGTGAGCGCCTGCCCGGCCGCGTCCCCGGCGTCCTCCGCCACGGCGTGCAGGGTGTGCAGGAACGCCACCCCGAAGTAGTCCGCGACGACCGTGCCCTCGAACCCCCACGCGCCGCGCAGCAGATCCGTCAGGTACGTGGGATCGGCGGCGACCGGCACTCCGTCGATCTCCGCGTACGAATGCATGACCGAGCCGGCGCCCGCGTCACGCACCGCCACCTCGAACGGGAACAGCAGCGTGTCCGCCACCTCGCGCGGGCCCGCGTGGACCGGCGCGAGGTTGCGGCCGGCGCGCGAGTTGCTGTAGCCGACGAAGTGCTTGAGCGTCGCGATCACCCCGGCCGACTGGAGCCCCCGCACGTACGCCGCGCCGACGACCGCCACCTCGTACGGGTCCTCGGACACGCACTCCTCGACCCGCCCCCACCGCTGGTCGCGGATGACGTCGAGGACCGGGGCGAGGCCCTGGTGGACGCCCAGCGCCGCCATGCCCTCGCCGATCCGCCGGGCCATCCGCTCCACCAGGACGGGGTCGAACGACGCCCCCCACGCGGGCGGCGCCGGATAGGTGGTGGCCCGCCAGGCGGCCAGGCCGGTCAGGCACTCCTCGTGGGCCAGGGCCGGGATGCCCGGCCGGGTGTGGTCCATCAGCCAGCGCTGCCGCTCGGCCAGCAGCGTGCTCGCCCACCGCGGATCGACGGGCCGGGTGCCGTAGTGGCGGGTGACGTGCCCGAGGCCGTGGCGCGCGAACGTCTCGAACTCGACGTCCTCTCCCTGCATCGCGTCCTGGAGCGGGGCGACGACCCCCTCCTCGCGGTCGACGTTCAGCCATACGCCGACGAGCTGCGCGAGCTTCTCGTCCAGCGACAGACCGGCCACCAGGTCGTCGACCCGCCGCGCCCGGCGGCTCTCCGGGCTGTGCGGCTCAGCTTCCACCGGCGTCCATCCTCATGTGGTCGGCATCTCCGATCAGGCGCGGAGAGAAAGGGAGAGATCGGCAATTTTCCGGTTGACTTTCGGAAAAAGTTACCGTGACATTGCCGTATCGTTACGCTAGGCTCCGGCCTGTAAGCATGTCAATAGCCCGATCTCTCGCAGTCCTGCCTGATCAGCCGCGATCGGCGGGGCGACCTCGCTCGACGGATTTTCCGGAAAGTTGCGTATCGATGGCGACCGCCGGAGAGCGCGCCAACGGTCACAGGAGGTCCCGTGTCACGAGCCACGCTCGCCGACGTCGCCGCCGCCGCCGACGTCTCGGTGCCGACCGTCTCCAAGGTGCTCAGCGGCAAGAAGCACGTCTCGGCCGCCACGCGCGAGAAGGTCCTCGAAGCCGTACGGACCCTCGGGTACGAGGCGCTCCGCCCGGCCGGCGCGCCCCGCGTGGGCCTCGTGGACCTGCTCATCGACGGCCTCGGCTCGCCGTGGGCGCAGGTTCTGATCAGCGGCGCCGAGCGGGCCGCGGCGCGCTGGGGGTTCTCCCTGGTCATCACCTCCTCCGGCCGGCCCGACTTCGACCTGCGCCAGTGGCTCGGCGTCCTGCGCAAACGCGGCACCGACGGGATCGTGCTCGTGCTGTGGCGGGCCGGCCAGGAGGAGGTCGCGGCCATCCAGGAGCTGCTGCACGTGCCCCTGGTGCTGCTCGACCCCGTCGGCCGGCGCGACCCCCGGCTCTCGACGGTCGGCGCCACCAACTGGTCCGGCGGCGTCATGGCGGCCACCCACCTGCTGGAGCTGGGGCACACCCGCATCGGCTTCATCGGCGGCCCGCGCGACACGCAGTGCACGCTCGACCGGCATGAGGGCTACCTCGCCGCGCACCGCACGTTCGGCATCGAGCCCGACCCCGCGCTGACCCGCTTCGGGGACTTCCTCATCGGCGGCGGCAAGGAACGCGGGGGCGAGCTGCTCGACCTGCCCGACCCGCCCACCGCCGTCTTCGCCGGCTCCGACCTGCAGGCCGCAGGCGTCTACCAGGCGGCGGCCGAGCGCGGCATCCGGGTGCCCGGCGACCTGTCGGTCGTGGGCTTCGACGACGCCCCGCTCTGCGAGACCATGTCGCCCGCGCTCACCACCGTCCGCCAGCCGCTCGGCGACATGGCCAACGAGGCCATCCGGCTCGTGGCGGACGAGCTGTCCCATCCCGGCGAGTCCACCGGTACCCGGATCGAGCTCGCCACCAGTCTGGTCGTCCGAGGGAGCACCACACGATGCGTGAGCTGAACCAGGGGAGCTTTCCCGGCGGCACGTCGGTCAGCCGGTTGTCGGTCTACTCCGGCGTCTGCGCGGCCGACGGCCTGGCGGGCGGCACGCCGCACCTGCACACCGCCTCCACCGAGGCGTACGTGGTGATCGGCGGCAGCG
>NZ_JALHBK010000017.1:0-173743 GCF_031570565.1 Nonomuraea sp. 3-1Str
GAGTACCTCTCGCTGGACATCGCCGCGGCCGTCGTCGACTCGCTGGAGGACGCCGTGGCCCACATCCGGGAGTACGGCTCGGGGCACACCGACGCGATCGTCACCCGGTCCCAGGGGGCCGCCCGCCAAGCTGCCCGTGCTGCCCGAGTGGGCGGACGTCGCGGTCCTGACACCGATCCACCTGCGCGGCGACGCGGGTGCGCTGCCGGCCGAGGCGGCCCGCCACGTGATGACGATGCTGGCGATCTCCCGGCCCGGTGATCCGTACGCCGGTCTCGCCCTGGTCAAGGAGGCCTGCGACAGCCGCAGCCTCGCGGACTTCGGCTGGGCGCTGTTCCAGCGCTGGCAGGCGGCCGGCTACCCGTCCAAGGAGAGCTGGATGATGGACGCGCTGGCACTGCTCGGCGACGACGAGACCGTCCGACGGCTGACGCCGTTGATCAGGACCTGGCCCGGCGAGGGCGGGCACGCGCGGGCGGTCGCGGGCCTGGACCTGCTGGCCGGCATCGGCTCCGAGGTCGCGTTGATGCACCTGCACGGCATCGCCGAGAAGGTCAAGTTCAGCGGGCTCAAGAACCGGGCCAGGCAGAAGATGGACGAGGTCGCCGCGGGGCTCGGCCTGACGTCGCAGGAGCTGGCCGACCGGCTGGTGCCGACCTTCGGACTGTCCGCCGACGGCAGCCTGACCCTCGACTACGGCCGCAGGCAGTTCGTCGTCGGCTTCGACGAGCAGCTCAAGCCGTACGTGACCGACCCCGCGGGAAAGCGGCTCAAGAACCTTCCCAAGCCGGGGGCGAACGACGATCCGGAGCTCGCGCCCGCCGCCCACCAGCGGTTCGCCGGGCTGAAGAAGGACGTGCGCGCCGTGGCCGCGGACAACATCCGCCGGCTGGAGCAGGCCATGGTGAACCGGCGCCGCTGGAGCGGTGCGGAGTTCAAGCGGCTGCTCGTCGGCCACCCGCTGCTCTGGCACATCGTACGGCGGCTGGTGTGGGGCCTCTACGACCCCTCGGGCCTGCTCACGGGCGCCCTGCGCGTGGCCGAGGACCGCAGTTTCGCCGACGTCGAGGACGACACGCTGACGTTGCCCGACGAGGCCGTCGTCGGGGTGGCGCACCCGCTGGAGCTGGGGGAGCAGCTGGCCGCGTGGGCCGAGATGTTCGCCGACTACGAGATCCTGCAGCCGTTCCCGCAACTGGGCCGGGAGACCTGTCAGCCGGACGAGACGCTGCTGTCCGAGATCAGCGCCGCCAAGATCCCCACCGGCAAGGTGATCGGCCTGGAACGACGTGGCTGGCGGCGAGGCGCGCCACAGGACGCCGGCATCCAGTGCTGGATCGAGCGTGACGTGCCCGACGGCAGGACCATCACGATCGGTCTCCTGCCGGGCATCGCGATCGGCTACCACGAGTTCGCCGACGAGCAGACCCTGGAGGGGGTCGGCCTCGACGGCCTCGACGGCCTCGACCCGATCACCGTCTCCGAGATCCTGCGGGACCTGCGGGAGATCACCCGATGAACGAGCACGTCCAGCGGCCCCCGGCCGAGATCCGCTACGCCGGCGAGCTGGCCCGGCTGCGGGAGAACGACACCGACGCCCGACCGCCCGGCTGGGCGTTGAGCCTGCGCGCCGCCCGGCGCTTCGTCCTCGGGGACGAGAAGCTGGGCATCAGCCGCAAGTTCGTGGGTGATCCTTCACTGATCGACCGATCCCTGGTGACGCTCGCGACCAACCGCGGGCTGATGCTGGTGGGTGAGCCGGGCACAGCGAAGTCGCTGCTGTCCGAGCTGCTCGCCGCGGCGGTGAGCGGAACCTCGACGCTCACCATCCAGGGCGGAGCGGCCACCACCGAGGACCAGATCAAATATTCGTGGAACTACGCGCTGCTGGTCGCCGAGGGCCCGTCCACCCGGTCGCTGGTGGCCGCTCCGCTGCTGCGCGGCATGGCCGAGGGCAAGGTGGTGCGCTTCGAGGAGATCACCCGGTGCCCGCTGGAGGTGCAGGACTGCCTGCTGTCGCCGCTGTCGGACCGTGTGCTCGCGGTGCCGGAGCTGACCGGTCCGGAGGCGATGGTGTTCGCCCAGGAGGGGTTCACCGTCATCGCCACCGCCAACACCCGCGACCGCGGCGTCAACGAGATGAGCGCCGCGCTCAAGCGCCGGTTCAACTTCGAGACCGTCTTCCCGATCGCCGACTTCGACACCGAGCTGCTGCTGGTGGAGGCGGAGGCCACCGCTCTGCTGAAGCGGTCAGGCGTCGGCGCGCCGCCACGGCGCGACGTGCTGGAGGTCCTGGTCACCGCCTTCCGCGAGCTGCGCGAGGGGCAGACCGCGCGCGGTGACGCCACCGACCGGCTGTCCGGGGTGATGAGCACCGCCGAGGCCGTCTCGGTCGCGCATGCCGTCGGACTGCGCGGCTGGTTCCTGCGCGGAGAGCCCGGCACCCCCGCCGACCTGGTCTCCTGCCTGGCCGGTACGGCGGCCAAGGACAACCCGGAGGATCTGGCGAAACTCCGCAGGTACCTGGAGCAGAAACGGCACGGCGACCAGTGGAAGGCCCTGTACGAGGCCCGCCACCTGCTTCCGGGCTGACGATGGCGGTCACATTCCTCGGCGTGCGGCACCACAGCCCCGCCTGCGCCCGACTGGTCGCCGACACCATCCATTCCGTACGCCCCGCGTACGTGCTGGTCGAAGGCCCCGCGGACATGAACCACAGGATGGACGAGCTCCTGCTCGGCCATGAGCTGCCGATCGCGGTCTACACCAGCTACCGGGACCCGGAACGACGGCACGGCTCATGGACGCCGCTGTGCGGCTACTCCCCGGAGTGGGCGGCGCTGACCGCGGGCCGTGAGGTCGGCTCCGAGCTGCGTTTCATCGACCTGCCCGCCTGGCATCCGGCGCTGGCCGAGGTCCGCAACCGTTACGCCGACGCCGAGGCTCGCTACAGCGAGGTGACCAGACGGCTGTGCCGTACCTTCGCCGTGGACAACGCGGACGCGTTGTGGGACCACCTGTTCGAGATCGAGCCGGCCGACGGGCTGGCCGAACGGCTGGCCACCTACTTCGACCTGGTGCGCGGCGACACGCAGGCCGGGCCGGACGACCTGGCCCGCGAGGCGTACATGGCGCAGTGGATCCGCGCCGCCGTCGCCGACGCGGGCGACAGGCCGGTGGTCGTGGTCACGGGCGGCTTCCACCGCCCCGCCTTGGTCCGGCTGGCCGAGCAGGGTGATCGCGGCTGGCCGGAGGTGCCGCGGCCGCCGGCGGACGCGGTCGTCGGCAGTTACCTGGTGCCGTACTCGTTCCGGCGGCTGGACGCCTTCGACGGCTATCAGTCGGGTATGCCGTCGCCGGGCTACTACCAGCACCTGTGGGAGTCCGGTCCCGCCGCCGCCGCGCGCGGGCTCACCGAGGCGGTGACGGCCCGGCTGCGCGCCCGGCGCCAGCCGGTGTCGACCGCGGACCTGATCGCCGCCCGGGCCACCGCGGAGGGGATCGCGCTGATGCGCGGTCATCCGCATCCGGCCCGGGTCGATGTGCTGGACGGCCTGGCCGGCGCGCTGGTCAGCGAGGCGATCGAGACCCCGCTGCCCTGGGCGACCCGTGGCCCGCTGCGGGCCGGCCACCATCCGGTGATCGTCGAGATGATCGCGGCCCTCAGCGGTGACCGGGTGGGCCGCCTGCATCACTCGACCCCGTTGCCACCGCTGGTCCACGCGGTTCTCGGGGTACTGGGCGGCCCGGGTGAGGAACGGCTCGACCTCGGCAGGGAAGCCGACCGCGAGCGCAGCCGGCTGCTGCACCGGCTGCGGGTGCTGGGGATCCCCGGAGTGGCGCGCACCTCGGGACCCCGCCCGGCAGGCGGCACGGAGCTGGTCGAGCGATGGACGCTGACCGAGTCCGACGACCGGCTGCCCGCTCTGATCGAGGCCGGCGGGTACGGCGTGGACCCGCAGGAGGCGGCGGCTGCCGCCCTCGCCGAACGGATCACGGGCGCGGACCTGGACCAGTTGGCCGACGTTCTGTTCGACACGGCGCTGTGCGGCATCGGCGAACTGACCGGACAGGTGCTGGACGACCTGGCGCGGGCTGTCGGCGCGACGGCCGATCTGGCATCGCTGGGCCGCACCCTCACCGTCGCCCTGGCGATGTGGCGCCACGACGACCTGTTCCGCACCAGCGGCAGCACCACCTTGGGCGCGGTCGTCCAGGCCGCCACGCGCCGGGCGCTGTGGCTGGCCGAAGGCGTGCGCGGCGGCCCCGCACCGGCTGACCTCCAGCGCATCAACGCCATGACCGCCGTCCGTGACGCCCTCAGGCACGCCGGCCCGTCGCTCGGGCTGGACACGCACGCGGCGCTGGGCGTCGCCGACCGGCTCGCCGCCGCCCGGGAGGCGCCACCCGACCTGCGCGGAGCGTCGCTGGGGCTGGGCTGGTCACTGCGTGGTACGGCTGCCGCGGACCCCGCGCGGGCGGTGCGCGGCGCGTTCGTCCCGGCGTCGGCCGGGGACTGGCTGGCCGGGTTGTTCGCGCTCGCCCGCGAGGAGGTGCTGCACACCGCCGGCCTGCTGGAGCTGCTCGACGAGCTGGTCGGAGGGATGACGGATGACGACTTCCTGGTGGCCCTGCCCGCGCTGCGCCAGGCGTTCGGCTTCTTCCCGCCCCGCGAACGGCACCTCATCGCCACTCGCCTGGTCGAGCGGCGCGCCGGCGGCGCGTCCGGATGGGACCTGATGCGGCTGGACGCGGCGCCGGAGCTGGTGGCCGCCGGTATGGCACTGGACGAGCGGGTCGAGGCGGCACTGCGCCGGGAAGGACTGATCACCCCATGACCGACCCCACCCTGGAACGGTGGCGCCTGCTGCTCGGCGAGCCCGGCGGCGCATGCCTCGGCGGGCGGCAACTCGACGCACGGGCCGCCGCCCGTGACGCGGCGCTGGACTGGCTCTACGGCCGCGACGAGGACCTGCGCCGGCGTGGCGTACGGCGAGGCGGGACGGGCCCGTCGACGCTGACGACCTTCGACTGGCTCGACGACATCGCCCGGCTGTTCCCCAAGGAGACCGTCGAACGACTGCAACGTGACGCGGTCGAGCGTTACGAGATCCATGACGTGGTGACCGACCCGGCCGTGCTGGCGCGCATCGAACCCAATCCCGCGCTGCTCAAGGCGGTGCTGCGGACCAAGCACCTGATGAACCCGCAGGTGCTGCGGCTTGCCAGGCGGATCGTGGAGCAGGTCGTACGGCAGCTGATGGAGAAGCTCGCCACCGAGGTCCGGAGCGCGTTCTCCGGCACCAAGGTGCGACGGTCCGGGGGGATGCGGCTGGCCCGCAACTTCGACATGGCCAAGACCCTGCGCGCCAACCTCGGCCGCTACCAGCCCGAGACCGGCAAGGTGGTGATCGAGACCCCGTTCTTCTTCTCCCGCACCCGCCGCCACCTGGAGCAGTGGCAGGTGATCCTGCTCGTCGACCAGTCCGGGTCGATGGTCGACTCGGTGATCCACTCCGCGGTCACCGCGGCGTGCCTGTGGGGGCTGCCCGGTGTACGCACCCACCTGGTGGCCTTCGACACCGAAGTGGTGGACCTGACCGCCGACGTGGACGATCCGGTGGAGTTGCTGATGAAGGTCCAGCTCGGCGGCGGCACCGACATCGCCCGCGCGGCGGCGTACGGGGCGGGCCTGGTGGACCGGCCGCGCCGGGCGATCGTCGTGCTGATCTCCGACTTCTACGAGGGCGGTGATCCGCACCGGCTGGTGCGCGTCGTGCGCGACCTGGTGGCCCAGGGCAGCAAGGTGCTGGGCCTGGCCGCCCTCGACGAGCAGGCCAATCCCGCCTACGACCGGGAGCTGGCGCAGCGCCTGGCCGATGCCGGAGCCTATGTGGGCGCGATGACACCCGGCGAGCTGGCGACCTTCGTGGCGGAGCACGTGGGCCGATGAGGACGGATCTCCTCGGGCTCACGGCGGACTCCCTCGCCGCGCTCACCAACCGCGGCCTGGTCAAACGTGCGGGCAAGGAGGCCGGTCCGGAGCTCCGGACCGACGCTGACGGCACCGTGCACGGCAGCTTCCCCGACGGCGTGGCCGCGGCCCTGCCTCCCGGCGGCCTCGACGTGGCCCGCTGCACCTGCGGCGCCACCGGCGTCTGCCGGCACGTCGTCGGGGTGGTCCTCGCCTACCAACGGCTGCCCGCTGAGCCTGCCCCGGAGCCCCTGCCCTGGTCACCGGGGCAGGTGACCGACGACGAGCTCACCGCCAGGATCGGTGCCCGCCTGATGGCCGCCGCTCGCCGCACGGAGCGAGCCGGATTCACCGCGCGGGTCCGCCGCGCCACCTCCGCCGATCCGGTGCCGCAGGTCGAGCTGCCCGCCGCGACCGTGCGCTTCCTGGTCCCCGGCGACCTCGGATTCGTCCACACCGACGCCGTCGCCGGTACCCGCGACGACGTCGTCGCCCTGGCGGTGTGGGCGTTCCGGGCCGCCGACGAGCTGCACCCCGGAGTCCCCGAGGTGCGCGTCGACGTCGGCGGCGAGGCCGGCGCCGGTGCCGGTTCCGGGCTGGAGCCGGCCCTGGGGCTGGCCGGCACGGTCCTGCGTGAGGGCGCGGCGCATCTCGGTCAGGGCCTTGAGGCCACCATCGCCGACGTGCGGCGCCGGCTGGACGCCGCCGGGTCGCGCTGGCCGCTGCTGGCCGTTGGCGACCTCGCCGAGCAACTGGCCGCCTATCACGACCGGAGCGCCCACTACCGTCCCGAGCTGCTCGCGAGCCACGTCGCCGAGCTGCACGCCCGGCACCGGGCGGTGACGCGGCCGGACGCCACCCTGCGCAGCAGCGTGCTCGGCACCGCCGAGGCCGCCGAGACCCCGTTGCGCCGGGCCCGGCTGGAGAGCCTGGGCTGCCGGATCCGCGGTCTGGGCGACCAGCGGATCGCCGAGGTCTACCTGGCCCACGGCGACAGTGGCATGGTGCTGGTCCTCCGCCGTCAGTGGGACGGCGACGACGACGGGGTGGCGCCGGCCCGGCGGCGGATCGCCGGCTCCACGCTGGCCGCGCTGGCCACCGGCAACCTGGTCACGGAGTCCGCCGTCCGCAGCGCCAGCCGTACGGTGCGGCTGGCCACCGGCCGGATCTCCAGGACGACGGTCAGCCCGTCACGGGGCGACTGGGATGAGCTGCCGCCGTCTCTGCTGGTGACCGACTTCGCCGCGCTCAGCCGTGAACTCGACGGCCTCACGCTCCGGCCCATCCGCCCGAGGGCGGAGGCGGAGCTGGTCCGGGCCGTCGCCGTCGCGCGGGTGGAGGCCGTCGCCTACGCCCCCGGAGACCAGCGCCTCGACGCTGTCATCGTCGACCGGGCGGGTAACACCGCCACGGTGCGGGCCGTTCACACCGGCGCCGCTCCCGGACGCCTCGACTCGCTGGCCGCCGTGCTCGCCGGTGAGGAGGGCGAGCTGCGTTTCGTCAGCGGCGTGGTCGGGCGGACCGGGGGCGGTGTCGTCATCGAACCGGTCGGTCTGGCGGTCGGCGGCCGGATCGTCGTCCCCGACCTGCAGCCTGCCGACGCAGGCGGCAGGCTCATGGCCGCCGCGGACGCCCGGCACGAACCGCTGACCGCGGCCCTGATCGACACCCGGGGACTGCTCGCCGAAGTGGCCCATCACGGCTTGTCCCACCTGCCGCCGACCTACGACGACCGGCTCGCCGCCGCGGCGCAGCGGTTGACCGTGCTCGGGCTGCACCGCATCGCCCAGGCCGTCACGGCCTTCGCGGCGACGCGCACCCACGACTCCGACGAGGCGGTCGAGCAGGCCTGGATCGACGCTTACCTGCGCCTGGAGGTGGCTGTGGACATGACCTGACCTGTACCCGGTGCGTCCTTGCCCGGAGGGTCAGACGCGGACCACCGCGGTGCGGGCGTGGCCGCGGCTGCCGCCGACCTTCACCTTGACCGCCTTCCTGGCCTTGCGGACGCCGCGGTCGCCTTCCTTGACCGATCTCACCGGCCAGGGCAGCGTGATCTTCACCTCGTCGGCGGTCCTCGACGGGTCGGAGACCGCGAGCCGTACCCGCTTGTGGTCGCGGCGGATCAGCAGCGTGCAGGGGCCGTCGGCGGCGAGCGGTCCGTCCGCTGTCTCGACGGTCCCCGCGCGCCAGAAGACGGCGGCGAGCACGTCGTCGCGGGAGACGGCCTGCACCGCTCCGGAGTTGGCCAGGATCTCGACCCGCCCGCGGTAAGCCGCGGTCTGCGCGATGGAGGCGTCGGGCAGTACGGCATAGGCGTAGCGCGCCTTGTGCGGATCGACGCCGTGGTCGACGAGGATCGTCGTGTAGTGCCTGGTGACGGGGGTCTTGTCGCCTCCGGTGGTGGCGCCCTGGTCGATGTCCCGCCAGCGGCCGGTGCGCTTCTCGCGGACCACCTTCGCCTCGACGCCGTCGAGCAGCGCGTAGCCGGCCGTACCCGACAGGTGGACCCAGCCGTCGCCCCGGGTCAGCGGCGGATGTCCGTCGTGGGTGTTGCGGTTCTCCACGACGGTCTCGATGCGGCGGCCGTCGGAGGCCGAGATGCCGGTGCCGAGGGCGATCACCGCGTCGTCGAGGAGGAACCACGCCTTCTTGGCCCGCAGCGAGGAGCCGTCGGCGATCAGCTTCATGGCCGCCACGCCGTACTCGCCGTCAAGCGCCACGCCGCCCGCCCACGGGGTGGGCGGCAGGCGACGCTTGCCGTGCGTGAGAGCGGCGCGTCTGCGGGTGTCGACCGTCGTGCCCGGCAGCCGGTACGGGTCGATCGTGGGCCACAGGTCGTCGTTCCAGTGGGTGAGGTCGCCGGTGTAGAGGTAGGTCATGCCGTCGCCGGTGTACCAGCCGTGCAGGTTCTCCTGGTTCATGGCCTCGGCCGCGCCGATGCGCTCCGAGCTCATCGCGATCGCGTAGGCCCAGGTGGGGCGGCGGTGCACGACCCGGTCCATGTCGGCGAAGACGTACGTGCCCGTCGTACGCGGGCCGACCGGCACCGACGGGTCCTCCAGCAGGGCCTTGGCCCGTGCGACGCTCGCCAGCGGCGCGAGCGTGTCGTAGGGGAAGGCCTGGTTGCGGGTGAGCCAGCCCTTCACCAGTGGTCGCCAGCGCCGGGCATAGCGCTCCGGCGCCGCCTCCAGCAGGGTGAGGACGGCCTCGACCGCCTTCTGCCCCGAGTGGTAGTCGCGGTGGCCCTGCACCGAGATCTGCCGGCCGCGTACGCAGTCCATCATCAGCCCGTCGAAGATGAACGGCGCGAACGAGCGGTCCACGATGTCGTAGACGTTCCCGATTCCGGTGATCTCCCACGGTGACCTCGCGAGCATGGCGATGAGCTTGGCCACGCTCTCCAGGTAGTCCACGCCGTAGCTGCCGGTGTAGGGGTACACGGCGTGCTGGATGAACGACCCGTCACGGTAGAAGCCGTCGCCTGGTCCCGCGGTCGGCCGCAACAGGTCGGAGACCGCGTCCCCGGCCCGCGTGATGAGGCGCGCGTCGTGGGTGAGCAATCCGCGCATCGCCACCGCCATGGCCTTGCCCGCCCGGTTGGCGCCGGTCTCGACGACGCCGGGGTGGCTGACGCGGCGCTCCGGGTCGGGGCACCAGCGGCGTAAGGGGCGCAGCCAGCGCTCCAGGCGGTCCTTGGGCAGGCCGTCGTACAGCAGGGCGCAGGCTTCGGTCAGCGAGCGGGGGACGCCGATCTCCCACCAGTACCAGTTGCTGCCCCGCCGGTCGAGCCCCTCGTGGTAGGCGTGCTCGTACAGGAAGTCCAGCGCGCTGACCGCGGTCTCGGCGACCTGCCTGTCCCCGTGCATGGCGGTGCCCGGCGTGGCCCAGCCCAGCGCCAGTGTGCGCATGCGGTTGTAGGAGCGGTTGAAGTTGCCCGTCCGGGGGTCGTCGAGCGGCAGGTCGGGCCACAGGCTCGGGCGACCGGGGACGGGCTGCAGCTTGCGCAGCACCGCGTTGGCCGAGCCTTCGATCGCCTGGGTCTTGTCGGTGTAGGTCGAGTCGTACGATCCGCCGGCCAGCAGGCTCACCCACCGCTCACGCGCGGCGTCGAACGCGGCGGCGTTGACCGCGGTGGTGTTGAACGCGGCGGTGCCGAATGCTGTGGTGCTGAATGCGGTGGTGCCGACCGCCTCGGCCGGTCTGTCCCACAGAGCGAGGCCGGCCACGGCCGCGGTGCCCAGCAGGGCGGACCGCCGGCTGAGGGGGTGGGGCATGGCGGCCTTTCCGACGATCGTGCAGATATCACTTGAAAGGATCATATGTCGACAGGAGGGGTGTCCATTTCGGCTTCGGCGAGGATGTCCTCCGCCCCCGAGCCCTCTCGATGAGGTTCACGATCCGGCTGCGGGACCGCGTAGGTTGATCAGATGTCCGTTGCCCGCTGTGGTGTCCTGCTGGGTGTGGCGGCCTACGTCCTGTGGGGTCTGTCCGCCCTCTACTGGCCGCTGGTGGAGCCCACCGGCTCACTTGAGGTCCTGGCCCTGCGCGTGCTGTGGTCGCCGGTGGCGATCGCCCTGCTGGTGCTCGCGACGGGCCGCCGCCGTCAGGTGGCCGCGCTCCTGCGCCGCCCGCGCGACCTGCTCCTGCTCGCCCTGGCCAGCGCGCTGACCTCGATCAACTGGGCCCTGTTCATCTGGGCCACGATGAACGGGCACGTCGTCGACGCCTCGCTCGGCTACTTCATCACGCCGCTGGCCAGCGTCACGCTGGGGGTGGCGGTCTTCGGCGAGCGGCTGAGCGTCCGCCAGTGGACGGCCATCGGGCTGGGTGCGGCCGCCGTGCTCGTCCTCACGATCGGGTACGGCGGCCCGCCGTGGATCGCGGTCGGCCTGGCGGTCACCTTCGGCGGCTACGGCATGATCAAGAAGCGGGTGGGCGCCGGGGCCGTCGAGGGGCTGATGGTGGAGACGGCCGTGGTGTTCCCGCTCGCCCTGGTGTACACGGTGTGGCTGCAGGCGACCGGCCAGGCCACGTTCGGGCACGTGTCGGCGGTCAACACCCTGCTCGGCATCGGCGCCGGCTTCGTCATGATGGCGCCGATGCTGCTGTTCAGCGCCGCCGCCACGAAGATCCCGCTCAGCCTGACCGGCATGCTGCAGTACATCGAGCCCATCGTGCAGTTCCTGGTCGGGCTGCTGGTCTTCAAGGAGTCGATGCCGGGCAGCCGGTGGGCGGCGTTCGGGCTGCTCTGGGCCGCTCTGGCGGTGCTGACCGCCGGCGGCCTCAGGCGACGGGATCGGCAGTCGGACGTGGCTCGTCGTCCAGCTCGACCGCGCTCCGCTCGATCATCTCGAACTGGCGCATCAGGCGTTCCAGATCCGGAGGCGAGACCGTGAACGTGTCGTGCACCGCCTCGCCCGCCGCCGTGTAGCTGAGCTCGTGCCCGCACGCGCCGTCCCACAGCCCGGTGATGACGCGCATCGGCGGGGGCAGGCGGTCCACCTGAACGCGGCGCACCTGGACCCCGGCCGCCAGCTGCTCGCGGGCCAGCGCGTCGAGGTCGTCCGTCCACTCGTGGTAGATGAACACCCGTCGGATCTTCACACCGCGCGCCAGCGCGTCCAGCTGGGCGCGCCAGTACTGCCTGCCGACCGGCTGGCGCCACCACGTGAGGTCCACGGCGGGGACGCTGGTGACGCAGATGTGCTCGCGTGCCTGCGCGATGAGGCGCAGGAAGACCTCGTTGTCGCCGTACGGCGTGCGGAAGTGGCCGCGTTCGAGGTCGGCGAGGGTGCGCAGGCACTCCTCGAAGGCGGCACGGCAGGCGTCCTCGGCGGGCGTCCCCTTGTAGTCGCGCTCGACGTGCTTGGCCGCTCGCAGCATCGGCTCCATGAGGTCGGTCATCCACGGAATCCTGTCGATCGTGGAGACCATCTGGCCGACTCTGGTCTCGTGCTCGACCCGGCGCCTGTCCTGGATCAGCGACTGGATCTGCAGGGTGATGACGCCGCCGATGAGCCCGGCGACGGTGCCGAGCGCCTGCGCGGTGTCCTCGCGGACGTAGAAGATCACGCCGAGCAGCACGGACAGGCCCGTGCCGATGATCAGGACGGGGTCGACGGCGAACGGCGACTTCGGGTGGGGCCTCTTCACCAGGACTCCCGGGGGCACAGGCGGGGGGACGAACCAGCATAGTCGATCTTGTCTGTCGCCGATCGCCGATTTCGGGCTCGATCATCTGAAGGGGATGTTGAGCCAAGGGCTGTTCGGGTCGCTCGTCAGGATTCTGTGTGCGTTGAGCATCTGCCCGTACCAGTCGCCGAACTCCTCCTCGTCGAAATGGAGGCAACGGCCCAGAACGTAGGCGGCCGAGAAGTCTTCCCATGATCGGTAGTTGATCCGGCTGAGCCTTCCGGCGCGGAGAACGGCCCGTTCGGCCTCCGCCAGGTCGCAGTAGCGGGCGCCGAGTCCCCACCGGGCCATCTTGGAAGCCCGTCCGTAGTCCCATGCCTCCACCGTGTGGACGAATCTGCCCTCGGCGAGGAGGCCGTCTGCACGAAATCGCGCCTCGTATCGGATGATCCGCCCGATGAGCCGTTGCGCTCCGGCGACCTGGGTCTCCGTCTCGGAGTCGCTCATGGTGACCCCGTCGGAGGCGGTGTCCTTCTCCGCGGCGCTGTTCCGTATGACCCGCGTGGTCGCCTGGCGCCAGTGATCCACCTCGACCATGCCACCGAAGTCGCGGGCGAGAACACTGCGTACCCGCAGGACCAGCCCCCAGAACGGGCTGCTCATCCGGCCGTTGAGAAGGTCCTCCTGGACCGGCAGCCACTCCTCGCGGCTGGTGATGTCCCACCACTCCTTGAGGCGTTTCCTCTCCCGGACGTAGCCGGTGCCGTGCCAGCCCATCGCGTTCCAGAGTGAGGCGTTGCTCACGCAGAGAAGAGCCCCGCAGGCGAGGCCGTGAGCGACCGGGCCGTGCAGCGGGCCTCCGGTCCATAGCGTGCGCAGCTCGTTTCGGCGAGGGTGGGGCATCCGGTCGGCGTGCCGGCGCCACGTCAGCCGATGGGCGGCGGTCGCGGGGAAGAACGCTTCGCACGGGCTGCCGGGGTTGACGGCCAGCCACTCGTCGTCCTGGGGCCAGTTCCGGGCCAGTTCGCCCAGGTCGTCTTGGAAGAAGACCGGGTCGGGCGCGGGTGCCGGGAGCATCCCGTCGGTGAGGAAGGCAAGGGCCTTGACGCCGGGCCGCGGGCCCCAGAACGTGGGGGTGTAGCCGACCCAGCCGGGTTGGGCATCGGCCCTGGCGCGCGACATCGGGTGATAGAGGTTCGCGGTGGCGAGGACGTCGAAGTACGCAGCCCAGTCGCCCCGCATCTTGGCTTCGTACAAACCGCGTTCGATGTCGGTGGGGGCTTGCCATGCGGGGGCGGGAGATCCCGCTCTCCCGTCGCCGGGCGCGCCCTGTCTCCCCATGAGGTCAGGGCTCATCCCTTCCCACGCCCCCATGCCGCAATACCTTACAACTGCCGGGACCGCCGCTCTGCCTCGCCGCCGGTGTGGGCATCGCGGTCGTCTCCGATTTCCGGTGAGTGCTGAAAGTTTCAGTTCTGTCGGCGTGTTCGCCCAGCTCGCGCGGACCCCTGCTTGACCGGCCGGCGCTCTGCGGAGAGGTTCGTTCTCGCGAACCTTTCTGATCGAGGGGGTCCGATGAGTCACGCCCGTCGCCGGTTGCTCGCCCTCCTGCTTCCCGGTCTCCTGGTCGCGCTGGGCGGCCTGGTGCCCTTGACGCAACAGCCCGCCGGCGCGGCCGGCGACCCGCCCGGCCCCGTGACGGGTAACGCCACCTACTTCGACGGACTCGGCGCGCCGTACGGCGGCTGCGGAGTGCCGCAGGCGAATCTCGACTCACCGGACTTCGTGGCGCTCAACGTCTACAACACGCCCGGCGACTACAGCTTCTACCCGCGGCCGTTGACGGGGGCGAACCTCAGCAAGGCCGGGTTGTGGAACAACGGGCTGAACTGCGGCCGCTACGTGCAGGCAGAGATCGGCGACCTCTGCACCGGCACCAACGACGGCGCGCAGAACCAGCCGTTCTGCCGCAACGGCTCCTGGGTCGCCGACGCCTACAAGGGCGCGAAGCTCACCATGCTGGTCGCCGACAGTTGCGGCGACTCCAACGCCTGGTGCCGCGACGATCCCTACCACCTGGACCTGGCCAAGGACTCGCTCAACCGGTTCGTGAAGAACGGCGCCACGGTCGGGGACATGTATCCCAGCCATTGGAACAACCGGCGCGTCACCTGGTCGTTCGTCCCCGCGCCGAACTACAGCGGCGACATCGGCATCGGGTTCCTGCGGTCCGCCCAGGTGTGGTGGCCCGCCATCTCCGTCTCGCACCTGGCCAACGGCATTCACGGCGTCGAGTACTTCGCCGACGGAGCGTGGCGGACGGCTCAGATGAACGGCGACATGGGCCAGTCGTACGTCATCGGCGGGACCACGTCGGGGGCGAGCCGGTTCCAGATCCGGGTGCGGGACGTCACGGACACGCTGATCAACGGCGGACGCGTGTACAGCTTCGCGCTTCCGCCGGCCTGCGACCCGCAGTGCGGCACGCCGTACACCAAGGTCGGCTACACCACCTCGGACGGCCCGACCTCCACGCCCACCCCCACACCCACGACCACCGCCACTCCGACCCCCACGACCACCGGCGGCACCGGCGGCTCCTGCGGCGTGGACTACCAGGTCGCCAACGTCTGGCAGGGCGGCTTCACGGCCAACGGCACCGTGCGGAACACGGGGACCACGACCTTGAACAACTGGACGGTCACGTGGACCATGCCGGCCGGCGTGACCCTGACCAACGCCTGGAGCTCCACCATCACGTCGTCGGGTGCCACCTGGACGGTCAAGGCGCCGAGCTGGGCCGCGAGCCTGGCGCCGGGCGCGTCGGCCACCTTCGGCTTCCAGGCCAACGGCCCGTCCACGCCCGGCCCGACCGGCATCACCTGCTTCTGAGGAACGACGTCTGCCTTCTAAGGAACGACGTCGGCCAGGGGAGTGGCGGCGTGCCCGGTCAGACGCGGGATGTCGTCGCTCACGCCGTCCAGTTGCCCGGCCGCGATGGCGGTGTAGGTCGACACCCACGCGTCGACCTGCCAGTCAGGCGCGCCGTAGGAGGCGCGCGACCGGTAGGCGTCCTCCACGGTCTCCGGGTGGTAGGTGATCGAGCGGCCGGTGGTCTCCGACAGGATCGCGGCGATCTCCGCCATGGACAGCGACCGCGGGCCCGTCATGTCGTAGGTGCGGCCCTCGTGCCCGGTGGCGTTCAGCAGCACCTGGGTGGCGGCGTCGGCGATGTCGTCCTGGGCCACGACCGCGGCCCGGCCCTCGCCCGCCGGGCCGCGGATGACGCCGTCCTGGCCCACGAGCGCGGGCATGAAGTCGGCGTAGAGGTTGTCGCGCAGGAAGGTGAAGGACAGGCCGCTGTCACGGATGTGCTCCTCGGTCGCCCAGTGATCACGGGCGAGGGTGAAGACGGCGTCCGGCGCGGCGCCGAAGAACGACAGGTACACCACGTGCCGTACCCCGGCTTCCGCGGCGGCGTCCACGAACGCCAGGTGCCGGCTCAGGCGGTCGGGCGACTCCGGGGCCGAGATCATGAAGAGCACCTCGATGCCTTCCAGCGCGCGGGCGGCGTCGCGGTCACCGTACGCGCAGCGGGCCGTGGTCGCGCCCGGTAGCTGAGGGGCGCGGTCCGGATGCGGCACCGCCATGCGCTGCGCCGCCCCGGCCGCCGCCACCCTGCGGGCGATCCGGCCGCCGATGCGGCCGGTGGCCCCCGTTATGGCGATCTTCGCGTTGTCGGGGCGGGTCATGGGCGACCTCCTTCGGAGACTGTCCGGCCAGTCTGGCAGCCGGCGCCGGGCGCCTCGCGGAGGAGGCGCACATGCCGGTCACAGCCCCTGCCGTACCGGCCGCACCGTCGTCAGTGCTTGGCGGCGCAGTCGTAGAGGGTGGTGTCGCCCATCATCAGGCCGCCCATCGTCAGACCGTCGGTCGTCGGACTGCCCGGCGCGGTGGAGGTGGGACGTCCTCCATACGCGGCGGCGGGGACCTCGGTGCAGTTCTCCTTGATCCATTGCGAGCGGCCCGCGCTCGTCCCGCCCATCATGGCGCCGACGCCGCCCCCGCCGGATCCCAGGACGAAGCGCAGGTGCCCGGAGCTCGTCCAGTCCTTCAGCTGCTGAACGGTCGGAGCGTCGTCGATGCCGATGAAGCCGCCCATGCCGATGACGGTCGCGTCACTGTTCAGGATGAAGGGGGAGGCGGCCATGGAGCCACCCTCGGCGGCGAGCTTGATCCGCGCGGAGCCGGAGTTCTCGACGGCATAGTCGAGGATCTTGCGCTGGTCGGAGGTCAGCTCGGCGCCGCCGCCGGGGAACCGGGGTGGCATGCCACCGTTCCCGCCCGGGAATCCTTCGGGGAGCTTCACGCCTGGCGGGAGCCGCATCCCTTCCGGGAGTCGGAACCCGCCCGGTCCCCGGCCGCCTCCGCCCCCGAGACCGAAGGGCATGGCCGGCGGCCCGGCGGTGGGGTTGGCGCCGCCCATCACCGACGTGGAGCCCGGAACGCTGATCGCCCAGGCCGCGGGCGCCGACAGCACCGCCAGGATCGCGACGCCGAGGGCGGCTGGCAGCAGCCGCCGGCGGCCGGCGGACAGCAGGAGCAGGACGATCGCCGCCACACCGGCCGTGGCCACGGGCCACGCCAGCCAGCCGTTCCAGGACGGGACCCGCTCGATCACGGCATAGGCCCAGGCCGCCGTCACCGCGACGGCCCCGGCTCCCAGCGGGAGCGCCCAGCGAGCCCCCGCCCGGTGGGCGCGGGCCAGCGTCGTGGCGAAGCCGGCGGTGACGGCGGCGATCGCGGGAGCCAGCTGCGTGGTGTAGTACGGGTGGAAGATCCCCTGCTGAGTGGCGTACACCAGGCCGCAGATCACCAGCCAGGCTCCCCACAGCACCCATCCGGCCGCGGCGAGCGGCTCACCGGGCATCGTGACCCCGCGCCGGCGCAGTACGGCGACGGCCACGGCCAGCGCCAGCGCCACCCCGCACAGGGGCAGCAGCCAGCTGATCTGCCCGCCGACCTGGTCGTTGAAGAGCCGGCCCAGGCCGGCCGCTCCGCCGAACGAGATGCTGAAGCCGCCCAGGCCGCCGCCGCTCCCGCCGAGAATCCGCCCGAGACCGTTGTAGCCGATGACCAGGTCCCAGGCGCTGCCGTCGGTGCTGCCGCCGATGTACGGGCGGTCGCCGGGCCAGAGCGCGACCATCGCGACCCACCACAGGGAGGACACCGCGAGGACGCCGCCGGCGGCCGGCAGCCTGGCGAGGCGGCCGGGCCAGGGACCGCGCGCGCCGACCAGCCAGGCCGCCGCGAAGGCGGGGATCACCATCCAGGCGGCCAGCATCTTGGTCAGGAAGCCGAGGCCGATCAGGAGCCCGGCGCCGCACAACCACCGCAGGGCGGCCCGGCCGGACCCCGTCCGCAGGGCCCGGGTCAGCGCGTATGCCGCCGCCACCAGCGTCAGCACCAGCAGGGTGTCGGGGTTGTTGTCACGGTTGATCGCCACCGTGATCGGCGTCAGGGTCAGCACCAGCGCGGCCAGCAGTCCCGCCGCCTCGCCCGCCCACAGGCGGACGGCGCGGTGCAGGAGGAACACCGTGGCCACGCCCTCCGCCACCTGGGGCAGGATCAGCGCCCAGCCGCGCATGCCGAAGATCTTGGTGCTGAGGACCTGCGGCCAGAGCGCCGCCGGCGGCTTGTCGACGGTGATCACCCCCGCCGGGTCGTAGGCGCCGAACAGGAAGTTCGTCCAGCTCTGGCCCATCGACTTCACGGCGGCGGAGTAGTAGCTGTTGCCCCAGCCGAGGGAGCCCAGGGCCCAGCCGTACAGGCCGGTGGCCAGGAGCAGGATCGCCGCGAGCGCGGCCGGAGCCGCCCAGCCCGGAAGCGGACGGTCCGCGGCGCGTGGCGGCGACGGCAGTTCGGTGGTGTCGGTCATCTGGGTCACTTCTCCGGAGACGGTCAGGGCGTGGTGCGGCGGAAGACGGCCAGCCGCAGCACCACGAAGCGGACAATGGTCACCAGCACCGACGAGGCGGTGAGCACCAGCGTCTCGGCCGCGGCCGACGCCTCGGGCTGGACCTGGCGGAACAGCAGCACGGCGGCGGAGGTGACGACGTACCCGAGCAGGAACAGGGCTCCGGCTCCCAGGTGGGCCCGTCCGGCGCCCGTGCCGGACCAGCGGAAGGTGAGGCGGCGGTTGGCCTCGGTGTTGAGTACGGTGAGGACGACCAGCGACGCCAGGTTGGCGAGCACCGGCGGCCACCACGTGCGCAGCAGCCAGTAGAGCAGCGCCTGACCGGCTGTCGAGAGCACGCCGATGGTCGCGAAGCAGCCGACCTCCCAGCTGATCCGGGAGCCCGCCCCGCCGGTGGCCAGCACGGCGTCGGGGTGCTCGGCGGCGGGTGCGGGGCGTCCCGGCAACGGGGCCCGCGCGGCGCCGGACGCCTTCATGCGGGCCACCCGCCACAGTCCGCGCAGATCGTCCGCGGCGGTGCTGACGACGTCGACCCGGGTGTCCACGTCCTCGACCCAGTCGACGGGGACCTCGTGGATGCGCAGCCCGTTGTGCTCGGCGAGCAGCAGCAACTCGGTGTCGAAGAACCAGGCGTCGTCCCGCGTCCGTTCGAGCAGCGGGCCGAGCACGTCCGTACGGGCGGCCTTGAAGCCGCACTGCGCGTCGCTGAACCGGGCTCCGTGGGTGAGCCGGATGATCGCGTTGTAGCAGCGGGAGATCAGCTCCCGGCGCGGCCCGCGCACGGTGCGCGCGCCGGGGGCCAGCCGGCTGCCGATGGCGAGATCGGAGTGGCCGCTGGCGAGCGGGGCGATCAGCGGCAACAGCCCGTCCAGGCGCGTGGACAGGTCGACGTCCATGTAGACGACGATGTCGGCCTCGCTCGCGCCCCACACCGTACGCAGCGCGAGCCCGCGCCCTTTCCCGTCGAGGTGGACCACGTCCGTCCCGGGCAGCTCGGCGGCCAGCTCCCGGGCCACCTGCAGCGTCCGGTCACCGCTCGCGTTGTCCGCCACGGTGATCCGCCAGGGGAACGGCATCCGCTCAAGCAGGTGCGCGTGGAGGGTGCGCAGGCAACCGGGCAGCGCGCGCTCCTCGTTGTGGACGGGGATGACGATCTCGACGGTGGGATTCGCGAGCTTCGCGGGCTGGAAATCGCGGAGGGCGCCCAGGCCGCGGGTGGTGTTGGTCATGGATGTCCTCGGGTGGCAAGGCAGGGGTGCCGGATCGCGCGGTGCGCGGGAACGGGCTACTCAAGACTCGCTGCCTTGCCCCCGGGGGAACGTCCGCCTGGAGGATGGTTCTGAGCTGCGGCGATCGCAGCAGACGCGGGCGCGGGCTACCACGCCCGCGGTTCCCGGCCGATCAACGGGCCTGGGGACGGACCAGGCCGGTCTCGTAGGCGATGATCACCAGTTGGGCGCGGTCGTGCGCCTTCAGCTTGGTCATGGCCCGGTTGACGTGCGTCTTGGCGGTCACCCGGCTGATCCCCAGCAGGTCGGCGATCTCGTCGTTGGTGCGCCCGTGGGCCACCAGGATCATCACCTCGCGTTCGCGCTCGGTGAGCACGGCCAAATCTTCGGGCACGTGCTGGGCGGAGACGCCGGGGCCGGCCAGGAAGCGGGTGATCAGACGCCTGGTCGCCGACGGTGACAGCAGCGCCTCGCCCGCGGCCACCACCCTGATGGCCTCCTGCAACTCGCCGGCCTCCACGCCCTTGCCGAGGAAACCGCTGGCGCCCGCCTGGAGCGCGGCGAAGACGTACTCGTCGATCTCGAACGTGGTCAGGACCAGCACCCGGACTCCGGCCGTGGCCGCCTCGCAGGTGATCTCCCTCGTCGCGGCCAGACCGTCCATTCCCGGCATGCGGACGTCCATCAGCACCACGTCGGCAAGGGTCTCCCGCGCCAGCCGTACGGCGTCATGACCGTCGGCGGCCTCGCCGACCACCTCCAGATCGGGGGCGGAGTCGATCAGCACCCGGAACCCGGCGCGGACCAGCGCCTGGTCGTCGGCCAGCAGCACTTTGACGGTCATCACGCGTTCTTCCTGGTGGTGGGGAGCACGGCGTGCACCCGGAAGCCGCCGCCGTCCACGGGACCGGCGAGGAAGGTCCCGTCGACGGACAGGGCCCGCTCGCGCATGCCGATCAGCCCGTGACCGGTCCCGGAGGAGGTCCCACCGGCATCGCTCCGACCGTCGTCGGCGACGTCGACGATCACCTTGTCGGCGGCGTAGCCGATCCGCACGGTCGCGGTCGCGCGCGGCGCGTGCTTGCTCACGTTGGTCAGCGCCTCCTGGACGATCCGGAACGCGGCGAGGTCCACCGGAGCGGGCAACGGCCGCGGGTCGCCGTGGACCAGCCAGCCCAGCCTCAGCCCGGCCGCGGTGAAGGAGTCGGCCAGTTCGGGCAGGCGATCGAGCCCCGGCGCGGGCTCGGTCAGAAGGTCGTCGCGGCTGCCCGGACTGCGCAGCAGCCCCACTGTCGTCCGCAGCTCCTCCAGCGCCTCCTTGCCGGCTTCGCGGACATGGCCCAGCGCCGTGCGGGCCTGCTCGGGCTCGGTCGCCAGCATGTACGCGGCTACCTGCGCCTGCACGTTGATCAGCGCGATGTGGTGGGCGAGAACGTCGTGCAACTCCCGCGCGATGTGCAGCCGCTCCTCCATCACCCGGCGTTCGGCCTCCTCCTCCCGTGTCTCCTCGGCCCTGCGCGCCCGCTCCTCGACGGCGGCCACGTAGGCCCGGCGGCTGCGCAGCGCGTCCCCGACGGCGGTGGCCATGCCGATCGACGCGATCGGTGCCACCACTTCGGGCGCCAGCCACGCGCTCTCACCGGACACGACCGTGGCCATGGTCACCACGAGCGCGGCGAGCCCTCCGTAGGTCCACGCGTGCCGGCGCGGGCATCGCGAGGCCACCGTGTACACCGCGACCGCCGGCCCCAGGCTCAACAGGCTCCGCCCGCCGTCGGTCATGGCGTAGGCGGCGAACCCGGTGACCGTGACGGCGAGAACGGCGCGGGGCCAACGCCGCCGGAAGATCAGAGCGCCGCAGACGACCGAAGCCAGCGCGATGTCGTCAGCGGTGAGGGGCGGAATCCGGGCATGCCACTCCACCCCCGGCGGAGGGGGCGCGCCCCGCGCCAGCAGCGTGATCGCATACACGCACCCGGCCAGGATCGTTTCGGCCACATAGGGGCGGGAGAGCAGCTCCCGTCTCAGCCAGGTCACCGTACGCACCTCTAAAAGGTAGGTCTGACCTGGGCGATTTCCCTCATCCCGGGGTACCCATCGGCCCTACTGCGACCGCAGTACGGCCAGACCGGGCTCGGCGTCCAGGCCGGCGGATCAACCTCAGCCGAGCGGCGGTGAGCCTGCCCAGTCCGGTAGCGGTTCGCATCGTGCTCTCCACTCCGGCGGCAGGTGGGCGCCCGAGGCGGCCGCGACGATGCCGCCGACGATGGCGCACGTGGTGTCGACGTCGCCGCCGGCCGTCGCGGTGGTCCACATGGCCGCTGTGAAGTCGTGGCGTTCGCGGGCCGCCACCCAGAGGGTGAACGGGACCGTGTCATGTGCGGAGACCTGCCGCCCGTTCCCGAGCATCCGGGCGGCGAGTGCGGGGTCGCTGATGGTGAGGAGGTGCCGGGCCTCGCCGATGCCGTCGTGGACCATGCTCGCGGGTACGTGCTCCCTGATCCGGTCGAGGAAACGCCCGGCGGGGAGGTCGGGCTCCTGGACGGTCACGGCTGTGGCCACGGCGACGGCCACGGCGCCGGCCACCGCTTCGGGATGCGTGTGGGTGACCTGCGCCGACAGGGCCGCCTGCCGGGCGACGTGCGCCAGGTCGCCGGCGAACCAGGCGCCGAGCGGCGCCACGCGCATCGCCGCCCCGTTGCCCCAGGAGCCCCTGCCGTCGAACAGTTCGGCCGAGAGCCTCCGCCAGTCGCCTCCTTCACGGACCAGCCGGAGCATCCGGTTGGTGGCCGGGCCGTACCCGCGGTCGAAGTCATGGCGGGCGGCGAAGCTCGCGGCGAGCTTGTCCTGGTCGATGGCGCCATGGTCGTCCAGGACGCGGTAGACGGAGCAGGCCATCTCGGTGTCGTCCGTCCACTGCCATGGGCCGGGTGGAAGGAGGCGAGCGGAAAGGGCGTGGCGGTGGTCGGGGACGAAGAACTGGGAACCGAAGGCGTCGCCGAGGGCCAGGCCATGGAGGGAGGCGGTGGCCCGCGCGAGGGGATGAGGTGACATCCCCTTCATTGTGAGGTACGTCAGGGCAGCCATCGCGCGCGGAGCACGCCGTCGGGGTCGGGGAGCACGGCGGCCAGCAGCGGGTGGCGGTCGTCCGCGTAACCGGAGAGGACCAGCATCGCGCGGGCTCCGGCCAGCCTCGCGGGCAGTGCCGGGTTGTCGGGGTCGTCGACCGTCAGGCTGGTGATGTGCCCCTGAGGGTCCTGCCAGACGATCTCGACGAGGTTCTTGCCGGCCAGGGCGTCAAGGGTCGCGTCCACGTCCGTGGACAGGTCGGGCCAGACGAGCAGCCTGGATCGGGGAGCGAGCCCGCCGCGTGTCGCGGCGACCTCGCCGGCGGTGATCCGGTGCCAGCGTGAGGCGTTGAAGACATGCCCCTCCTCCAGCACCACCGCGCCGCGCTCGACGAGAAGAGCGTCCAGCTCGGCCCAGAACGCCCCGTCGGCGGGGCGTCGCCGCGCGGCGTCGTCCTCGTCATCGTCGTCGAGTCGCGGGTCGTACGGTGACCGGCTCATCGGCTCGGCGAAGAGCCCCCGGTGGTGAGTGAGCGCCACCGCGTGCGGGCACGGTGACTCGCTGCCGACATAGACGTGCTGGTCGTAACCGACGTGGACGAAGAAGCGGTCCTCGTCCTCCAGCCGGCACCAGGCGCCGTTGTCGCGCAGCATCGCCCGGACCAGCTCCAGCGCGACGGCCATCGGCACCCGGGCGCCGTCGTGGTAGCCGGTCAGGTCGGGCGGGAACAGCCCGGCCAGACCGTGACCGTCGAGCGGGGGCTCCACTCCGAAGTTCACGAAACCGGTCACCCCGGGCTCCCGGATGGTCAGGTGGGTGATGCCGGTCTCCTCGGCGAAAGCGGCCACGGCTTCCAGGTAGGCCGCTTCCACCGGACCGTGGTCGCTGTGCACGTCCTCGGGGCCGGCATAGGAGCCGTCCTCGGTGCGGTCCGCGGGGTCGTACTTGGTGATCCGGTGGACGTGGACGCTCATGCCGGCTCATCCTGCCGTACGGAAGCCGTACGGAAACGGCCTTGCCGGTGGGCCGTGGGTGGCTGCTAGGGTGTGGAACGGTTGGGATCGGAATCGAGGAGAGCAGACATGGCAGGTGACGACGACATCTCCGGGTGATACCGGAGGTTGATCGGCCCCGGCAGGCGCGTATGCCCGCCGCCGGCGTGGCCTTGATCGTCGTTTTCCCTGTCCCTTTCGCCGGGCTGCTCCGGCACGCCCGGACCACGTATGCACGAGGTCTCCCGCATGTCCGACGCGTTCATCATCTGCTCCAACCTGTCCTTCTCCTGGCCTGACGACACGCCCGTCTTCAGCGACCTCTCCTTCACCGTGGGCGCCGGCCGGACGGGCCTCGTCGCCCCGAACGGCGCGGGCAAGAGCACGCTGCTCAAGCTGATCGCCGGCGAGTACCGGCCCGGTGGCGGCAGCGTGTCCGTCGACGGCGTGCTCGGCTACCTGCCCCAGAGCCTGCCGCTGACGGGCGACCAGGCCGGCGACCTGACCGTGGCGGAAGTCCTCGGGATCGCCCCGGTGATCGCCGCGCTGGACGCCATCGAGTCAGGCGACGCCGGCGAGGAGCACTTCACCACGATCGGCAACGACTGGGACATCGAGGAGCGCACCCGGGCCCAGCTCGACCGGCTCGGGCTCGGCCACCTGGAGTTCGCGCGCCCGCTGCGCACGCTGAGCGGCGGGCAGGTCGTGTCGCTGGGCCTGGCCGCGCAGCTCCTCAGGCGGCCCGACGTCCTGCTGCTCGACGAGCCCACGAACAATCTCGACATCGGCGCCCGTCGCAGGCTGTACGACGTGCTCGGCGACTGGAACGGCTGCCTGCTCGTGGTCAGCCACGACCGGGCGCTGCTCGACCGCATGGACCGCATCGCCGAGCTCGACCGGGGCGAGGTCCGCTTCTACGGCGGCGACTTCACGGCGTACGAGGAGGCCGTACGCACCGAGCAGGAGGCCGCCGAGCGGAGCGTGCGCAGCGCCGAGCAGGAGCTCAAGCGCGAGAAGCGGGAGATGCAGCAGGCCCGCGAGCGGGCCGAGCGGCGGGCGAGCAACGCGGCCCGCAACCTCAAGAACGCCGGCCTGCCGCGCATCTTCGCCGGGAACATGAAGCGGGGCGCCCAGGAGTCGGCCGGGCGGGCGGGCCAGACGCACGCGGCGCGGGTCGGCGACGCCAGGGCCCGTCTCGACCAGGCGGAGCGCGACCTGCGCGACGACCAGAAGATCGTGCTCCGGCTGCCCGACACCAACGTCCCCGCCGGCCGCACGGTCTTCCTCGGCGAGCACCTGCGGGCACGCGGCCTGTTCGCCGAGCCCGGCGTCGACCTGACGATCCGCGGACCCGAGCGCATCGCCCTGACCGGCCCCAACGGCGCCGGCAAGTCCACCCTGCTGCGGCTGATCAGCGGCGAGCTGGAGCCCGACGGGGGCACGACCAGGCGCGCCGACGGCCGGGTGGCCCATCTGTCGCAGCGGCTCGACCTGCTCGACGTCAGGCGCACCGTGGCGGAGAACCTGGCCGCGTCCGCCCCGGACATGCCGGAGGCGGAGCGGATGAACCTGCTGGCCCGCTTCCTGTTCCGGGGCTCCCGCGCGCACCTGCCGGTCGGGGTGCTGTCGGGCGGCGAACGGCTGCGCGCCACGCTGGCCTGCGTGCTGTTCGCGGAGCCGGCGCCTCAGCTCCTGCTGCTCGACGAGCCCACCAACAACCTCGACCTGGTCAGCGTGGGCCAGCTGGAGAGCGCGCTCGGCGCCTACGAGGGAGCGTTCGTGGTGGTCAGCCACGACGAGCGGTTCCTCGCGGAGATCGGGGTGGACCGCTGGCTGGAGCTGTCCGGGGGGCGGCTGCTGGAGACCGGAGGGCTCACCGGCACGTGACGCAGCCGCCCCGGGCGGTCAGTCGGTCAGGGCGGTGCGGAGCTTGTTGAGCACGGCGCGGAGGATGCGCGAGACGTGCATCTGCGAGATGCCGAACTCCTTGGCGATCTCCGACTGGGTCATGTTGCCGTAGAAGCGCATCAGCAGGATGTTCTTCTCCCTGGCCGGCAGGGCGTCGATGAGCGGCTTGATCGAGTGCCGGTCGAGCAGGGTGTCGAGGGAGTCGTCCTGCGCGGGCAGGAAGTCGCTCAGCTCGGCGGCGTCGTCGTCGGCGCCGCCGACCGGGGCGTCCAGCGACAATGCCGAGTAGGCGGTGGAGGCCTCCATGGCCAGCAGGACGTCCTCCTCGGAGATCCCCAGCTTGGCGGCCAGCTCGGACACGGTCGGCGAGTGACCGAGGACCTGGGTCAGCTCGGCCGTGGCCTTGTTGAGCTCGATGCGGCGTTCCTGGTAGACGCGCGGCACCCGGATGGCCCACGTGCGGTCACGGAAGTGCCGCTTGACCTCGCCCAGCACGGTGATCATGGCGTATCCGCGGAACTCGTGACCGAGCGTGGGGTCGTAGCCGTTGATGGCCTTCATCAGGCCGACGTAGGCGGCCTGACGCAAGTCGTCCATGGGCTCGCCGCGGTAGCGGTAACGGCGGGTGACCTCGGTCACCAGGCCCTCATGCATCTCCACCAGGCGCTCGCGAATGCGCGCGGCGTGCAGGTCGGAAGTCTGCGGGTCGGCCAGGCCGGCCAGGAGTTCCTCGGCGGTGAGCTGCTCGAATGCGACGGTGAGGACGGACACTGCTGCTCCCAGATGGGCGGGGCGGCCTCGTCCATGGAAAAAAGCCCATGCAGAGGCACGCCTTGGTTCTCGCGTAGTCAAAGCCCTCTGCTGGACTTCGCGATCTACCATGCCCGCTCCACGGGCCTCTGTCACCCATTTTCCGGTCACGGAAGCGTAACGAAGATCTGGTCGGTCCGGCTCGGCGTGCAGACGGAGGAGGTCGTTCCAGGCCGCGGCGGTGGAGCGCGAGGCCGGCCGCCGCGGTGGCCTGTCACGTCATGCTGACGGTCAGTTGGCGCAGTCCTGCTTGTGGAGCGCCAGCGCCATCTCGTACACCTTGCCCTTCTGGAGGAGGAACGAGTAGTAGGCCCCCGTGACGCCGGGGACGTCCACGTACGGGTAGCCGCTCGCGGCCGTCTTCACCTTGGGATAGGCCTTCTTGATCTGCTTGTAGGTGGAGCCCAGGCCGATGCCCGCCGGCGTCTTGACGCCCTTCGGGGCGAAGATCATCGCGACGCCGTGCTTCTTGGAGATGTAGAGCCCGACGCCGTCGCTGCCGGTCGGATGCGCCTTGAGCTGCCATCCGGTGCAGGAGGGGGAGTCCAGCCCCTTCTTGTGGGAGATCTTCCCGGTGGCCTGGGCGGCCTTGGCGCTCATCCCCAGCTTCACGCCCCCGTAGCCCGCGGGGCCGAACGTGGTGCCGGAGGTGGCGGCGTGGGCGGCGGGCGCGACGGCGCCCAGCGTCAGGCCGGCCGTCACCAGCGTCGCCAGCGCGGTACGGGTCATCGTGTTTCGGATCATGCACGGTTGGACGGCCGAAGGGGAGCAGAAGTTGTCACTTCTCCCTAGATCGTCGCCGCCTCCGGTAAGCAGAGGGTGAGCGCTCCGGGGACGGCCTCGGCCTTGAGCCGGGTGGTGGCCTCGCGCTCCCCGCCGTCCAGCTCGTACGTCAGCGGCGCGCCGAACCGGGCGGACACCTTCCTGGCGCGCGTGATCCGGACGAACGGGGAGTCGTCGGAGCGGCCCGCGGCCATCTTGCCGAGCACCCGGGCCCACTGGATCGGCCCCTTGGCGGTGGAGACGCCCACCTCCAGCCAGCCGTCGTCCGGCCGGGCGTCGTCGAACGCGTCGATGCCGCCGGCGATCCTGCTCACGTTGCCCAGCAGCAGGCAGCTCGCGTCGCCCTCGAACCAGGTCGTCCCGTCCACCTTGATCTTCATCGGCACCAGCGGCCCGCCGACGTGCCGGACGGCCGCCTTGACGTAGCTGAGCTTGCCGAGCCGTCTCTTGGCCTGCCCGTCGGCGTCGGCGATCATGTCGGCCTCGAACCCGGCGCCCGCCATGACCGCGAAGTGCTCCCCGTTCAGCAGCCCCAGGTCCAGCTTCTCCCGCCGGCCGTGGAAGCCGATCCGCACCGACTCCTCCAGGTCGACGGGGATGCCGAGGTTGGTGGCGAACAGGTTCGCGGTCCCCGCGGGGAGGATCGCCATGGGCACGCCGGTGCCGGCCATCGCGTCGGAGCAGCGCTGCACCATGCCGTCGCCGCCCCAGACGAACACCAGGTCGGCGCCCTGCTTGAGCGCCTGGCGGACCTTCTTCGGCGCCTTCCTGCTCTTGGGCACCTCGTACCAGAGGAGATCGCCCACGTTCTGTTCGGTGATGAGCACGCGGAGCCGGTCCAGGCCCGCGCCCAGGGTCTTCTTGCGGTGCGCGACGACCGCCACGGTGAGGGACATGCCACCCCGACTACCCTCGCCGCCGTCGTTCAGGCGAGGAATCATCTCCGGCCGACGGGGTAGCCGTCCGCGAACGCATCTCGCAGAAAGAGCCGCAACCATGACGCTTCACCAGCGCAAGGCCCGCGCCGACGGCGACAGCCGCCTGGGGCAGCGCCTGACGCTCGCCAGCCTCGCGGTGGCGCTGGTCATGGTCCCGTTCGGCCTGCTGCTCGTCGTGGCCAAGATGCCCCTCAACGGGCTCGACGCGGGAGTCGCCGCGGACCTGCACGAGTACGCGCTGGCTCATCCGGGCGTGACCAGGCTGCTCATCGTGTGGACGGATCTGTTCGGGCCCTGGCCGTGGCGGATCGCGGTCATCGCGTACGCCGCCTGGCTGATGTACAAGGGGGCGCCGCGGCTGGCCGTCTGGGCGGTCACCACCGTGACCGTGGGCGGGCTGCTCGGCCTCGCGCTCAAGATCGTCGTCGCCCGGGCCAGGCCGCACCTTCCCGACCCCGTCGCGCTCGCGCCGGGCGACTCCTTCCCGTCGGGGCACGCGGTCAACGTGACGCTCGGCGCCGGAGTGGTCGTCCTTCTCCTGCTGCCGCACCTGCCCCGCTGGGGACGGTGGGTGGCCTGGAGCGTCGCCTGGTTCCTCGTGCTGTCGGTCGGCTACACGAGGATCGCGCTCGGCGTGCACTGGGTGAGCGACGTGGTGGCGGGGATCGTGCTGGGCGTCGCGGTGGTCGCGGCCACCGCGGCGGGATTCGAGACGTGGCGGCGGGAGGAGGGCCGCAGGCCCGTCTCGCCGCTGACCGAGGGAGTGGAACCCGAACAGGTGAAGGTGACCCATGACCACAAGAACTGAGCACGTGAAGCACTACGCGCTGACGCTCTTACTCCCACTGCTCCTGCTGGCGGGCGTGACCTACGGCGTGGGCGAGCTGATCCTCGCCGTGCCGACCGGCGAGGCGGGTGTGAGCCGGGCCCTGGCCGCCGACCGCACCTCGCTGGGGAACACGCTCACCGACTTCGGCAGCAGCCTGTCGGACACCCCGTACATCGTGGCGCTCACCGCGATCGCCGTGATCCTCTTCCGGCTCGCGTACGGGCGCTGGCGCGAGTCGGTCTTCCTCGTCGCGGCGGTCTGGAGCCAGTCGCTCGTCTTCCTGGCCGTGACCGAGATCGTCGGGCGGCACCGGCCGCCGGTGGAGCACCTCGACCCGGCCCCGCCCACCTCCAGCTTCCCGTCGGGGCACGTCAGCGCCGCCGTCGCGTTCTACTGCGGGGTCGCGCTCGTCCTGGCCACGCACGTCCGCAACCGGGCGCTCCAGGTGGTGATCTGGGTGGTCGGCATCGCCGCCCCGCTCGCCGTCGCCTTCTCCCGGCTGTACCGCGGCATGCACTTCCTCACCGACATCACCTGGGGGCTGCTGCTCGGCGCCGTCTGCGTCGTGGTGGCCGCCCGCGCGATCCTGTACCGGCGCTCGCCGGCGCGGACGCGGGACTCCGCGCCGCAGGCCGTGCGGGGCGCTCAGTCGTCCATGACGCCGTAGGTCGAGGCCCGGAACACGAAGGAGGCCCAAGAGCGGTAGGGCCGCCACGCCTCGGCCAGCTTCCGGTACGCGGCGGGCGGCGCGTCCTCCGGCAGGCCGTACGCCTCGCGCAGGATGGCGAACAGGCGCGGCTCGTCCCCCGGGAACGCGTCCGGCGCGCCCGCCCCGCGGATCAGGATCAGGCCCGCCGAGAACGGGCCCACGCCGGGCAGGGCGCGCAGCTCGGCCAGGGCCTCCTCAGGGGCGAGCGAGCGCAGGTGCTCGGCGGTGAGGACGCCGTCGAGCGCCGCGCGGGCCAGCCCGCGCAGCCATTCCTCCTTCTGCGCGGGCAGGCCGAGGCCGCCGGCGTCCACCAGCGTCATGGGCGGCGGGAACGCCGTGTACGTCCGCTCGTCCACGGTGACCCGCGCGCCGTACCGCTCGGCGATGCGCTGCTTGATCCGGGCGGCGATCAGCATCGACGAGCGCTGCACGATCACCGCCCAGCACGCCGCCTCCCACGGGCTCCAGAAGCACACCGGCCGCAGTCCGGGGCGGCGCCGCTGCAGGTCGCCGAGCACCGGGTCGGCCTCGCCGAGCTTGGCGAAGCCGGCGCCGTCCACGTCGAGGGACAGGATGCGGGCGACCTCGCCCCGGACGCCCGGCCCCGCGGCCCGCGTCGTGGCCACGGCGACCCCGCCCGGCGCGGCCGTGACGCTCACGCCGATCGGCAGCCAGTCGGCCTCCGCGCAGTAGGCGAAGCGCAGCGCCCGCCCGTCGGAGGGCAGCGCGCTGGTGGCCGGCCAGTCCTCGACGAAACGCAACGAGGCTCCGAAGTCGAACGGTCCCTCGGCGGTGAGCGCGAATCCGTGCGTGGTCATGCGCGCATGTTACGAGGCGTCAGGGCCAGGCTCGTCAAGAGACGCAGAGGCCGGCCAGGCGGCGGACGTCGGCGCGGATCGACCGCCGCAGCAACCACCTCAGCGCCGGCTCCAGCAACCGCTCGGAGGTCACGCGCGGGGTGACGCGCACGTGGAAGGTGAAGCGGCACCGGTTCTCGCCGAGCGGCTCGACCAGCCTGCCGCCCTCGGCGTCGATCCCCGAGGTGGTGCGCCAGGCGAACGAGCGCCCCGGCTCCACCCGGATGACCTCGCCGCCGTTGCGGTAGGTCCGGCCCGCGAACCGCATCACCTCGGCGGTGGTCGTGCCCACCCGGACGATGCCTTCGGGGCACGGCGCCATCGTCTCGACGCCCTCGCGCCAGCGTGGGTCCTGGCCGTAGTCGGCGACGACCGCCCACACACGCGCGGCCGGGCAGGCGATCTCCCCGTCCTCCTGAAGCTCGATCACCCGGCGATGATAGGGGGTCGGCGGAGATGCCGGTGCGATGGCCGAGAAGGCGGTCTCACCCGCGCGGGAGGGTCACGCGCCAGGCGTGCGGGGCGACGGTCCAGGTGCGGGCGGTGTACGGGCCGATCAGCTCGCCGTCGGCGTTGACGTGCACCGGAGGGCCGGAGAGGCGGACGCGTGAGCCGCGGACCGTCACGACGTCCGCCCGGCTGGTGTGCCTGCCCAGCTTCAGGAGAAGGCCGTAGCACAGGCGGCGGAGCGGGCCCGTGGCGAAGGAGACCATCACGTCGGCGACCCGGTCGGCGGGGCCGGCGTCGGGGGTGATGGGCGTGCCGCCGCCGATGGTGCGGCCGTTGCCGATGCCGACCATGAGCACCCGGCGGCGCCCGTCCGCGACCACCCTGCCGTCCACCTCCACCCGCAGGGGCACGCCACGGGTCCGCACGCCGGCGATCACGCTGCCGGCCGCGTACGCGAAGCGCCGCAGGTACGGCTTGAGCGGCTGCGCCGTGCGCGCGGCCTCGACCCCGACCCCGGCGTGCACGGCGTTGACCACGACGCCCCCGTCGTCGTCGCGCAGCAGGTCGAGCGCGTGCGGCTCCCCGGTGGCCGCCACCCGGGCCGCCCGCACCGGGTCGAGCGGCACGCCGAGGGCGCGGGCCAGGTCGTTGCCGGTGCCCATGGGCACCAGCCCGACCGTCCGGGAGTCCAGCTCGCCCCGCTCGGCCAGCGCCGCCACCAGGCAGTGCAGCGAGCCGTCCCCGCCGAGCACCACGGGGTCGCGTCCGGGATGCTCTCCCAGGAGGCCGGGCAGCTCGGACGGGTCCTTGATCCGGGCCTCCACGGTGTCGGCGTGCCGGGTCAGCTCGGACAGGACCTCGGACAGCACGTCCTCGTCCGTGCCTCCGGCCGAGGAGTTGACGATGGCCAGCAGTCGGCGCACGAGTGCTCCCTTCTCACCTGCCGCCGTCTACCCCGTTCCGCGCCCGCGAGTCCCCTCATGGGCGAAGCGGCCGTCAGGTGCGCGGAACGGAGGCCGGCGGTCGTCAGGCCGGGCCGATGTTCCAGGTGCGCAGCGTGCGGTCCTCGGTGACGCCCGTCACGACCGGGAGGCCGGTGGCCTGGGCCAGGGTGGCTGTGAGGATCGGGCCGCCGGGGCCCGGCCCGAGGGAGCCGATGACGTCGCCGTCGGTGAGGTTCCAGACGCGGACGAGGACGTCGCCGCCGGACGGGTTGTGCACGGCGACCGCGATGGGGACGTCGCCGCTGCGGCCCATGGCCAGCGCGGTCACGCCGCGGTCGTCGGGGCTGCGCTCGCTGAACGTCCACCTCTCGCGGCGCTTGCCGGTGGCCAGGTCGTACACGCGGAGGGTGGCGTCCTGGTGCGTGGAGACCAGGACGGTCCTGCCGTCGATCTCGCCGCAGGCCAGCCGCTCGACGCCGCCGATCTCGCCGGTGACGAACGTGCCCGTCACCTTGCCGTCGGAGAGCCGCCGCACCCGGATCCGGTTGTTGCCGTCGCCGGTGACCAGCACGGGCTTCCCGCCGAGCGTGCCGAAGGCCAGGCAGTCGACGCCCTGGAAGTGGTCGGTGATCGTGGGCCCGATCTGCTTGCCGGTGGTGAGGTCCCACAGCCGTACGACGCTGTGGAGGTCCTTGGAGCCGTCGTACTTCTGCGACACCGCGACAGGGCGGCCGGCGACGGTCACCCCGATGACGGGGTCGGTGGCGCGATGGTCGGCCAGGCTCTCGCCCGTCAGGCTCCACAGGCGCATCCTGCCGTCGCCGTGGCCGGAGGCGACGACGGGAGTGCCGTCCCGCTCGCCGCACGCCACCGCGGTCACCGAGGCGCCGCCGTCGCCGAGGCGGGTGGCCGCCGCCTGGGCGGTGTCCCAGGCCAGCACGGTGCCCTTGCCGGTGCCGCAGGCCACCAGGGCGCCGGTGGCGGCGAGCGCGGTGGCCGTGCCCCACTCCCCGGGGAGGGCGACGGGACGGGTGAGGGGCGCACCGAACGGCTGCGGCGTGGGCGTCGCGCCGGCGGAGGCGGAGGCAGTGGGCGCGGGCGTCCCGGTCGGGGACGGCCGGGCGGCCTGGCCGCGGCGCCCGAGCACGGCGAACGCGGAGACGGCCGCGGCAGCGGTGACGGCGGCCCCGCCGATCAGGGCCCGCCGGCTGAACGTCCTGGGCCGGCTCGGCTCGGTCGCCGCCTCCCGGATGTCCGGGGCCTCCCGGATGTCCGGGGCCTCCCGGATGCCCGGGGGCGGAGGGACGGTGACGGGGCGGGCCGCTCCGTCACCGGTACGGCTGATCAGCCGTTGCAGCAGCTCGGGAGCCGTCGGCCGGGCCGCCGGGTCCTTGGACAGGCACTCCTGGATCGGTCCCGTCAGGCGGGGCGGAACGCCGGTCAGGTCGGGTTCCCTGCTCAGGACGCCGTTCAGGATGGCCGGCACCGTCTCGCCCGGGAAGGGCGGGTGCCCGGTCGCGGCGAACACCATCGTGCCCGCCCAGCTGAACAGGTCCGACGGCGCCCCGACCCGCTCGCCCCTGAACTGCTCGGGCGACATGTACGCGGGGGTGCCGATGGGGCCGGAGGCGAGCGTGGTGGCGTCCAGCGCCTTGGCGATGCCGAAGTCGATGACGATCGGCCCCTCGGGGCCCATCAGCACGTTGCCCGGCTTGAAGTCGCGGTGCACGATCCCGGCGTCGTGGATCGCGGCCAGCGCGGTGAGCGTCGAGATCGCCAGCCGGTCGAGCGCCCCTCCGCCGCGCGGTCCCTCGGCGCGGACGACCTCTTGGAGGGTGTCGCCGGGGACGTACTCGCTCACGATGTACGGCCGGTCGCCCAGCGTCCCCATGTCGAGCACGGCGGCGGTGCAGAACGCCGCCACCCGGCGGGCCGCCTCCACCTCCCGCAGGAAGCCCTTGACGGCGTCGTCGTCCTGGCTCAGATGGCTGTGGACGACCTTGACCGCGACGTCGCCGCCGCCGTCGCGCACACCGCGGTAGACGACGCCCTGGCCGCCGGAGCCGAGCACGCCGACGAGCCGGTACGCGCCGATCCGCTCGGGGTCGCCTGGCCGGAGCGGGCGTGAACCCGGCATCCCGCTCCCTTCCCGGACGCGCTGTGATCTGTGGGGCGATGCACACCCTAGGGCCGCACGACCCTCCCCCGGAAGCCGCACGACCCTCCCCCGGAAGCCGGAAGCCGGAAGCCGGAAGCCGGAAGCGGGGGTCAGCGGCGGGAGAGGCCGGAGAGCTGCCAGGAGAGGGCGCGCCGGACCCCGGGGAGCCGTCCGGCCAGCCCCATCACCGCGTTGCGGAGCGGGCGCACGGCCCGCCCGGCCGTGGCGAGGCGGGTGAGCCTGCTCGCCAGCCCCACCACCTCCTCGGCGACCGGCCGGCGGGCGTCGGCGTAGGCGTCGAGGAGGTCCGGCGAGCCGCCGTCGAGCACCCGGGCCAGGGTCTCGCCGAGCGTGACGGCGTCCTCGATCCCGAGGTTCATGCCCTGGCCGCCCGCGGGCGAGTGGACGTGCGCGGCGTCGCCCGCGAGCAGCAGCCGTCCCGACCGGTACGTCGCGGCGATGCGGTGGTGGACGCGGAAGCGCGACCCCCACACCACCTCCTCCACGACGGCGCGCTCGGCCCGCGGCCCGCGCTCGTCCAGCAGCGCCTGGACGAACGCCAGGTCCGGCTCGCGCGGCGCCTCCTCCACCGTGGCCACGATCCGGTACATGTCCCCGGGCAGCGGGGCGACGACGACCAGGCCGGCGGGCGAGAAGTACAGGATGACCTCCTCCGCCGGCACCCCGCCGCGCAGGCGCACGTCGGCGAGCGCGAACGACTCGGCGTACGTGCCGCCCTCGAACGCGATCCCGGCGTGCTCGCGGACCGTGCTGCGCATGCCGTCCGCGCCGACGAGGTAGGCGGCGCGGACGTGACGGCCGTCGTCGAGCGTGGCGGTGACGCCGGACGGGTCCTCGGCGACGGCGGTGACGGTGCGCGGGCGCAGCACCTCGACGCCCAGCTCCTTCAGCCGCGCCCGCAGGTGCGCCTCGGTGTCGGCCTGGGAGAGCATCAGCGTGTACGGGTACGGGGTCGGCAGGTCGCCGAAGGGGACGCGGACGAGCAGGCGGTCCCGGTCGCGCACGGTGAAGGTGGGCACGCGCGTGCCGTGGGCCACGAGCCGGGACGTCACGCCGTACGGCTCCAGGAGTTCGAGGGTGCGGGAGTGGACGACGGCGGCGCGGGAGGTGTTGGCGCCCTCGGCCTGCGCGTCGACCACGGTGACGGCGCGGCCGCGCTGGGCGGTCACGACGGCGGCGGTCAGCCCGACCGGTCCGGCCCCGACGACGAGGACCTCGGTGGTGATGTCCATGGCTCCTCCATGCGGTCTGCGGTCAACGGCTGTTGGCCAACGCTTGTAGGCATCACGGTAGGCTCGGCCGCCCGTCATGTCAACGGCTGTTGGCCTACACTCGTTGGCATGAGGAGATCTTCGGAGGAGACGAAAGCGGTCATCCTGGGGGCGGCGCGGGAGCGGTTCGCCGCCGACGGGTACGAGCGGGCCACCATCCGGGCCATCGCCGGGGACGCGCGCATCGACCCCGCCATGGTCATGCGGTACTTCGGCAGCAAGGAGCGCCTGTTCGCCGCCGCCTGCGCGTTCGACCTGGCGCTGCCCGCTCCCGGCGCGATGCCCCGGGAGCGGGTCGGCGAGCTCCTCGTCGCCCACTTCCTCGAACGCTGGGAGAGCGACGAGGCGCTGCAGATCCTGCTGCGCACCGGGGTGACGAACCCCTCGGCCGCCGAGCGGATGCGCGAGATCTTCGCCGCGCAGCTCGTCCCGCTCGCGGCCGAGCTGTCCGGCGACCCGGAGAGCGCCCCCCGCCGCGCCGGGCTGGTGACCACGCAGGTGCTGGGGCTGGCGCTGTGCCGCTTCGTGCTGGAGATCCCGCCGGTCGTGGCGATGGGCCGCGAGGAGGTCGTGCGCTGGGTCGGCCCGTCCGTCCAGCGCTACCTGCTCGACCCCGCGTGAGCCGGACGCGCTGACCTCCCGCCCGGGTCGCCTCCTGCCGAATGGGGAGATGTGGGAGGATCCGGGCGTGCGAAGCGTGCGGGCGGTCAAGGGTGCGCTGCTCGTCGCGGGGACGTCCTCCGACGCGGGCAAGAGCGTGGTGACCGCCGGAATCTGCAGGTGGCTGGCCCGTCAGGGAGTCCGCGTGGCGCCGTTCAAGGCGCAGAACATGTCGCTGAACTCCTACGTCACGGTCGACGGCGCGGAGATCGGGCGGGCCCAGGCGGTGCAGGCGCAGGCGGCCGGCGTCGAGCCGGACGCCGACATGAACCCCGTGCTGCTCAAGCCGGGCAGCGACCGCCGCAGCCAGGTCGTGCTGCTCGGCCGGCCCGTCGCCGACGTCGACGCGATGGAGTACGGCCGGGTGCGCGACATGCTGCGCGCCACCGCGCTGCGCTCCCTGGACCGCCTCAGGAGCCGGTACGACGTCGTGATCTGCGAGGGCGCCGGCAGCCCCGCCGAGATCAACCTGCGGCGCGGCGACCTGGCCAACATGGGGCTGGCCCGGGCCGCCGGCCTGCCCGTGATCGTGGTGGGCGACATCGACAGGGGAGGGGTGTTCGCCTCCTTCTACGGCACGGTCGGGCTCCTGGAGGCGGCCGACCAGGCGCTGGTGGCCGGGTTCGTGGTGAACAAGTTCCGCGGCGCGCCGGAGCTGCTGCGGCCCGGGCTCGACCAGATCCGGGCGCTGACGGGCCGCGAGGTGTACGGCGTGCTGCCGTGGGCCGACGGCATGTGGCTGGACGTCGAGGACTCCCTGGCCCTGGACTCGCGCCCGGTGGCGGGCCGGGAGCCGTACGGGCGGCAGACGCTGCGCGTGGCCGTGGTCCGCCTGCCGCGGATGTCGAACTTCACCGACGTGGACGCGCTGGCGGCCGAGCCCGGGGTGGTGATGCGGTTCGTCACGGCCGCGGCCGACCTCGACGACGCCGACCTGGTGATCCTGCCCGGCTCGCGGGCCACGGTCGACGACCTGGACTGGCTGCGCCGCACCGGACTGGCCGCCGCGCTGCTGGCGCGCAAGGGGCCGATCCTCGGCGTCTGCGGCGGCTTCCAGATGCTCGGCCGGGAGATCGTGGACGAGGTCGAGTCGGGCGCCGGCCGGGTGGACGGGCTCGGGATGCTGCCGGTGCGGTTCGCGTTCGTCCCGGACAAGGTGCTCGGCCGGCCCTCCGGGCACGCCTACGGCCGGCCGGTCACCGCGTACGAGATCCACCACGGCGTCCCGGTGGTGGAGGGCGGCGAGCCGTTCCTGGACGGCTGCCGCGTCGCGAACGTCTGGGGCACCACCTGGCACGGCGCGCTGGAGAACGACGGCTTCCGGCGCGCCTTCCTCGCGGACGTGGCCCGGGAGGCGGGGCGCGACTTCACGCCCGCGCCGGGCACGGACTTCGCCCGGCTGCGCGAGGAGCGCCTGGACGCGCTGGGCGACCTCGTGGAGCGGCACCTCGACACGGCGGCGCTGCTGCGCCTCATCGAGCACGGCCCGCCGGAGCTGCCGTTCCTCCCGCCGGGAGCTCCCGACCCCGTCCCGTAGGCGCGGCGGTTGCCGGTACCCGGAAGGAATCCGCGACCGCTCTTGCCGGACTCGCCCCTGACGCCGCCCCGTCCCGATCGCCCACCATGGCGGCATGACAGCAGTGGTGCAGGCCGAAGGGCTCAGCAAGTACTACGGCGGGCGCCGTGGCCTGGAGGACCTGACGCTCGACATACAGCCGGGCGAGATCTTCGGGTACCTCGGCCCGAACGGCGCGGGCAAGACGACCACGATCCGGCTCCTGCTGGACGTGATCCGGCCCACGCGTGGCCGGGTGCGCGTCCTCGGCGAGCCTCCCGGCGAGGCGGCGGTCCGGGCGCGGATCGGCTACCTGCCCGGCGACCTGGCGCTGGAGGGACGCGAGCGGGCCCGCGACTACCTGGCGTTCCTGGCCGGAGTGCGGGGCGGGGTGCCGCCCGCCCGGGTCGCCGAGCTGGCCGAACGGCTCGACGCCGACCTGTCCGTGCCGATGCGCAAGCTGTCCAAGGGCAACCGGCAGAAGATCGGGCTGATCCAGGCGTTCATGCACGAACCCGAGTTCCTCATCCTGGACGAGCCGACCACGGGACTCGACCCGCTGGTGCAGCAGGAGTTCCTGGCCATGCTGCGGGAGGTGCGCGCCTCCGGGCGCACGGTGCTCATGTCCTCGCACGTGCTGGCCGAGGTGGAGCACGTCTCCGACCGGGTCGGCATCGTCCGCGCCGGCCGCCTGGTCGCCGTCGAGAACGTGTCGACGCTGCGCGAGAAGGCCGTGCGCCGGGTCGAGCTGCACTTCGACGCGCCGGTGCCGCGAGAGGCGTTCGAGGGGCTGCCGGGCGTGCGCGACCTGCGGGTGGAGGGCGCCGGCGTCCGCTGCACCATCGACGGCCGGCCCGACCCGCTGATCAAGGCCGCCGCCCGCTTCACCGTCGTGCACCTCGTCAGCGCCGAGCCGGACCTGGAGGAGATCTTCCTCACCTACTACAGCGAGGAAGGCGCACACCATGATCATCAAGAGTCTGCGTGACCACCTCCGGACCCTGGTGGGCTGGACGATCGGCCTCAGCGCGTTCATGTCGATGTACCTCGGCATCTACGGCAGCATCAAGGACGACCCCCAGACCTACAGCGCCCAGGCCATGGCCAAGTACCCCGGCGCGCTGAGGGACCTGATGGGCGGCCTGAACGACATCGCCAGCGGCACCGGCTACCTCCAGTCGGTCGCCTACCAGCTCTTCGTCCCGGCGTTGCTCTCGGCCTGCGCGATGATCCTGGCCAACCGGTCGCTGGCCGGGCCCGAGGAGGCGGGCACGCTGGAGCTCGTCGTCACCCTGCCGGTCAGCCGCCGGCGGCTCGTGCTGGAGCGGTTCGCCGCGCTGGCGCTCGGCCTGCTCGCCGTGGCCGTCGTGACGTTCGCGGTCGCGTGGGCCATGACCCGGGCCGTCGGCATGGACGTCTCCTTCGGCCGGCTGCTGGCCGCGCACACCGGCGTGTACCTGCTCGCCCTGTGCTTCGGCACGGTGACGCTGGCCGTCGGCGCCGCCACCGGGCGCAAGGCCGTCGCCTCGGCCGTGCTCGGCGCGTGGGCCGTGCTCGGGTACATGGTCGTCACCGTCGGCCGGAACGTGGACGCCGTCTCGTGGCTCAAGTGGGTCTCGCCGTTCCACTACTACGGCGAGGGCAGGCCCCTCTATCAGGGGCTCCCGGCCGGGGACTACCTTGTGCTGGCGGGGGCGACGGCCGTGCTCGCCCTCATCGCGGTCCTCGCCTTCGACAGGCGTGACGTAGGAGTGTGATGGTGGCCTCCCGGGTGCCCGCCGACCTGCTCGGCGGGCACTTACAGGTGCTCGCGCGGGCCGCCGGCACCGGCCGGCTGCCGGACCGGGCCGATCTGGACGCCTACCACGAGGCCGGCGCCCGCGCCGCCCGGCTGGGGGTCCCGCTGCGCGCCGTGGTGGACGCGGCCCTGTCGGCGGCTGAGCAGCCGCCCGCCGGTGAGGGGGCGGGCAACCCCGCGCGGGGCGGCCCGGCCGTGCTGGCCGCCCTGCGCAGGGCGGTCGCCGCGCTCATGGAGGGGTACGAGCGGGCCCAGCTCGCCGCGATCCGTGAGGAGGAGACGGCGCGCCGGGAGTTCGTGGACGACCTGCTCCTCGGCCGGGCCGAGCGGCTCGCCGAGCGCGCCGAGCACTTCGGGCTGCGGCTCGCCGAGTCGTACGTCGTGGCCGTCGCGCGCGGGCTGAAGGACGGCGAGCAGGACCGCATCGAGCGCGACCTGGTCGCCCGCTTCGGCTCCCACAACGTGCTCGTGGCCGTCCGCGACGGGCTGCTCGTCTGCGTCGCGCCCGCCACGCTGCCGGCCGCGGTCGGGGAGTTCACCCACCATGTGCGCTCCCGCTTCCCCGCGGGCTGGCGGGTGGGGGTCGGCCGCCCGCAGCGCGGTCCCGGCGGCGTGGTGGCCTCGTACCGCGAGGCCGCGTCCGCGCTCGACCTCGCCGACCGGCTCGGGCTGGTCCGGGACGTGGTCAAGGCCGCCGACCTGTTGGTCTTTCCCGTACTGCTGCGTGACAGGAGCGCGATGGAGGACCTCGTGACGAGCGTGCTGAGCCCGCTGCTGAGCGCCCGTGGCGGGCACGGGCCGCTGCTGGAGACGCTGGAGGCGGTCTTCGCCGCCCAGGGCAACCAGACGGCCGCCGCCCGCCGCCTCGGCATCAGCACCCGGGCCGTCACCTACCGCCTGGAACGCGTCCGGCGGCTGACGGGCTTCTCCCCGGACGACCCCACGCAGCGCTTCACCCTGGAGACGGCCGTCCTGGGCGCCCGCCTCCTGGAGTGGCCGTGGTCCTGAGGAGTGTCCTCGTCACCTGTCGATCGCCAGCCGCAGGCCGAAGCCCACGATGACCACGCCCGTGACCCGGTCCAGGACCCGCCTGACCCGGGGCGTGCGCAGCACTCCGGCCATCAGCGTCGCCAACCCGACGAGCACGGTGCTCCACACCAGCCCCTCGGTCACGTGCACGCCCGCCAGCAGCAGCCCCATGGCGGCGTGCGGCGCGCCGTCCGGGATGAACTGCGGCAGCATCGCCACGTAGAAGGCGCCCACCTTGGGGTTCAGCAGGTTCGTCACCAGCCCGCGACGGAACCCGGTCCGGAACCGCGTCTCCTGGCGCCCCTCCGCCTCCTCCGGCGCGGCCGTGCCCCGGGTGAGCAGCATCCGCGCGCCCATCCACACCAGGTACGCGGCCCCCGCCCAGCGCAGCACGTCGTAGGCGAGCTGGGAGGCCGCGAGCAGCGCGGACAGACCGGCGGCGGTGAGCACGCCCCAGAGCAGCGTGCCGAGCTGGATGCCCAGCACGACGCCCCACGCCGTCCGCCGCCCGGCGACGACGGAGGTCCGCAGGATGAGCGCCGTGTCCAGCCCCGGCGTCAGCGTCAGGAACGCGACGACCACGGCGAACGACGCGACAGAGGCACCGATCTCCATAGCGCCGCACCCTATCCAAACCATGTCGAACCGGGCGGATCACCGTCCCCGCGGCGAGTGACGCGATCCCGGCGATCTATTCTCGTGAGCCGTGAAAGAAGCGGGAGAGCGCCACGCGAGCTGGCTTGAACTGTTCTTCGACCTGGTCGTGGTGGTGGCGGTCGCCCAGCTCGCCCACCGCCTCGCGCACCCGACGTGGGCCAACGTGGCCCTGTTCGCGGTGCTCTACTACGCGGTGTGGAGCGTGTGGACGTCGCTGACCCTCTACTCCAACGTCCGCGCCGAGCAGACCCACACGCGCAGCATGCTGATCGGCATGTTCGGCATCGCCGTCATGGCCGCCGCCGCGCCCGACGTCGCCCACGAGATCGCCGGTGTCGGCACGCACGACGGCTGGTTCATCGCCGCCTACATCACCTGCCGCATCAGCGCCTCCCAGTCCCTGCAGGCGTCGGGCACCATCATGACGGCCTGGCCGGCGACCCAGCTCGGCGCGGGGCTGGCGCCGTGGTTCGCCTCCATCTGGGTGGATCCGCCGCTCCGGTACGCCCTGTGGGGGCTCGGCGTCCTGCTCGACGTGGTCTTCTCGGTGGCGCAGAGCCGCCGGCCCGAGCGGTTCGTCGCGGAGATGCGGCGCCAGGCCGAGCGCGTGGAGCAGCGGCAGCGGCACAGGGGCGGCGCGGTGCGGGCGCGCCCGCCCCGCACCGTCACCGCCGCCGTCCTCGACCCCGCCCACCTGGGGGAGCGCCTCGGTCTCTTCGTGATCATCGTGCTGGGGGAGGCGGTCATGCAGGTCGTCCTCGCCGCGTCGGGCCAGGACTGGCAGCCGCCGCTCGGGCTCGCCGCCGTGGCCGGGTTCGGGCTGATCGTCTCGCTGTGGTGGCTCACGCTCCAGTACGGCCTGAGCGCCGTCCCGGGCGTCGGCGAACGGGGGCTCAAGTCGTACGTCGCGCTGCCCGCGCACTTCGCCATGACGGCCGGCATCACCGCGACGGCGGCCGGGCTGGGCGTGGTCGCCGCCGCCCCGGAGGAGCACCTGCACGGCGGCACCGGGTGGGTCATGGGCGGCGGGCTGGCCGTCTACTTCGCGGCCTCCGCCGTCCTGGGCTTCGCGGCGCGGGCCGGGCGCGTGTGGCTCTGGTGCTGGGCGCTGCCCGCCGTCGTGGCGCCGCTCGTGGTGGCGGCGGCGTCGGGTCTCCTGCCGGGGTGGGGCGTGGTGGCCCTGCTGCTGCTCGTGGCCCTGTGGCGGGTCGCCTACCGCCCCCGCGGCGGCCGTGCCGCGGGGGCGGTGTCGCCCGCCTGACGGTCAGGGGATCAGCAGCAGCTTGCCCGTGGTGCGGCGCGAGGTCAGGTCCTCGTGGGCCCGCGCCGCCTCCGCCAGCGGGTAGCGCGCGGAGACGTTGATCCGCAGCCGTCCCTCCCTGATCCAGCCGAACAGGTCCGAGGCCCGCTGGAGCAGCTCCTCCCGCTCGGCGATGTAGTCGGCCAGGGTCGGGCGGGTGAGGAAGAGGGAGCCGTTCTTGTTGAGCGTCTGCGGGTCCACGGGCGGCACCGGGCCGCTGGCCGCGCCGTACAGGGCCATGAGGCCGCGCGGGCGCAGCGCCTTCAGTCCGCCGTCGAACGTCGCGGCGCCCACCCCGTCGTAGACCACGTCCATCCGCCCGCTCAGCGCCTCGGCGAAGTCGTCGTAGCGCAGCACCTCGTCGGCCCCCGCCTCGCGGGCCAGCTTCTCCTTCTCGGCGGTGGACACCGTGGCGTGGACCTTGGCGCCCCTGAGCTTGGCGAGCTGGATGAGGAGCTGCCCCATGCCGCCGGCGCCGGCGTGCACGAGCACGTGGTCGCCCTCGCGCACGGCGTGCGTCGAGTGGGTCAGGTAGTGGGCCGTCATGCCCTGGAGCATCGTGGCGGCGGCCAGCTCGGCGTCCACGCCGTCCGGCACCGGCACCAGCCGGTCGGCCGGCACCACGGCCTTCTCGGCGTAGCTCCCGAGCACGCTCGCCCACGCCACGGTGTCGCCCACGGCCACGTCCCGCACGCCGGGGCCGACGGCGGACACGGCACCCGCACCCTCGGAGCCGATCGCGGCCGGCAGCGCCAGCGGGTACGCCCCGGAGCGGTGGTAGGTGTCGATGTAGTTCACGCCGGCGGCCGCGACGTCGACCACCACCTCGCCCGGGCCCGGCTCGGGGTCGGGACGTTCGACGTGCTCGAGGACCTCTGGGCCGCCGTGGGCGGCGATCACTATGGCTCGCATGCTCCTAGTCAACCCCCGCCCGGGTCTCCCGATTCCACCGCCCCTCCTCCGCTCGATGCCGCGACACTTCCTTACTCAGAGTTGACTAATGTGACTAAAACGGAATACTGGGACACCTGATCGGCCGCTGCTCACTGATTCAGAGGATGCCCATGCCGGATGGCCACACCCTGCCCGCGACGCGCTCGTGCCGGGCATGGAGCCGGCCCGGCCGCTTACGGCGGCGGGCGGCGCGTGGACGCGGCCCGAGCCGGCCGTCCCGGGACGGCGACGCGTCTCGCTGACGCCTCCCACCGGCGGCCCCTCCCGCCCGGCTCGTCCTCCCCCCCGACCTCAGGATTCTCATGCCGCAAGACTCCCTCATCGTCGCGACAGTGATCGGCGTCGCCGTCCTCGCCGTCGCGGGCGTCCTGCTCGTCCACCTCCGCGCACGTCGGGAACTGGCCCTGACCCGCGGGCAACTGGCCCAGGCCCGGCAGGCGCAGGAGCACCTGTCACGCGAGACCAGCGCCCGGGACCAGCGGCTGAGGGAGGCCGAGCGCCGGCTCCAGGAGGCCGCGGAGCGCAAGGCGTTCGAGGCGGCCGAGGCCGTCCGCGACGCCCGCGGCCAGTACGACCTGGTGTGCGCCGAGACGGAGTACCTGCTCGACAAGCGGATCCCCGCGCTGGCCTCGCACCTGCGGTCCCCGCACGTGATCGTGCCCGGCATGCAGAACCCGGCCCTGGCCGGCACTGAGATCGACCGGCTGCACCGCGGCATCCTCGACGCGCTCGCCCGCGCCATCCGCGACGAGGGCGAGCGCGTCGACGAGGCGGCCCAGGCGGTCGTCAGGGGCGCGATGTCCCGCGTGCAGACCCAGGCGCTGCGCGCCCAGGACCTGCTCGCGGACGTGCAGCGGCGCTACAGCGGCGACGAGCACACGGCGCTGATGCGCGAGGTGCTGGGGCTCGACATGTTCAACGAGCTCATCATCCGGCGCGTCCAGGCCACCGGCATCGCCTGCGGGGCCACGCCCGGTCTGTCGCGTGACGACACCTACCTCGTGGACCTGATGGTGGGCGCCATCTCCCGCGTCGAGAACTTCGAGCAGCGCGTCGAGGGGCCGGCCAACCACCTGCGCCGCCGGGTCGGCGTGGCCGCCCGCGCCGCCGAGCCGATCCTGTTCATCACCTCCGAGCTGCTGGCCAACGCGGTCCACCACTCCCACGGCACCCTCAAGGTGTCCATCGCCGTGCACGAGACCAACACCGGCGCCGCCATCGTCATCGACGACGCCGGGGTGGGGCTGAACGAGGAGCAGTACGCCCGCGCCACCCGCCTGCTCAGCGGCGCCCAGCCCGTGCGGCTGATCGACCTCGGCAACCCGCCGCACACCGGCTGGGCGGCGATCGGCCGCCAGGTGGCGCACTACGGCATGCAGGTCACGGTCAAGAAGAGCGCCTTCGGCGGGGTCCAGGCCGTGGTCGGCATCCCGAACGAGCTGCTGGTGGAGATGCCGGAGCACATCCGGCCCTCGGTGCTGGCGCCCGAGCCGGTCAGGGCCGTCCCGGCCGCGACGCTCCGCCGGGAGCCCGCCATGACGGCGTCCCGGGCCGGCGGCCCCACCGCTGTGCCGGCCGCTGCGCCGGTCACCGCGCAGGCCACTCCGCAGGTCCCGTCGCCGGCCCCTTCGCCGGCGACGGTGCCGATCAGCGAGCCGGCCACGGGCCCGATCGGCGCCCCGTTGTCCGCGTCCGCGTCCGGCCCCGTGCCCACGCAGGCGACCGGCGAGCCGGGACGGAGCGAGTCCGGGGAGCCCTTCCCCGGGCTGCCCCAGCGCCGCCGCCAGACGCCCCGGACCACCCCCGGCCGCGCCGGCGGCCCGGGCGGACGCTCGGGCGGCTCCGCGGACAAGGCGCTCACCACTCCGGAGGAGGCCCAGAGGAGGTGGGGAGACTTCCAGACCGGGGCCGAAGCGGGCCGCCGCGAAGCGCTCCCGTCCCAGCCGCACGACTTCACCGAAGGGAACTGACCACCCCATGGACGCCCACTCCGCTGCCCCCACCGCGCAGACCAAGGGCCGCCCGCTCTCGCTAGACGTGTCCTGGGTCCTGTCGCCGCTGCTGGCGCTGCCCGGCGTGAGCCGGGGCGTGGTGCTGAGCCGTGACGGGCTCATCCTCGGCGGCTCCGCCGGTACGTCGGTCGAGGCGGGGGAGCGCGCCGCCGCCATGACCAGCTCGGTGCTGGGCGCCGCGCGCGCCCTGTGCGAGGGCCTCAGCAACGGCGCCGACGGCGAGGTGGTCGACATCGTCATCTCGGCGGGCACCGGGTACTACTACATCGCCCCCGCGGGCGAGCGGGCCGCCATCGTGGTGGCGGCCACCGGAGCGGTCAACATCGGCTCCCTGGCCTACGAGGTCCAGCTCCAGGTGCAGAAGCTGATCAAGGCCCTCGACGAGGCCAGCGCGGCCAGGACGCCGGGCGTCCGGGCATGAGCTCCGGACGGCAACGGCGGCGTGTCGTACCGGACTACATGGCCGCCGCCAGGGTGGTCGTGCCCGAGCACATCAGCATCGAGCGGACCACCCTCGTCTACGTCGCTCCGGACGTGGTCGCCAACGGGCTGGACCCGCCGGCGTCGCACCTGCTGACCCTGCTGGGGGAGGGGCCGCTGTCGGTGTACGAATGCGCCGCGCACCTCGGCCTGCCGTACTGCGTGGTGCGCCTGCTGGTGGCCGGGCTGGTGGCCGGAGGGACGCTGCTGACCCGCGACCCGCCCCCCGCCGACCTGCCCGACCTGGAGATCTTGGAGTTGGTGCTCAGTGGCCTTCGCGCCCTCTGACGGCCGGATCAGTGCCGATCACATACCGGTCAAGCTGGTCATCGCCGGGCCGTTCGGCGTGGGCAAGACCACCATCGTCAACGCGCTCTCGGAGATCGAGCCGCTCAACACCGAAGAGATGCTGACGCAGGCCGGCACACTGGTCGACGACCTGACCGGCGTCAACGAGAAGACCACGACCACGACCGCGATCGACTTCGGCCGCCTCACCCTGCCCGGCGTGGTGCTCTATTTGTTCGGGGCGCCGGGGCAGACCCGGTTCCAGGTTCTCTGGGACGAGCTGGTCCGGGGCGCGCTGGGGGTGCTCGTGCTGGCCGACACCCGCCGCATCGACGACAGCTTCGCCGTCCTGGACCTGGTGGAGGGCGCCGGCATCCGCTACGCGGTGGCCGTCAACCACTTCCCCGACTCGCCCCACTACCCGGCCGACGTCCTGCGCAAGGCGCTGGACCTGGACCCGCGCACGCCGCTGCTGGTGTGCGACGCACGTGACCCCGTGTCCGCCCGCGCCTCGCTGATCGCGCTGGTGGAGCACATCAGAGAGCTGGTTCTATCGTGACGACGCGCTACATCCCCGACGCCGGCCGCCTGTACGGGCCGGAGTTCGCCCGAGACCCGCAGGCGGTGTACGCCTCGCTGCGCGCGCGGCACGGCGCGGTGGCGCCCGTCGAGATCTCGCCCGGGATCGGGGCGCACCTCGTGATCGGCTACCAGGCCGCCGTGGACGTGCTCACCAACGTGGGGGGCGCGTGGAGCAAGGACTCCCGCGACTGGATGGCCGCCCTGCCCGAGACCCCGGAGGCGGCCGGCGCGGTCGGCATGCTCGGCTACCGGCCCAACGCGCTGTTCTCCGACGGGGCCGAGCACACCCGCTACCGCAAGGCGATCATCGACTGCTTCGGCATGGTCCAGCCGCACAAGCTGCGCCAGCTCGTGATCGAGGTGTCCGACTCGCTCATCGCCCGCTTCGCCGCGACCGGCGAGGCCGACCTGGCCGCCGACTTCGCCAAGCCCATCCCGCTGAAGATCTTCAACCGGCTCTTCGGCCGCCCCGACTCCGACAGCGACGCCCTGATCAGCGCCCTGTCGGACCTGATGGAGGCCGACGGCGAGGCCGGCGCGCGCGGACTGGACGCCTTCAGCCGCTACCTCGGCGAGCTGGTCACGGCCAAGTACGCCGACCGGGGCGACGACCTCACCTCCTGGTTGATCGACCACCCCGCCGGGCTGAGCCAGGACGAGCTCATCTGGCAGCTCGTCCTGGTGGTGGCCGCCAGCTACGAGCCCACGGCCAGCCTCATCTCCAACGCCATCTCCCGCATGGTCAGCGACGACCGCTACTACAGCTCGCTGACCAACGGAGCGCTGAGCACGTACGACGCACTCCTGGAGGCGCTGCGCGCCGAGCCCGCCATGGCCAACTACGGCCCCTACTTCGTGCGGCAGCCCGTGCACTTCCACGGCACCTGGATCCGGCCGGCCGAGCTGGTCCTGGTCTCCTACGCCGCGGCCAACACCGAGCCCGCCAACGTGCCCGGCGGGCTGCGCTCCGACGGGGGCGCCTACCTGGGCTTCGGCGCCGGGCCGCACCGCTGCCCCGTCAGCGACCCGGCCATGCTCATCGCGATGACCGCGATCGAGCGCCTGACCTCCCACCTGTGCGACCTGGAGCTGACCGTGCCCCGCGAGGAGCTGTCCTGGCGGCCCGGCCCGTTCCACCGGTCGCTCGCCCACCTTCCGGTCCGTTTCACACCTATCCGTCCCGATCAGCCTGGAGAATCCCCTTGGGCAGTGCAGCCCCCGTCGTCCTCGATCCCTTCGGCCGAGACCTTCCCGGAGAGGTCCGCAGGTTACGTGACCTCGGCCCCGTGGTCCTCGTAGAGCTGACCGGAGGGATCCCCGCCTGGGCCGTCACACGCCACGACCTGCTCAAGGAGCTGGTCCTCAACCCCATGGTCAGCAAGGACAAGCGGCACTGGCGGCTGCTGCCGCAGGCCATGTCGGAGCCCGGCTGGACGTGGATCATGACCTGGATCGGCGTGTCCAACATGCTGAGCGCGTACGGCGAGGAGCACCGGCGGCTGCGCAGGCTCGTCGCCCCCAGCTTCACCGCGCGCCGTTCCCGGGCGATGCAGCCGATCGTCGAGGGCATTGTCGCGGAGCTGCTGGACGCCATGGCCGCCGTGCCGCCGGGCCAGGTCGTGGACCTGCGCGCCGCCTACGCCCACCCGCTGCCGATGCGGGTGATCTGCGAGCTGTTCGGCGTCCCCGCGCACATGCGGGAGGAGATGGCCCGGATGATGGAGGCCATCATGGACACCTCCGCCACCCCCGAGCAGGCGGCGGCCACGGCGGCCCAGATCGGCACGGTGCTGCCCGCCCTGGTGGCCTACAAGCGCGAGCACCCGGGCGACGACCTCACCACGGAGCTGATCAACGTCCGCGACAGCAGCGCCGCCGGCGTGGGCGGGGGCGCGTCGCTGAGCGACGACGAGCTGCGCGACACCCTGCTGCTGCTCATCGCCGCCGGGCACGAGACCACGGTCAACCTGATCGGCAACGCCGTGCACGCCCTGCTCACCCACCCCGACCAGCTCCGGCGCACGCTCGCGGGAGAGATCTCGTGGGAGGCCGTGGTCGAGGAGACCCTGCGCTGGGCGCCGTCCATCGCCCACCTCCCGCTGCGCTTCGCCGTCGAGGCGATCGACGTGGGCGGCGTGCGGATCGAGGCGGGGGACGCGATCATCACCTCCTACCTCGCCGCCGGGCACGACCCGGACCAGCACGGGCCGGACGCGGCGGCCTTCGACGCCACCCAGGAGCGGGACGAGCACCTCGCGTTCGGGATCGGTGTGCACCGCTGCATCGGCGCCCCGCTGGCCCGCCAGGAGGCGCTCACGGCCCTGCCGGCGCTGTTCGCCCGCTTCCCCGACCTGCGCCTGGCGGTGGAGGCGGACGCGCTCACGCACGTGCCGTCGTTCATCGCGCACGGCTGGAGCGAGCTCCCCCTGCTCCTGCACCGCTGATCACCGAGCCGCGGCCCGGAGTCCCCCTCCGGGCCGCGCGGCCGGCATGGCGCGAAGAGTGTCAGGGGATCTCCACCCGGGCGAGCGCGCCCGCTTCGAGGGCCACCCAGATGGCCCCGTCGGGCCCGACCGTCAGACCGTGCGGCTCCGCGCGTACGTCACCGGCTCCCGCGCCCGTCGCGGTCAGGTCGTACTCGTCCACCTCGCCCTTCACGGTGATGCGGCCGAGGCGGTCGGTGGCCCACTCGGTGAACCACAGCGCCCCGTCCGGTCCCGAGACGACGGCGTGCGGGCGGCAGGCGCGGTCCGGCAGCGGGAACTCGCTGATCTCGCCGGTCACGGTGACGCGCCCGATCTGCCCGGCGCCGATCTCCACGAACCACAGCGCCCCGTCAGGCCCGGCCGTGATGCCCGCCGGGGCGGCCCCGGGCGTGGGCAGCCGGTGGATCGTCATCTCGCCGTCGAGCGAGACGCGGCCGACGGCGTCGCCCTGGTTGAGCGTGAACCACAGGGCGTCGTCCGGCCCGGCGGTGACGGCCGAGGGCATGCCGCCCTTCACCGGCACCTCGAACTCGGTCACCGTGCCGTCGCGGGAGATCCGTCCGATGCGGTCGGCCTGCATCCGGGTGAACCACATCGCCCCGTCGGGGCCCGCGGTGATGCCGTACGGCGAGCCGGCCTCGAAGGAGGTCACCTCGCCCGACTCCGTCACCCGCCCGACCCGGCCTCCCTGGAACTCGGTGAACCACATCGCCCCGTCGGCGCCCGGTGTGATCACGGTCGGTCCGCCGTCCGCCGGGTCGAGCCGGTGGACGACCGGCTCCTCGCCGGGCACGAGCCTGCCCACCATGCCCTGGTGGACCAGCGTGAACCACAGTGCCCCGTCGGGGCCGGTCGCGACGCCGTAGGGGGCGCCCTGCGGGATCATGGTCAGTGACATACGTGTCCTCCTGAGACTTCCAGCCGCGTCCCCCGGAACCGCCTGTGCAGGGCGCGGTCGTGCGTGACCACCACGAGGGTTCCCGTGAAGCGGTCGAGGGCCTGCTCCAGCTCCTCGGCCAGCTCCGGGGACAGGTGGTTGGTGGGCTCGTCGAGCAGCAGCACGTCGTGCTCCTCGGCGAGCAGCCGGGCCAGCGCCAGCCTGCGCCGCTGCCCCACGGACAGCGCGCCCACCCTGAGGTCGAGCGTCTCCGCCCGGAACAGGCCGGTGGCGAGCAGCGCGGTCCGCCGCTCGTCGGGGTGGCCGTGGCCGTACGCCTCCAGGACCGGCAGCGCGGGGTCGAGAGCCGTCTCCTGGGCGAGGTGTCCCACGCGACCCCGGGCCCGCTCGGCGACGGCCCGCAACAGCGTGGACTTGCCCGCTCCGTTGTGCCCGTGGACGAGCAGCCGGTCACCGGCCCGGATCACGAGCGACTCGACGCTCAGCCGGTCGCCCACCCGCACGTCCCGCAGCTCGGCCACCACCGGGCGCGGGGACCGGGGCGACACCCCGTCGGCCTCCGCCGGCCCGCAGGCTGCCTCCGCGGCGCCGGGGGCGGCGTCCGCAGGGGTGGGGGCGGTGAACGTGCCGCGGAAGCGGAGCGGGGCCGGGGGCCGGGGGACCGGGTGCTCCTCCAGCCGGCGCAGCCGTTCCTGGGCGTTGCGGACCCGGCCGGCGATCGAGCTCTGCACCCGCCCCGCGTTGCGGTCGTAGGCCATCTTGTTGTTGTCGCGCATGGCACGGCCTTGGGCGACGCGGCGGGCGGTCGTCGCGGCGTGGTCGCGCACCTGGCGCACCTCCTCGCGCCAGGCGGTGTACGCCTGCTCCCAGCGGGCCCTGGCCGCCGCCTTGGCGGCCAGGAAGCCGGCGTAGCCCCCGCCGTATCGGGTGACCTCGCCGCCCTCCACCTCGATCACGGCGGTGGCCACCCGGTCGAGGAAGATCCGGTCGTGCGCCACCACGACGACCGTGCCGGGATGGCCGCGCAGACGCTCCTCCAGCCAGCCGAGCGCCGACTCGTCGAGATGGTTGGTGGGCTCGTCCAGCAGCAGCGTCTCCGGCGAGGCGGCCAGCACGCACGCCAGCCCGAGCCGGGCCTGCTCGCCTCCGGACAGGCTCCCCAGCGTCCGCTCCCGGCCGCCGGCCTCGCCGCGGCGGGTGTGCGCGGACGGGCGTTCGGCGGTGAGGTGGGGAAGGCCGAGGGCGTGGAGGGACTTGTCCACCCGGGCGTCCGCTTCGTAGCCGCCCCGTGAGGCGAAGGCCGTGAGCAGGTCGCCGTACTCCTCCAGCGAGGCGTCGTAGCCCTCGGCGGGCTCGGCGGCGAGCGTGGACTCCAGCTCGCGCAGCCGCCGCTCCATGGCCCTGAGTCCGGCCAGCGCGGCGTCGACGGCCTGCTGGACCATGAGGTCGGAGGACAGGCCGAGAGTCTGGCCGAGGTGGCCGACCTCGCCGGACACGACGACCTCGCCGGAGTCGGGCCGCTCGGCGCCGGAGAGGAGCCGCAGCAGGGTGGACTTGCCCGAGCCGTTCTCGCCGACGATGCCCAGGCGCTCGCCCCGCCGGACGGACATGGACACGCCGGACAGGACCCTGCGGTGGGCGTAGGACTTCGTGATGTCTCGAAGCAGGATGGTCAGGATGGAACTCCAATCGCAACTTGTGTAGCGTTAGCATGGCAGACTCGAAGGACTAATGCAACTGGAGTAGCGTTTGAAAGTGGTGAAGCGGCCCGGTGGACGCAGCGCGCGCGTGCGCGACGCCGTGCGGCAGGCGACGCTCGGCGAGCTGGCCGAGCACGGCTTCCGCGGCCTGACCGTGGACGGCGTGGCGGAGCGCTCGGGCGTCCACAAGACGACCGTCTACCGGCGGTGGGGCACCGTCGAAGGGCTCGTGGCCGATGCCCTGGAGCTGGCCGCCGGCGAGCCGTGGCCCATTCCTGACACGGGGACGGTCCAGGGCGACCTGCGGGGCGTCGTCGAGCTGGTGCGGAGCGGGTTCGAGGATCCCGAGCTGGGGCCCGTGTCGTCGGCGTTCGTGGCGGCGGCCATGCAGAGCCCCGAGGCCGCGCGGGCCCTGCGCGCCTTCTTCGAGGCCCGCCACGAGCAGTCGGCCCAGGTCGTGCGGCGGGGCGTGGAGCGGGGCGAGCTGCCCGCCACGGTCGACGCCCGGGAGGTGGTCCGGGTCGCGGTGGCGCCCGTCTACTACCGGCTGTTCGTCGCCCACGAGCCGGTGAGCCGGGGCGACGCCGACCGCGCCGCCGACGCCGCCCTGGCCGCCGCCCGCGCCGGAGTTCTCTGACGAGCAGGGCCCCAGCCCGCGCCGAGGGTCGTATGGATTCTGTACATACAAGTATGTACAATCGAAGGCATGAGCACGAGAACGGCCTTGATAGAGGCGACGTCGGAGCTGTTGTGGGAGCGCGGCTACGCCGCCACCAGCCCCACGATGATCCAGAGGCGGGCCCACGCCGGCCAGGGCAGCATGTACCACCACTTCTCGGGAAAGGCGGGCCTGGCCGTCGCCGCCATGGGCTATTCGGCCGAAAAGCTGCGCGAGACCGCCGAGGCGGTGCTGAGCGGGAGCGGCTCGGCGGTCGAACGCGTGTGCGCCTATCTCGACCTCGAACGCGACCCGCTGGCGGGCTGCCGCTTGGGCGGCCTGGTCCAGGACTACGACGTGGCGACCGACGACAGCCTGCGTGCTCCGGTCGCGGAGCTCTTCTCATGGCTGGTCGGGCGCATCACCCAGGTGCTCGAAGAGGACCGCGAGGACTTTCGCCCGGACGCCGACATCCTGGCGACCGCTTCTATGGTGGTGGCCGCCGTGCAGGGGGGTTACGTCCTGGCCAGAGCCACCCAGGACCCGCAGGCGTTCCGGCGCGTCACCCAGGCCGCCAAGCAGGCGGTGCGCGACCTCGTCCGCGGGCAATGAGCACTCGGACGCTGGAGCGGGCCATCGCGGCGCCGAGCGGACGTGCGCTGGCCGCCGTCTGTCTCGGCTTCTTCATGGTCCTGTTGGACGGCAGCGCGCTCAACGTCGCCCTGCCCGCGATCGAGCGGGACGTCCACGGCTCCATCACGGCGCTGCAGTGGGTGGTGAACGTCTACACCATCCCACTCGCCAGCGTGCTGCTGACGGCGGGCAGCATGAGCGACCGCTGGGGCGCCCGCAGGCTGTTCGCGGCCTCGCTGGCCACCTTCACCGCGGCCTCCCTGCTGTGCGCGGTCAGTCCCACGCTGAACGTGCTCATCGTCGCGCGGTTCGCGCAGGGACTGGCCGCGGGCGGGCTGCTGCCGACCACCTTGGCGATCATCGCCCGCACCTACCCCGACCACGCCGAGCGGGCAAGAGCCATCACGGTCTGGGGCGCGACAGGCGGGCTCGCCCTGGTGGCGGGGCCGGTCGGCGGCGGGCTGCTCACCGACCTGCTCGGCTGGCGCGCGATCTTCGCGATCAACATCCCGATCGGCCTGGTCACGATCCTGCTGGCGCTGCGCCACGTCGCCGAGACCCCCCGACGCCAGGCCCGCGCCGACCTGCCCGGGCAGGTGGCGGCGGCGGTCGCACTCGCGTCAGTCACCGCGTGGCTGATCGAGGGCGGCCCCCTCGGCTGGGGCTCGGCCGTCCCCCTCGGGCTGCTGGCACTCGGCACCGCCGCGACCGCCGCCTTCCTGCTGATCGAGCGGCACTCCGGCCATCCCATGCTGCCGCTGGCGGTCTTCCGCCGCGCCGCCTTCTCCGCGTCGGTCGGCAGCGGACTGGCGTTCCAGTTCGCCGGGTACGGCATGCAGTTCATGCTCGCTCTCCATCTTCAACAGCACTGGAGTCTCGGCCCCGCGCGAACGGGCGTATGGTTCCTGCCCTTCTCGATCGCCTGGGTGTTCGGCACCATCGTGATCAACCGCCGCCTGATCGGGCTCGGGCCCCGGGCACTGCTGTGGAGCGGAGCGCTGGTGTCCGCCGCCGGGGCGATGCTGCTGCTGGGCGTCGCGGGGCCGGGCACCTGGCCACTGTTCCTGGCGGGCACAACGCTGGCCGGGCTCGGATGCGGCGTGTTCTCGCCCAGCTTGAACGCCGCCGCGCTCCAGGCGATCGACCCGGCCTACGCGGGGCTCGGCTCAGGAGTCCTCAACACCGCCCGCCAGGCCGGCATGGCCATGGGGGTGGCGCTCCTCGGCTCCCTGGTGTCGATGCGCGACGCGGCGCTGGGCGTCCACCTCGGCGCGGCCCTGCTCACCGCCTGCTTCCTGACCATCGTCTGGCTGAGCCTGCGCTACCTCCCCGGTCGCTCCGACCGGCTCGCGTGACCACCGGCGGCGGCCACGGCGTCGTACGGGTGGGGTGAGGTTCGGGCGGGGTGCGGCGAACCTCAGGTCTGCTGCTGGCCCCGCAGGTCGAAGTCGTCGAACGTGGTGCGCAGCACCGACTCGCTGTCCTTGGGCGTGCGGGCGAACAGCCCCACGTACCCGTTGCCGAGCCCGTTCGGGTCGTCCACCTGCTGGACCCGATCGCCGTTGACCCACATCGTCAGCCGCACCGCGCTCCCGCGCTGCTCGCACGACGCCTCGATGCGGGCCTTGCCCGGCAGGCCGTCCACCTTGACCGGCTGCGCCAGCGTGCCGCCCGAGCCGTCCACGATGCGCCGGATGCGGGCCTGCCCCGACGTGTCCAGGCCGAACTCGTAGGAGGTGCGGTCGTCGGCCGAGTGGCAGTACACGCCGTACTCGCCGCTGCCGACGACCTGCCGGACCTGCGCGGTGACGCCGACGACCACGCTCTGCGGCATCATCGGCGTCGGGGTGCTCGACGGCAGCGGCGTCCCCGTCGGCGTGGCGATGAGGTACGACGTGGGCGCCTTGATCCGGCGCTCCTCGTAGTCCTCCTCCACGTCGAGGCCGAACGTGCCGTCGGTGCGGTAGCCGTAGGAGGCGGTCTCGTCGGGGTCGTAGGTGCCGCCCCAGCCGCCGGAGGTCTGGGTGAAGTCATCCTGGAGGAGCGTCAGCCCCTCGGGCGGCCCGCCGGGCGACAGGAACGTCCACGCCGCCAGGACCGCGCCGGCGAGCGCCACCGTCCCGACGGCCAGCCCGGCGGCCAGGAGCCCCCGCCTGCGCCCGCGCGAGGGGGATCCCGGCCCGCCGCCCGGGACCGGGTGCGGGACACCCGGCTCGGTGAACGGCGTCGTCCCCTGCTGCTGCCAGCTCAGCCGCACCGTCCGCGCCGCCTGCTCCGGCGCCGCCGAGCGGCCCACCAGGTGGTCGAGGAGCTGCTGCGCCGTCGGCCGGGCCGCCGGGTCCTTGCGCAGGGCGGCGGCGACCAGCTCGCGCAGCGACGGATCGACCTGGCTCAGGTCGGGCTCGGTGTTGAGCACCTGATAGACGATCGCGGGCAGCGTCTCGCCGCCGAACGGCGCCCTGCCGCTCGCCGCGTACGCCACCAGGCAGCCCCACGAGAACACGTCGCACGCCGGCGACACCGGGTCGCCCCGCAGCACCTCGGGCGCCATGTAGCGGGGCGTGCCGACGATCTCGCCGGTGCCCGTGACCCCGCTGAGCGTGTCGAGCGCCCGCGCGATGCCGAAGTCGATCACGCGGGGGCCGACGGGCGACAGCAGCACGTTCGACGGCTTGAGGTCGCGGTGGACCACCCCGGCCCCGTGGATGGCGGTCAGGGCGGTGGCCACGCTGACGGCCAGCGCGTCGAGGCTGGATCCGCGCAGCGGTCCGGACTGCTCGACGGCCTGCTCCAGGTTGGGGCCCGGCACGTACTCGGTGACGACGTAGAGGATCCGGCCGTCGAGGGCCGCCTCCAGGACCGCGGCGGTGCAGAACCTGCGCACCCGCCGGGCGGCGTCGGCCTCCCTGCGAAAACGCATGCGGAACTGCTCGTGCTGGCTGAACTCCGCGTTGATCACCTTGATGGCGACGCGCTGCCCCGCGGTGTCCTCGGCGAGGTGCACCGTGCCCATCCCGCCCCTGCCCAGCACGCTCAGCAACCTGTAGCGCCCGATGTGGGAGGTTTCACCGCTCACGGCGGGTTAGCTTACCGATATCGGCCTCGTCCGGGTGGGCCGACACGGGCTCGCCGCCGACCGGGCTCACCTGCGTGAGCGACTTGCGCTCCGAGCCGCAAAGAACATATGTTCGATATGTAAGAACACCCGCCTTCCCCCGGGTGGCTGAACACAGTCGAAAAGCCGCGGGGAGAGGCGTCTTGAGCAGACTCTATGGCGATCCGATCGAGGTGTGGACCCGGGAGGGCGAGCCCAGCCAGTTCGTCTGGCGTGACCGGCTCTATCTCGTGCGCCGCGTCCTCGACCACTGGGTGGTGACGCGCGAGTGGTGGAAGGTGCGGGAGGGCGATCCGGGCGAGCGCCAGTTCTGGCGGGTCGAGGCCAGCCCGGGGCGTGAGGCGGGCTCCTACGAGCTGAGGTTCGACACCGCCAGCGGCGGCTGGCTGCTCCTGAGGGCGTGGGACTGATGGGCGCGCCGTTCCCGCACCTCAACGTGGCCTCCGCCTACTCGATGCGGTACGGCACCGCGTTCCCGCGCGAGCTGGCGCGGCGGGCCGCCGACGACGGCATGGACATCCTCGCGCTGACCGACCGCGACGGTCTGTACGGGGCGGTCAAGCACGCGCAGGCGTGCGCGGACGCCGGGATCGGGCCGGTCTTCGGCGTCAGCCTCGTCCTCGCCGGAGCGGGCGGCCCCGACGGCGCGCTCGACGGCCTCACCCTCGACTCCGGCGGCGCGCTCGACGACCTGAGCCCCCTCGCCCGGAGCCGGAAGCCGCAGCGCCCCCGCACCGGGGCGGACGCCGAGGACCGGATCACCGTGCTGGCCCGTTCGGGCGGCTGGTCCCGCCTGGCCCGGCTGGTCACCGACGCCCACTACGCGGGCGGGCGCGGCGAGCCGCGGGTGACCCGGGAGATGGTGGCCGCGTGGGCCGGCCCCGGCGTCACCCCCGACGACGGGCTGACGGTGCTGCTCGGCCCCCGCTCCGACGTGGGCCGGGCGATGGCCGCGCGCCGCGACGAGCGGGCCGCGGCGCTGCTCGGCCTGTGGCGCTCCATGGTGCCCGGGGTGGTGGTCGAACTGGTCGACCAGTACGGCTTCCGCGACGCCATCACCGCCGTCCGCATGCTTGCCCTGGCCGAGTCCGCCGGGGTGCCCGCCGTGCTCAGCAACGCCGTCAGGTACCTCGACCCGGACGACCACCAGGTGGGCGACGTGCTCGACGCGGCCCGCCAGCTCGTCCCGCTGCACCCGCGCCACCTGGAACGCACCACCTCCCACGCCTATCTCAAGGGCTCCAAGGACATGGCGATGGTGGCCGCGAAGATCTGCGGCTCCGACGCGCGCCGGGTCGCCGATCTGCTGCGCGCCACCCGCAGGGTCGCGGAGGAGTGCGTGATGGACCCGCGTGAGCTGCTCGCGCTGCGCGGCGACCCGCCCGCCCTGCACCTGCCCGAGATCGGCGCCGACCCGGTGCCGCTGTTGCGCCGCCGGGTGGAGGACGGGATGGCGGCGCGCGGCCTGGCCCGCTCCCGGGAGGCCGGCGAACGGCTCCGGGACGAGATGGCGATCATCGAGCGCAAGCGCCTGTCCGGCTACTTCATCGCCGTGTCCGACATCACCGACATGATCCGGCGGATGGGCATCCGGTGCGCCATCCGCGGCTCCGGCGCGGGCAGCCTGGTCAACTACCTCATCGGCATCGGCGAGGTGAACCCCCTCCACCACGGCCTGCTCATGGAGCGCTTCCTGTCGGAGGGCCGCGTCGGGCTGCCCGACATCGACGTGGACGTGGAGTCCGCGCGCCGGCTCGACTGCTACAAGGCCATCTTCGACAGGTACGGCGAGCAGCGCGTGGCCTGCGTGTCCATGATGGAGACCTACCGGGCCCGCAGCGCGATCCGTGACGTGGCGGGCGCCATGGGCCTGCCCCCGTACGAGATCGACGCGATCGCCAAGGCGTTCCCGCACATCAGGGCCAGGCAGATCACCGCGTCGCTGAGCGACCTGCCCGAGCTGCGCGACAGCAGGCTGGGGGAGGCGGGGCTGGACCGGGTGTTCAGGCTGGCCGAGAAGCTCGACGGGCTGCCCCGGCACATCGCGCTGCACCCGTGCGGGGTGCTGATCGGCAACTCCGGGCTGCGCGACCGCACACCGGTGGAGCGCAGCCTGCTGGAGTTCCCGATGTCGCAGTTCGACAAGGACGACGTGGAGGAGGCGGGGCTGCTCAAGCTGGACGTGCTGGGCGTGCGCATGCAGTCGGCGATGGCGTACGCGCTGGGCGAGATCGAGCGCGTGGACGGCGTCGTGGTCCGGCTGGACGAGCAGCGCCCTCCCGACCCGCAGGCCCGCGACCCGGAGCCGCCGATCCCGGAGCCCCGGCCGATCCCGGAGACCCGGCCGGAGATTCGTTACGTGCCGCACGACGACCAGGACACCTACGACATGATCTGCGCCGCCCGCACCCTGGGCTGCTTCCAGATCGAGTCGCCCGGCCAGCGCGAGCTCGTCGCCAAGCTGGAGCCGCGCGCGATGCACGACCTGATCGTGGACATCTCGCTGTTCCGGCCGGGACCGGTCAACTCCGACATGGTCACCCCCTATCTGGAGGCCAGGCACGGGTGGCGCGCGCCCTACTACCCGCACGAGCGGCTGCACGAGGCGCTGAAGGAGACGCACGGTGTCGTGGTCTTCCACGAGCAGGTGCTCAGGGTCATCGCGGTGATGACGGGGCGCGACCTGTCGTTCGCCGAGATGCTGCGGCGCTCGCTGTCCACGCCCGAGGGGCGGGAGCTGGTCCGCAAGACGTTCGTGCCGCTGGCCAAGGCGAACGGGTTCGACGACGCGACCGTGGAGCGGGCCTGGGAGGTGCTCGACGCGTTCGGCGGGTTCGGCTTCTGCAAAGCGCACGCGGCGGCGTTCGCGCTGCCCACCTACCAGTCGGCCTGGCTCAAGCGGCACCACGCGGCGGCGTTCTTCGCCGGGGTGCTCACCCACGAGCCCGGCATGTACCCGCAGCGGGTCATCATCGACGAGGCCCGCCAGTGCGGGGTCACGATCCTGCCGCTCGACGTGAACCGGTCGGGCCGTGACTGGCAGGTGGAGCGCCTCGGGCCGCGCCCCCCGCTGCGGCTCCGGGTCCAGGCGGACGCGCTGGGCGAGCCCGGCGCGCCCCGGCGGGCGCCGTTCAGGGCCGAGGAGTTCAGGCCGGGGGAGCTGGGCAAGGGATACGCGCTGCGGGTGCCGTTCTCGGCGGTCAAGGGGGTGAGCGAGGCGGAGGTGGACCGCATGGTCGCGGGCGGGCCGTACACGTCGCTCGCGGACTTCTGGGACCGCGCCCGCCCATCGCGGCCGATCATGGAGCGGATCGTGCAGGTGGGCGGCCTGGACGCGCTGCACGGCCTGAGCCCGGGCGGCGGCGGCGACCGCTGGCGGCCCGGCCGCCTGACCCGCCGCGACCTGGTCGCCCAGGTGGGCGCCCTGGAACGCGCCTCCGCCTCACACGTGGGGCACGCCACCGCCGGCCGCTCCAAGCGCTACGCCCCCGCCCGCCCCGTGCCGCCGGGCAGGCAGCGGGAGGGGGAGGCGGCGGCCGTGCAGCTCCCCCTGGGGTTCGGCGAGCACATGCCGCCGGGCGAGCTGCCCGAGATGACCGACGCCGAGATGGTGGAGGCCGAGCTGGAGATCCTCGGCATCGACGTCTCGCGCCACGTGATCAGCTTCTACGACGAGCTGCTCGACGCGCTCGGCGTGGTGCGCTCCAAGGACCTGCTGCGGCAGCGCAACGGCGCGGAGGTGCTGGTCGCCGGCGTCAAGGTGGCCACGCAGACGCCGGCCGTGCGCTCGGGGCAGCGGGTCATCTTCACCACGCTCGACGACTCGACGGGCCCGGTGGACCTGACGTTCTTCGAGTCGGTGCAGGGCAGGTGCGCGGCGACGGTGTTCGGTGCGTGGCTCATGGTGGCCCGGGGAGTGGTCCGGCGCACGGGCACGCGGGCGGTCTCGCTGCGCGCGGTGGACTGCTGGAACCTCGCCGACCTCGAACGGGTGTGGCGCTCGCAGGGCGTCGAGGCGGTCCGGGCGCTGATGGCCCGCGACCCGGAGTCCCGGGGCGGCGTCGGCGGGCGGCCCATCGAGTACGCCAACGGCTTCCTGCTCTCGCCGTACTCCGACCTCGGCCCGGCGGTCGCGTCACCGCCGCGCAAGCTGTGGCACGCCAGCCCGGGCAGCTCCGGCCCCACGGCCGCCTGACAAGGCCCGGACGGGGCCCGGACGGGGCGGCGGGGCCGGCGGATCAGCTCGCCTGGCCGAGCGGCGCCGACTCCGGCGGCGTCGCCGGCCGGCGCGTCCCGGGCAGCACGGTGGGCATGGCCACGCCGCGCGCCGAGCACTGGACGGCCGTGATCTGCCGGACGGTCGCCGCGCACAGCAGCGCCGCCGCCGCCAGCGCCACCAGCTCCGGCACGCCGACCCCGGTCAGCCCGTCGGCCGACGTCTCCCGCGGCAGCCGTACGAGCACCAGCGCCAGCGTGGTCAGCCAGCTCGTCCACCACGCCGCCAGCAGCACGAGCCAGCGGCGACGGCGGCCGGCCGGCGGCAGGGCGCCACGCCACAGCTCGTCGACCAGCAGGACGGGCGCCACCAGGTTGACGCCGGGGATCAGCCAGGCGGCGGCGACCGGCCCGGCCGTGGCGGACCGGTGGTCGGCCTGCCGGGCATGCACCAGCCAGGTGGTGTACGCGGCGGCGCTGGCGATCGTGGCGACGCCGAGCAGCAGGATGAGGACGGCGAAGAGCGTCACCGGGCCGACGACCGCCTCGGCCTCCGCGCCTCGGGGACGGCCGTCGAACGCGGCGAGCTGGGCGGCGAGGCTGCGCCCCCGGACCAGCTCGAAGGTCACGAGGGCGCCCAGGCAGAGGACCTGCGCGGCGAGCGTCACGTATACGGCGGAGGCGGCTCTCGTAGGCGGTGCCTGGGCGTAGCGCACGTTGGTTCTCCCCCCGTGCCATGCGCTGGGTTCTCCCTCACCTTGTATCCCGCCGAGCTCATTGTTAATCAGCCCACCACGCCGGATTCCCACGCCCAAGCTGCGATTTCCACCCGATTACGGACACCGAGTTTCGCCTGGATGCTGCCGAGATGCGTCTTGACCGTCGACAGCGAGACGAACAGCTCGCCGGCCACCTCCTGGTTGGTGCGGCCGCGGGCCACCAGCCGCACCACGTCGAGCTCCCGCTCGGTCAGCGGATCGTCCGGGGCGGGGGTGCCGCGCTCGGGCCTGGCCAGGTGGCGCAGCAGCCGCACGGTCACCGACGGCGACACCAGCGCCTCCCCGTCCGCCGCGGCCCGGACCGCCTCGATGAGCAGCGTCGGCCCGCTGTCCTTGAGCAGGAAACCGGTGGCGCCGGCCCGCAGCGCGCCGTAGACGTACTCGTCCAGGTCGAAGGTGGTGACGATGACCACCCGCATCGGGCTCTCCACGCCGGGCCCGGCCAGGACGCGGGTCACCTCCAGCCCGTCCAGCTTCGGCATCCGGATGTCGAGCAGGCACACGTCCGGCCGCAGCCGCCTGGCCTCGGACACCGCCTCGGCGCCGTCGGCGACGGCCGCCACGACCTCCATGTCCGGCTGGGCGTCCAGGATCATCTGGAAGCCGGTGCGAACCAGTTGCTGGTCGTCTGCGATGAGCACCCGAATAGTCACGCCGAACACTCTAGGATCGGCCGTTCGGCCGAGGGACAACCGGACGCACGGCCGATCCGCCGCACGGGCCGCGCCGGAAGACTTTCCGGCATGAACGACGTGCTCGCTGGACGTGAGCTGACCAAGAGATTCGGGCAGACGGTGGCCCTGGCCGGCGTGGACATGACGGTGCGGCCGGGGGAGGCCGTGGCGATCATGGGGCCGAGCGGCTCCGGCAAGTCCACGCTGCTCCACTGCCTGGCCGGCATCATGCGGCCCGACTCGGGGGAGGTGCGCCTGGAGGGCACCCGCATCGACGACATGGGCGAGCGGAAGCGCAGCGCCCTGCGCCGCACGCGCTTCGGCTTCGTCTTCCAGTTCGGCCAGCTCCTGCCGGAGCTGCCCGCCGACGAGAACGTGGCGCTCCCGCTCATGCTGGGCGGGGTGACGAGGACGGACGCCGTACGCCGGGCCAGGGAGTGGTTCGGCCCGCTCGGCCTGGGCGGCATGGAGACGAGGCGGCCCGGCGAGCTGTCCGGCGGCCAGGCGCAGCGGGTGGCCATCGCCCGCGCCCTGGTGACGCGGCCCGCGGTGGTCTTCGCCGACGAGCCGACCGGCGCCCTCGACCAGACGACCGGCAACGACACGATGCGGCTGCTGGTGGACGCCACCAAGCACAACGGGGCCTCGCTCATCGTGGTCACCCACGACCCGGGCGTCGCCGGCTGGTGCGACCGCACGGTCGAGGTCCGGGACGGCGTGCTGCTCGCCGCGGGGGCCCGATCATGAGCGCGGGCACGAACGCGGGCCTGACCTGGCGGCTGCTCAAGGGCGGCGGGCGCAGGGGCATGCTCGGCACCTGGCTCACCCTGGGAGCCGTCGCGGTGTCCACGGCGCTGCTGCTGTTCGCGGTCACGGTGGACTTCGCCTTCGCCGACCGCGCCGACCGGGGCGCCTGGCGCAACCCGGTCGCCGCCGGCTCGCGCCCGGCCGTCGCGGTCGAGGCGAGCCGGCACGACTACGTGCGCGGCAGGGAGATCACGGTGGTGGACCTGGCGGCCCTGCCGGGGAAGAGCCCCGAGCCGCCGCCCGGCCTGCCGCGCCTGCCGGCGCCCGGCGAGGTGTGGCTCTCGCCCGCCCTGGCCGAGCTGGCGGACCGGCTGCCCCCGGCCGAGCTGGCCGCCCGCTACCCCGAGCGGGCCGGCGTGCTCGGAGACGAGGCGCTGGTCCATCCGGACGAGCTGATCGTGGTCGCCGGTCGCGCGCCGGACGCGCCGGAGCTCACGGCCGCGCGCAGCTCCGACTGGATCGTCGGCTCGCCGCCGGTCAAGGTCGCCTCGCTGGCGGGGGAGCCGACGGAGGACGCCGAGGGGTACCAGATGCTCGCCCTCATCGCGAGCGTGCTCATGGTGGTGCCGCTGCTGGTGTTCGGCGGGGCCGCCGCCCGGCTCACGGTGGCGCGCCGGGACCAGCGGCTGGCGGCGCTGCGGCTGGTCGGCGCGACACCGGGCCAGGTGGTGGCCATGACCGTGACGGAGGCGGTGATCGTCGCGTTCGCGGGCGCCCTGGCCGGCGCCGCCGCGTACGGGCTGGCCGTGCCGCTGCTGTCCCGCGTGGAGATCGACGGCGGCCCGTGGTTCGTCTCCGACCTGTGGCCGAGCCCGCTGGTCATGATCGGGGCCGTGGTCGCGGTGCCGCTGCTGACCGGCCTGTCGGCCGTGGTGGGGCTGCGGCGGGTCGTGGTCAGCCCGCTGGGCGTGGCCAAGCGGGAGACGCCTCCCGGGATGCGGTTCGTGCGGATGCTCGCGCTCGTCGCGGCTCTCGCCGCCGTTCCAGTGCTCTCCCGCGGCACCAGCGCCGGTGTGATCGCGGTGGTGATCGGGCTGGCGTTCCTCTCCCTCAACCTGGCCGGCCCGTGGGTGGTAGGCCTGATCGGCAGGATCACCGCCGCCTCGGCCCGCCGCCCGGCCCGGCTGCTGGCCGGGCGCCGGCTGGTCGACGACCCGCGCGCGGCCTGGCGCACGGTGAGCGGCGTGGCCCTGACCGGCTTCGTGGCCGGCTTCCTCGGGCTGCTCAGCCCCGGAACCCTGGTCGGGGCCCAGGACACCGGCCACCTGCGTGTGACCGCGCCCGCCGGTCAGGCCGCGGCCGTGGCGCAGCAGAGCCGGGACCGGCTGAAGCAGGCCGGCGTGGCGGCCACGGTGACGACGAGGAAGGACGTCGTCGTGATCGCTCTGAAGGACGCGACCCGGATCACCGGCGAGGACGCGCGGCGGAAGAAGCCGGACGAGGCCGTCACCCAGGCGGACCCCGCGGTGCTCGACCGGGCGCGGACCGCCCTCACGGGCCTCGTGCCCGGCCGCGCGCCGACGACCCAGGCCGATGACGAGTCCTTCGGGAGCCGGCTCCTGGGCGACGTCGCCACGGGCACGGTCGTGGTGCTGTCGGTGTCGTTCCTGGTGGCCATCGCGAGCGCGGGCATCACCGCCGCCTCCTCCGTGCTGGACCGGCGCCAGACGTACGCGCTGCTGCGCCTGGCCGGCACGCCGCTGGAGGTGCTGGACCGGGCCCGCCGCGCGGAGACGCTGATCCCGCTGGCGGTCATGGGCGGCGGGGCGATCCTGGTGGGGGCGTTCTGCGGGATCCCCTTCATGATCACCGACCCGAACCTCTCGGGCCTGGTCACCCTCCTCGTGTGCGTCGCCGCCGGCTTCGCCGGGGTCGTCGGGGCGGGGGCGCTCAGCAGGCCGCTGCTGCGGTCGGTGACCGCCGACCCGGCGCCCCGCCCGGACTGACCGGATTCAGCCGAGGACCAGGTCGCGGACCGTGGTGAGCTGCTCCTCGTCACGCGGCCCCATGACCAGCAGGGACGTGACGGGGGAGGCGCGCCACGGTTCGAGGCGCTCCTTGATGCGCCCCGGCGGCCCCACGAGCGCGATGCCGTCGGCCAGCTCGTCCGGGATCGCCTGGAACGCCTCGTCCTTCCGGCCCGCCAGGTACAGCGCCTGGATCCGCTCGGCCGCCTCGGCGAAGCCCATCCGGCCCATGATGTCGGCGTGGAAGTTGCGGTGCCGGGCGCCCATGCCGCCGATGTAGAGCGTGAGCATCAGCTTCACCCCGTCGAGCGCGGCCCGGACGTCGTCGGAGACGACCACCATGACCATGGCCGCGATGTCGAAGTCGGGGCCGCGCCGCGCGAGCGCGTCGCCGTACATCTCCTCGATCTTGGAGGGGAACGTGAACAGCGGCAGCCAGCCCTGCGCGACCTCGGTGGCCAGGGCGACGTTCTTGGGGCCCTCCGCGCCGAGGTAGACGGGGATGTCCGGGCGCAGCGGGTGCGTGATGAGCTTGAGCGGCTTGCCGAGCCCGCCGGGCAGGGGGAGGGGATAGTGCGGGCCGTCGCCGGTCACGGGCTCCTCGCGCCGCCACACCTTGCGCATGATCTCGACGTACTCGCGGGTGCGGGCCAGCGGGCGGGCGAACGGCTGGCCGTACCAGCCCTCGACGACCTGCGGGCCGGAGGCGCCCACGCCGAGCAGCAGCCGCCCGCCCGTGAGATGGTCGAGCGTCATGGCGGTCATGGCGGTCGTGACCGGGGGTCGGGCCGAGAGCTGGGCGACCGACGTGCCAAGCTTGATGCGAGACGTGTGGGCCCCGTACCAGGCCAGCGGCGTGAAGGCGTCGCTGCCGTACGCTTCGGCGGTCCACACCGAGTCGTAGCCGAGCCGTTCGGCGGCCCGGACGAGCTCGGTCGCGTCGTTGGGATGGCGCTGCCAGTATCCGAGGTTGAGGCCGAGTTTCATGACACCTCCAGAATTTAGTTCTATTACGGCGGCGCCGGCCTCGCGTGTCAATGCATGATCTACCGGGGAGGTCTGACCTGTGCTCAAGGGTCTGTGCCGCATAACCTCAGTCCTGCTGTTCCTCGCCGCAGCCCCCGCGGCCCTTCTCCCGGCGGCCTCGGCGCAGGCGCGGGCCTCGAAGCCGAACATCGTCATGGTGCTCGCCGACGACCTGGAGACGGGGACTCTGCCGTACTTCCCGAACATCACCCGGCTGGTGCGCGAGGGTGCCACCTTCGACCGGCACTTCGTGACGAACTCCTGGTGCTGCCCGTCCCGCTCGTCGATCCTGCGCTCCCAGTACGTCCACAGCCACGGCGTGTGGACCAACACCCCGCCCGAGGGTGGTTTCGACAAGTTCCACACGACAGGTCTGGAACGTTCCACCGTGGGCGTCTGGATGCAGCAGGCCGGATACCGCACCGGGCTCATGGGCAAGTACCTCAACCACTATCCCGGCGGCAGTGCCGAGGAGACCTTCGTGCCACCCGGCTGGAACGAGTGGGACGTGCCCGTCCGCCGCCTCTACGAGGAGTACGGCTACCGGCTCAACGAGAACGGCAGCACCGTCGACTACGGCTGGGCCGAGGACGACTACCTGTCCGACGTGCTCGCCCGCAAGGCGAGCTCCTTCGTCACCGCCTCCGCCGAGCCGTTCTTCCTCTACCTCGCGCCGATCGGGCCGCACAACCCGAACAACCCGGCCGTCCGCCACGCCGACGCCTTCGCCGGGGCCAAGGCGCCCCGCACGCCCTCGTTCGACCAGGAGGACGTCAGCCGCGAGCCGGCCTGGCTGCGCCGGCACCCGAGGCTCTCGGAGAGCGCCATCGCCCGCGTCGACGAGCGTTTCCAGGCCCGGATGCGCTCCATGCTCGGCGTGGACGACCTCGTCGGCTCCGTCGTCGAGGCGCTGCGCGCCTCCGGCAAGCTCGACAACACCTACATCATCTTCACCTCGGACAACGGCTTCCATCTCGGCACTCACCGCCTCAAGCAGGGCAAGACCACGCCCTTCGAGGAGTCCATCCGGGTGCCCCTCGTGATCCGGGGGCCGGGGGTCGCGGCCGGCTCGACGGTCAAGGAGATGACGCAGACCGTGGACCTGGCGCCTACGTTCGCCGAGCTGGGCGGGGCGACGGTGCCGGCGTTCACCGAGGGGCGCTCGCTGGTGCCGCTGCTGCGCGGGCAGCATCCGTCGCCGTGGCGCAGGAACGCGCTGGTCGAGTTCGCCAGGCCGGCCGACAAGTCCTCGGCCGCCCAGACGCCCGTTCCCGACTACCAGGCGGTGCGCACCGAGACCCACGCCTACGTCAAGTACGCGACGGGGGAGACCCAGCTCTACGACCTCGTCAAGGACCCGTACGAGCTGCACAACCTCGCCGCCGACGCGGACCCCGAGCTGGTGCGCAACCTCCAGGAGCGGCTCCAGGCGATGGTCGCCTGCTCGGGCGCGAACTGCCGGGAGGCCGACGTCAAGGAGTGACCCGTCACTCCCCGGCCGGGGCGGGGTAGGCGCGCGCGAGGTGGTCCGTCACCGCCTCCGCCGCCTCGTCCGGATCGCCGTCCAGCACCGCCCGCAGGATGCGCCGGTGGTCGGCCTGGAGCCCCGAGGTGTCGCCGAGCCGGACGACGGCCTCGACCGCGTACCTGCGCAGCGAGTCGCGCAGCGAGCGCATGAACGCGGCCGTCAGCCGGTTGCCTGACGCCTCGGCGAGCGCGCAGTGGAAAGCCGTGTCGTGCTCCACGAACTCCTCGGCCGAGGCCGCCGCGTCCATCCCGGCGATCGCCTCGGCGAGCACCGAGGTGTCCGGGCCGGTCAGGGCGGCCCGTGCCGCCGCCCAGCGCTCGATCATCAGCCGGGTGTCGATCACCTCGCGCGGTTCCAGCGAGGCCAGCCCGAGGTGCAGGCGCAGCAGATCGGTGAGCGCCGCGCCGGGCTTGGAGACGAGCACGGCCCCCGCGTCAGGTCCCCGGCCCACCTGCGACGACACCACGCCGAGCGTCTCCAGCACGCGCATCGCCTCGCGCACCGACGACCGGCTCACGCCGAGCTGCTCGGCGAGGTGCCGCTCGGCGGGCAGCCGGTCGCCCGCCGTCAGCCCGTCCTCGGCGATGCGGCGCTCCACCTGCGCGAGGACGTCCTCGAACGCGCGGGTCTTCCTGACGGGCTGCCAGCCGGTGCCGGTCAACGGGTCTCCCTGGATGCTATGGTCTGACCATACTGTGGTCTGACCATACCTCGGTTCCTCGTCAGGATCTGGTCCTCGGAAGGAGAGCGGTGCGAGTCGCCCTGTTCATCACGTGCGTGAACGACACGCTCTTCCCCGGCACCGGCAAGGCCGTCGTGTCCCTGCTGCGCCGGCTGGGCTGCGACGTCGACTTCCCCGCCGCGCAGACCTGCTGCGGCCAGATGCACGTCAACACCGGTTACCGCGAGGAGGGCGTGCGGCTCGCCCGCCACTTCACCGAGGTCTTCGCCGGGTACGACGCGGTCGTCGCGCCGTCGGGCTCCTGCGCCGCGATGGTGCGGGAGCAGTACCCCAAGCTCGTACGGCCCGGCAGCAGGGGAGCGGCGGCCGTCGCCGAGGTGGCGCCCCGGGTGTACGAGCTGACCGAGTTCCTGGTGGACGTGCTGAAGGTCGAGGACGTGGGGGCGTACTTCCCGCACCGGGTGACCTACCACCCGACCTGCCACTCGCTGCGCGGTCTGCACCTCGCCGACCGCCCGGCCCTGCTGCTCCGCAACGTCCGCGGCCTCGACCTCGTCCCGCTGGCCGGGGCGGAGGAGTGCTGCGGGTTCGGCGGGACGTTCGCGGTCAAGAACCCGGCCGTCTCCGCGGCGATGGGCGCCGACAAGGTGCGCAGTGTCCTCGACACGGGCGCCGAGGTGCTCTGCGCGGCCGACAACTCGTGCCTCATGCACATCGGCGGCATGCTCAGCCGCCAGCGGACCGGCGTCCGGGTCATGCATCTGGCCGAGATCCTCGCCTCCACCGAAGAGGGCAAAGCATCATGAGCGCCACTTTCCTCGGCATGCCCGGAAATTTCCCGAAAAACGCCGCGCAGGCCGTTCAGAACTCGCAGCTCCGGTACAACCTCCGCAAGGCCACGCACACCATCCGCGGCAAGCGCGCGAGCGTCGTCGGCGAGCTGCCCGACTGGCAGGAGCTGCGCGCCGCCGGCAAGGCGATCAAGGACGAGACCCTGCGCCACCTCGACCGGTACCTCGTCCAGCTGGAGGAGGCCGTCACCGCCGCCGGCGGCCACGTCCACTGGGCGAGGGACGCCGCCGAGGCCAACCGCATCGTCGCCGGCCTGGTCAAGGCCACCGGCGAGACCGAGGTGGTCAAGGTCAAGTCCATGGCCACCCAGGAGATCGGGCTCAACGAGGCGCTGGCCGCCGAGGGCGTCACCGCGTACGAGACCGACCTCGCCGAGCTGATCGTCCAGCTCGGCGACGACTTCCCCAGCCACATCCTCGTGCCCGCCATCCACCGCAACCGGGCGGAGATCCGCGAGATCTTCCTCGACAAGATGGACGACGCGCCGCCCGGCCTGACCGACGAGCCCGCGGCCCTGGCCGAGGCCGCCCGCGTCCACCTGCGCGAGCGCTTCCTGCGCAGCAAGGTGGCGATCTCGGGCGCCAACTTCATGGTCGCCGAGACCGGCACGCTCGTCGTCCTGGAGTCCGAGGGCAACGGCCGCATGTGCCTGACCCTGCCGGAGACGCTGATCAGCGTGGTCGGCATCGAGAAGGTGCTGCCCACCTGGCGCGACCTGGAGGTCTTCCTCCAGCTCCTGCCGCGCAGCTCCACCGGCGAGCGGATGAACCCGTACACCAGCACGTGGACCGGCTCCGCCGAGGGGCAGGACTTCCACCTCGTTCTGCTCGACAACGGCCGCACGGACGTCCTCGCCGACGAGGTCGGCCGCCAGGCCCTGCGCTGCATCCGCTGCTCGGCCTGCCTCAACGTCTGCCCGGTCTACGAGCGCGCCGGCGGCCACGCGTACGGGTCGGTCTACCCCGGCCCCATCGGCGCCATCCTCACCCCGCAGCTGCGCGGCATGACCTCGGATCTCGACGCGTCGCTGCCCTACGCCTCCAGCCTGTGCGGCGCCTGCTACGAGGTGTGCCCGGTCGCCATCGACATCCCCGAGGTCCTCGTCGACCTGCGGGCCAAGGCGCCGCACGGCGCGGCCGAGCGGGCCGGCATGCGCATCGCCGGATGGGTGCTCAACGACCAGGCCAGGCTGGCCACGGCGCAGCGGGCCGCCACCCGGCTGCGCAAGCTGGTGCCCAGGCGGCTGCCCGGTCCGCTGTCGGCGTGGACCGACACCCGGGACCTGCCGGACATCCCGGAGGAATCCTTCAGAGACTGGTGGGAGCGAGAAGGGTGAGCAGGAGCGCGCGCGAGGAGATCCTCGCCCGGATCAGGCGGGCCGTCGACGGGGCCCCGGAGCTGGAGATCCCCCGGGACTACCGCGCGACGGCGCCGGTGGACGACCTGGTGGCCCTGTTCGCCGAGCGGGTGGGCGACTACCGGGCGATCGTCCACGTCGTGCCCGAGGCCGAGGTCCCGGCCACCATCGCCGGGATCGTCGCCGGGCGGCACATGGTCGTCCCCGACGGGCTCCCGGAGGCGTGGACGCCCGCGCGGGAGGCGGGCGCGCCCCCGGCCGACCCGTACACGGCGGACGGCGTCATCACCGGATGCGCCGTCGCCGTCGCCGAGACCGGCACCATCGTGCTCGACACGGGGCCGGGCCAGGGGAGCAGGGCGCAGACGCTCGTCCCCGACTACCACCTGTGCGTGGTCCGGGCGGACCAGATCGTGGCCGGGGTGCCCGAGGCCGTCACCCGGCTCGATCCGGCCCGCCCGCTCACCTGGATCAGCGGCCCCTCCGCGACGAGCGACATCGAGCTCAACCGCGTCGAGGGCGTCCACGGCCCCAGGACACTGGAGGTCCTGATCAGCACCTGATCCCGTCAGTACCTGATGACGGCCGCGACGTCGGACACCTTGTCGGTGAACCACAGCTCCGCGTCCGTCATGGCCGCCGCCCTGGCCAGCGCCGAGTCGGCGCGCTCACGCACCGGCTCCTCGACGCCCCACCCCCGCAGCTCCCCCTCGTCGGTGGAGACCTGCGTGCCGCCCTCGCCGACCCACACCTCACGCGGCAGCTCACCGGGCGACAGCAGGGCGTGCACGCGCCCCTCGCGCAGCGCCTGGAACACCCGGGCCAGCCCCGTCGGTCCGGACGCCTCGCGGTGCCGGTCGAGCAGCTCGGCTCGCCTGCCCTCCAGCCACGCGTCGAGCGCCTTCTCGACGTCCCGCTCGAACGCCCCGTGGCCGGAGCGGCTGCCGTGCTCCACCATCACGATCCGGTCCGACGCCTTCGTGCCGAGGTGGTCGGTGAGCATGGCCCGCGACTTCGGGTCGCCGGCCACCAGGACGAGCTCGGCGCCGATCCGCCGTACCTGCTCGTCCACGTCCCGCGCCACCGCCGCCGCGTTCCTCTCCCAGGTCTCCTCCACCGCGTTCTCGTAGCGCCGCTGCGACCAGCCGCCCTGGGCGGTCTTCTGCAACGGCCAGTCCTCCGCCTCCACGGTGGACGTACGCGGCGACCCGCCCCCGAAGACCGTCACCTCGGCGCCCGTGTGGTCCACGATGACCCGTAGGTGCGGCACGTTCTCGCCCCTCGCCAGGAGCAGCGGCGTGACGTGCGGCAGCGGCGACCAGACCGCCAGCTCGCTCGGCGGCGGCTCGGCCAGCGGCTCGGCGAGGACGACGTCGCCGTGGGTGGCGAACAGCGCCTGGCCCGGCCCCGGCCGTAGGGCCTCGCTCTCCACGACCTTCAGCGTGTCGGGGTCCGCCGCATCCAGCCGGTCCCGGACGGCGTGCCAGCGGGACTCACGGTCCCCCTCGGTGAACGCCCCCGTGTAGACCGACGCGTACGGCCCGCGGCGCTCGTACAACGGCCGGATGAAGTCGAGCCGCACGGGTCACCACCTCCGCTTCTCCATCCCGAGTCCCAAGGCCTCGGCCACCTGAGCGACGTTCTCGAAGCTGCGGTCCGGCAGCCCCCGCACCATGCCGACGATGTGGTCCGGCGCGTGCCCGTCCTGCGCCTGCCGCACCAGCTCGTCCTTGGAGGACGGGAAATGGCTGTCGTTGAGCCACCTGGCCAGGTCGCTGCGGGCCTCGACACCCTCCTGCGTGATGCCCTCGGGGGTGCCGGGCTCGTGTCCGGGCGGGTACTTGCCGTGGCTCTCCTCACCGGTGGCTGACATGGGCTCGGGCTCCTTCCACTCCTCCGCGTGGGTCGGGCCGCCGCCGCGTACCAGCCCCTCGGTCTCGTGCTTCTGCTGCTCGTCGACGCGTGGAGTGTGTTTGGCGCTTCCTCGATCCATGGTTCTCACTCCTCTCCTGGGCGCCCCTACCCCCGCTTTCATGGGCAAACATCGCAGAGAACATCGCGCCTGTGTACGCTGCCGGTCGTGTTCGATGCCGACGTGAAGGTCGTCACCCCCCGGCTCACGCTCCGCCCCTTCGGCCCGGCCGACGCCGCGCGGATCAGATCGATCGTGGAGTCCGGCGTCCGGTTCCTGCCGCCGAGAGCGCCCGCGCACGTCGCCGGCGTGCCCCACTGGCTGGAGACCGGCGTGCACGAGCTGCGGGAGTCCGGCCAGGGCACGCACCTGGCGATGGCCGACGCCGAGGGCCGCATCGTCGGCGCCATCAGCCTGTTCAAGACGTCCTGGGGCGCCGGCACGACCGAGGTCGGCTACGGCGTCCACCCGCTCCACCGGGGCCGCGGCTACGCCACCGAGGCCGTGCGCGGGCTGACCGCGTGGGTGTTCGCCACCACCGACCTGCGCCGCGTCGACCTGACGGCCAACCTGGACAACCTCGCCTCGCTCCGCGTCGCCCAGAAGTCCGGCTTCACCTGGGAGGGCGTGCTGCGCGAGGCCAGCCTGGAGGACGACGGGCCGCACGACCTCGTCGTCTTCGGCCTGCTCCGCGAGGACGGCCGCACCCCCGCCGAGACGCTGCCCCGGGCCGAGCTGCGCACCCCGCGCCTGCTGCTGCGCCCCCTGTCGGAGGCGGACGTGCCCGGCCTGGCCGCCACCGGCGCCGACTCCCTCACCCAGGCCAGGACCGGCGTGCCGCGCGGCTACACCGAGGCCGACGCCAGGGCCTTCGTCGCCGTCGCCGAGCGGATGCGCGTCAGGGGCGAGGGGATCGCCTGGGCCGCCGTCGAGCTGGACGGCTGCCGGTTCGCCGTCAACGTGGACCTGCGGGACGTCGACTGGCGCAACGAGTCCGCCGAGGTCGGCTACATGACCGCGCCGTGGGCGCGCGGCAACGGGTACGCGGGGGAGGCCGTGCTCGGCGTCGCCCGGTGGCTGTTCGAGGTCCAGCGGTTCCAGCGGCTCGTGCTGCGCGCCGCCGTCTCCAACCCCGCCTCCCAGCGTGTGGCCGAGAAGGCCGGCTTCGTCCGCGAGGGCGTCGCCCGCAACGCGCTGCGCGGCGAGGACCTCGTCGTCTACAGCCTCGTCCCGTCCGACCTGCCCTAGCCCGGCATCTGGTTAAACCACCACGAAACCGTCACTCTTGGTGGTGAGGACGGTGAGGCGCCATGATCACGGTGGTCGGCTGGGACGGATCGGAGCTGTCGGCCGAGGCCGTCGACCGGCTCCACGCGGCGACGCTGGTCGTGGGCCCCGGCGCCCTGCTGGGCCGGCTCGAACTCTCGGCGGCCGTCGTGCCCGACGACACGCTCCTGCAGCCCCACGACCGCATTCTCCCGGAGCCCCACGGCCGCACGCTCCTGGAGACCCTCGACCGGCACGCGGAGGAGGGCGGCGGCCCGGTCGTCGTTCTCACCCAGGGCGACCCCGGCTTCTTCGGCGTCGTCCGCTCCCTGCGGGCCCACGGCCTGCGGCCCGAGGTGCTGCCCGCCACCGCGCTCGTCACCCGCGCCTTCGCCTGCGCCGGGCTGCCCTGGGAGGACGCCCTCGTCGTCGCCCCGGCCGGCCCGGACCAGCTCGGCCGGGTCGTCAACGCCTGCCGCGCCCACCCCAAGGTGGCGATCCTCGTCACCCCGGGCGTCGGCCCCGCCGAGATCGCCCGCGAGCTGGCCCCCACCACCCCCCGCTCGCTCATCGTCTGCGAGGATCTCGGCGGCCCCGACCGGCGCGTCACCCACAGCCGCATGGGCGAGGCCACCACCCGCCCCTGGAAGGACCCGGACGTGGTGCTGGTCATCGACCCGCTGCACCGGCCCGGCCCGCCCGGGTGGGTGGCGGGCGCGCAGCCCGGACCGGCCGAGTGGGCGCTGCCGCTCGGCGGCCCCCTGCCCCCGGAGGTCATGGCGTTCGTCCTGGCCAAGCTCGGACCCCGGCTCGGCGACCTGGTGTGGGACGTCGGCGCCGGCTCCGGCGAGATCGCCGTCGAGTGCGCCAGGCTCGGCGCGGCCGTCATGGCCGTTGAGCGCGACGAGCATGCCTGCGCCCGGCTGCGCGCCTCCGCGCTCGCCCACGGCGTCAAGGTCGCGCTCACCCGCGGCCAGGCGCCCCCGGCGCTGGAGCCCCTGCCCGACCCGGACGCCGTGTTCGTGGGCGGAGGCGGCATCGACGTGATCGTCGCCTGCGCCGAGCGCCGCCCCCGCACGCTCGTGTGCGCCGTCAGGACCCTGGAACGCGTGCCCGCCGTGCTCGACCGGCTCCGCGAGCACGGCTATCGTGCCGAGGGCACCCAGATCCTCGCCTCCAAGCTCATCCTCCAGCCCGACGGCTCGCACGGCCTGGCCGCCTCCGACCCGGTCTTCGTCGTCCACGCGGTCCCCGCGTACACCGAGTGACCTGTCGCTCACGGGTGCGCATCGGTTATCCTCGCGTGTCTTTGTCTACCTCCGGAGATTCCCTCGATGAAGCCGCCGCTCCTGCTGATCGGGCAGGGCTCGAACGATGACGCCGACTCCGCGGAGTTCGGCAGGTTCGTCCACCGGCTCCGCTGCCGGCTCGACCAGCACGCCGCCGACGTCTCCGGCGGCTACCTGGAGCGCGCCACGCCGCGGTTGAGCGAGTCCGTGGCCTCCCTGGTCGCCCGCGGCCACCACCGCCTGGTCGCGCTGCCGCTGAGCCTCAGCCGCGTCGGTGAGGAGTGGCCGCAGGCGCTGGAGGCCGAGACGCGACGCCACCCCACGCTGATGTACGACTACGGCCGCCCCCTCGGCCCCGACCCCCGCGTGCTCGCGCTGCTGGCCGAGCGGCTCAAGGACGCCGCCACCGAGATGCCGCGCCTGCGTCCCCTGGAGGTCGTCGGCGGCAGGTTCCGCCAGCTGCGGGCCGTCGACGCTCCGGCCGCCGAGCTGCAGCCCGGCCACGTCGAGCCCGGCGACACCGCCGTCGTGCTGGTCGGCGAGGGCTCCACGGACCCGGCCGCCAACGCCGAGATCCACCGCGTGTCCCGGCTGTTCTGGGAGACCCACGCCTACGACTTCATGACCGTCGAGACGGCGTTCGTCTCCGTCACTCCGCCCGGCGTGCCCGGTGGGCTCGAACGCTGCCGCCGCCTCGGCGCCAAGCGCGTCATCGTGGTCCCCTACCTGCTGTTCGCCGGCGGGGTGCTGGAGCGAGTGTGGGCGCAGGCGCTCGCCTACGGAGCGGGCCATCCTGACTTGGACATCCGCTGCGCCGAGGTGATCGGCGACTGCGACACCCTGGCCGACGTCGTCATCGACCGCTACGAGGAAGCACTCCAGCTCGTCCCCTGATCCTCACCTTCCTGATCCCACGGAGGTTCGCCGTGCTCGCAGAGACGCTCGCCGCGATCCGTCCCGCCGACCCCCGGGCGCTCGCCGAGGCCCGCGCCCACCAGGACCGCCTCACCAAGCCGCGGGGCTCGCTGGGCGTGCTGGAGGAGGTCGCCGTACGGCTCGCCGGTGCGGCCGGCGCCAGCCCGCCGCCCATGCCCGAGCCCGCGACGCTGGCCATCTTCGCGGCCGACCACGGCGTCCACGCCAGCGGCGTCACGCCCTGGCCGCAGGAGGTGACCGTCCAGATGGTCGCCAACTTCCTCGCCGGCGGCGGCGTGGCCAACGCCTTCGCGGCCCAGGCGGGCGTCTCGGTGACCGTGGTGGACGTCGGCGTCGCGGCCGACCTGCCCGACGCACCGTCGCTGCTCAAGCGGAAGATCGGGTACGGCACCGCCGACCTGTCCAAGGGGCCGGCCATGACCGTCGACCAGGCGGCGCGGGCCATCGAGGCGGGCATCGCGGTCGCCCGCGACCTGGTCGCCGGCGGGGCCCGCTGCCTGATCACCGGCGACATGGGCATCGCCAACACCACGGCCTCCGCCGCGCTCGTCGCCGCCTTCACCGGGGCCGACCCGGCCGACGTGACCGGGCGCGGCACCGGCGTGGACGACGCCACGTACGAGCGGAAGGTCGGCATCGTCCGCGAGGCCCTGCGCGTCAACGGCGTCACCCGGGCGGGCACCGAGGCCAGCGACGCGCTGCGCGTGCTCGCCGCCGTCGGCGGGTTCGAGCACGCGGCCATCGCCGGTTACATCCTCGGCGGCGCCGCCGCGCGCGTGCCGGTGATCCTCGACGGCGTCATCGCCGGAGCCGCCGCCCTGGCCGCCGCGGCCCTGGACCCCGCCAGCGTCGACCACTGCGTCGCCGGGCACCTCTCGGCCGAGCCCGGCCACACCGCGGCCCTGGCCGCCCTGGGGCTGCGCCCCCTCGTCGACCTGGAGCTCAGGCTCGGCGAGGGCACCGGCGCCCTGCTCGCCCATCCCCTCGTCTGCGCGGCCGTCCGCACCATGCACGAGGTCGCCACGTTCGACTCGGCGGGGGTGACGGAGAAACCGGTGTGACGGCTGATGACACGGGTTGACGCGGGCGAAACACCGGGCGCGCCCGGACCCGGTAGGTTTACCTCCTGACACAGCCCAACCCTCGCGAACGGGAGAATCCCACCATGGGCCCCTACCTCCTCGGCCTGCGGCTCTCGGGTCGCCGGGTCCTCGTCGTGGGCGGCGGCCGCGTCGCCCAGCGCCGGGTTCCCGCCCTGCTGGAGGCGGGCGCGGTGGTCACCCTGGTGTCGCCCGGTGTCACCCCCGCTCTCGACGACCTCATCGCCGCCGGCCGCGTCACCTGGCACGCCCGGCCGTACGAGGTGGGCGACTGCGACGGCGCCTGGCTCGTCCAGGCCTGCACCGACCAGCGGTCCGTCAACACGGCGGTCGCCGCCGAGGCCGAGGCCAAGCACATCTGGTGCGTACGCGCCGACGACAAGGACGCCACCGCCGCCTGGACCCCCGCCTCCGGGCGCGTGGACGAGATCACCGTGGCCGTCACCGCGGGCGGCGACCCGCGCAGGGCCGCCGGCATCAGGGACGCCGTGGTGGGCGCCCTGCGCGACGGCACCGTGGACGCCCGGCGCAGCCGCACCAAGCCCGTCGGCGTGGCCCTCGTCGGCGGCGGACCCGGCGACCCCGGGCTCATCACCGTGCGCGGCCGGCAGCTCCTGGCCCAGGCAGACGTCGTGGTCGCCGACCGCCTCGCCCCCCGCGCCCTCCTCGACGAGCTCGCGCCGGACGTCGAGCTGATCGACGCCGCCAAGGTCCCGTACGGCAGGTCACTGCCCCAGGAGAAGATCAACGAGCTGCTCGTGGACCGCGCCCGGCAGGGCAAGTTCGTGGTGCGGCTCAAGGGCGGCGACCCGTTCGTGTTCGGTCGCGGCGGTGAGGAGATGCTCGCCTGCGCCCGCGCCGGGATCCCCGTGGTCGTCGTGCCCGGCATCACCAGCGCCGTCGCCGTGCCCGCCTCGGCGGGGGTCCCCGTGACCCATCGGGGCGTCAGCCAGGAGTTCCACGTCGTGTCCGTGCACGTGGCGCCCGACGATCCCGCCTCGACCGTCGACTGGCCCGCCATGGCCCGCTCGCAGGGCACATTGGTCCTGCTGATGGCCGTGGAGCGGCTCGCCAAGGTGGCCGAGGCCCTCCTGCGAGACGGACGCTCACCGGAGACTCCCGTAATGGTGGTGCAGGACGGTACCCTTCCGACCCAGCGGGCGGTTATCGCTCCACTGTCCACCGTGGCCGACCGCGTGTCCGCGGCCGGGATACGGCCGCCGGCGATCGTCGTCGTCGGCGATGTCGTGAGCGTCGGCCAGGAGGTCGAGATGGTTCGAGCGGAGCGCTTGCCGTGAACACGGCCATGGATGACGGGCGCCAGGAGTCGCCGGGGGAGCAGACGTTGCGCTTCCGCGCCATCACGGACGAGGACGCCGCCGACCCCGGCGCCGCCTCACCGGCCGCGCAGCCGGAGGAGGACCCCTCACCAGAGGCGGGAACGGACTCCGTACCGGAACCGGAGCCCGAGCCCGAGCCCGAGTTCGCAACGGAGCCCGAGCCCGAGTACGCAACGGCACCGGAGCCCGAGCCGGAGCCTGAGTTCGCGACGGAGCCGGAGCCCGAGGAGCCGCCCGCCTCCCGGCCCTCGCTCTTCCAACCCGCGGCCTTCCGCCCGCCGGCCTCCCGGGCCTCGGCCGCGCAGGCAGAGCCCGAGGCCGCCGCCGAGCCTTCGACCGAGCCCGAGCCCACGGCCGACGCTGAGCCTTCGCCCGAGCCCGACGCCGAGCCTGAGCCCCAGCCCGACGCCGAGCCTGAGCCCCAGACCGATGCCGAGCCTGAGCCCCAGACCGACGCCGAGGCCGACACGCAGCCGGGGACCGATCCCGATCCTGATCCCGAGACCGCGACCGGGACCGGGACCGCTCAGGCGGAGCCCGAGACCGGGAGCACTCGGCAGCCGGCGACAGACCCTGAGCCGGACCCGGAGACAAAGCCGGAGCCAGAGCCAGAGTCCGAGCCAGAGCCTGAGCCTGAGGCCAAGGCTGGGACGGGGGCGCAGGCTCTTCCTCCGGAGACCGTCGCCGCGCTCACCTCCGCCCTCGACACCCTCCGCGTCAGCGTCGCCGACCTGCGCTTCGGCCTCGACCTGCCGGGCGCCGACGAGGCCAGGCAGGCCCGCGCCGACCTCCTGGCCCAGCTCCAGGACTACGTGCTCCCCAGAGTGCGCACCAACACCGCGCCCGCCCTCATCGTGATCGCCGGCTCGACCGGCGCCGGCAAGTCCACGCTGGTCAACTCTCTGGCCGAGAAGAACGTCTCCCGCACCGGCGTCCGCCGCCCCACCACCGGCGTACCCGTGCTGGCCTGCCACCCGGAGGACCAGCGGTGGTTCGCCGAGGGAGAGCTGCTCGGCGGCCTGCGGCGCATCGACAAGCCCACGGCCGAGTCCGGCCCCGACAGCCTCGTCGTCGTCCCCACCGAGAAGCTGCCCCAGGGCGTGGCGCTGCTCGACACCCCCGACATCGACTCGGTCGTCGAGAAGCACCACGAGATCGCGCAGCGCATGCTCGACGCCGCCGACCTGTGGGTCTTCGTCACCACCGCCGCCCGCTACGCCGACGCCCCCGCCTGGAACCTCCTGCGCATGGCCAAGGAGCGCGGCGCCCGCCTAGCCATCGTCCTGTCGCGGGTCCAGCCGAAGGCGCGCGAGGTGGTGCTCAAGCACTTCGCCCGCATGCTCACCGAGTACGGCCTGGGGGAGATCGACCGGTTCGTCATCGGTGAGTCCAAGGTGGTCGACGGCCGGCTGCCCGACAGCGAGGTCACCGACCTGCGTCTGTGGCTGGCCGAGCTGTCGGTCGACGAGGAGCGCCGGGCGCAGGCCGTACGGGAGACCCTGGACGGCGTGCTCGACAGCTTCCGCACCCGCGTACCCGCGCTGGCCAAGCACATGGAGACGCAAGTGGCGTTCCGGGGCGAGCTGCGCTCCGACGTGGACGCCGCGTACCGCAACGCGCTGTCCGACATCGACCGGGCCTTCCGCGGCGGCTCGCTGATCCACGGCGAGGTGCTCGCGCGGTGGCAGGACTTCGCGGGCTCGGGCGACCTCATGCGCACGCTGCAACTGCGCAGGCGCGGCCGCGCGGCCCGGCAGGCCCCCGAGCGGGTGCTGGCGTTCAGGGCGGCGCTGCGCGCCGGTCTGGAGTCGGTGATCGTCGCGGCCGCCACCCGCGCCGCCGACGAGGTGGCGGCCCGCTGGCGCCACCGCTCGCCGCTCGGCGCGAAGCTCGCCGCCGATCTCGACCGGCCCTCCGACGATCTCGTACGGCACGCGGCCCGCGCCATCGCCGCCTGGCAGGAGCACGTCACCGAGCTGGTGCGCACCGACGGAGTGGCCAAGCGCTCGGTGTCGAAGGTCGTGTCGTTCGACGCCGACTCGCTGTCGTTGATCTTCATGGTGGCGATGTTCAGCGGCGCGACCACGGGTGTGCCGCACCGGCTGGTCAACGCCCTGCTGGGCGCCGAGTCGCTGCGCGGCATCGGGGCGAAGGCGCTCAGCGACCTGCGCGCCAGGATCGGCATGCTGTTCGACGAGGAGTCCATGCGTTACGTGCAGGCGCTCGACTCGGCCGGGATCCCGGACGAGTCCATCGCGACACGGCTCTACCAGGCCACGTACAACCTTGAGGTGGCGCGATGACCACCATGACCACCAGACCCGGCCTGGCGCCGCGGCTCACCGCGCTCACCAAGCTCGTGGAGCTCGGGCCCGGACGGCTGGAGCCCAAGCTGCTGGCCGAGGCGAGCACGTTGCTCAAGCGGGCCGGCGAGCGGCTCAAGCTGTCGTCGGAGCACACCGTCGTCGCGCTGGCCGGGGGCACGGGCAGCGGCAAGTCGTCGCTGTTCAACGCCATCTCGGGGCTGGAGCTGTCGCCCACGGGCGTGCGGCGACCCACCACGGCGCGCACCCATGCCTGCGTGTGGGGGCTGGAGGGCGCCGCGCCGCTGCTCGACTGGCTGCAGATCCAGGAACGGCACCGGTTCGCCCGTGCCAGCGCCCTCGACCGGGGCGAGACCCAGCTCCACGGGCTGATCCTGCTCGACCTGCCCGACCACGACTCGATCAGGGCCCTCACCGACAACGAGGCGGACCGGCTCATCGGCCGGGCCGATCTAGTGGTGTGGGTGCTGGACCCGCAGAAGTACGCCGACGCCTCCACGCACCGCCGCTACGTGACGGAGCTGGCGGGGCACGAGGCGGTGACCGTGTTCGCGCTCAACCAGGCCGACAAGCTGAGCGCCGCCGAGCTCGCCGAGCTCGTCATCGACCTCAACGACCTGCTGCGCCGCGAAGGCGTCGAGCACCCGACCGTCGTCCCCACCTCGGCGACCACCGGACGCGGGGTGGACAGTCTCAAGACCGTCGTCGCGGGAGCCGTCTCCCGGCGCCGGGCCGCCATTCAGAAGCTGGAAGCCGACCTCCACCGGCTCGAACAGCGGATCAACACGGCCATGCCGGTGGGAGAGTCCCTGTCCGCCCCGTCGGCCGTGGACGACGCCCGCAGGCTCGGCCTCACCGACGCGCTGTGCGACGCCGTGGGCGTCCCGGCGGTAGGCGAGGCCATGGAGAACGTCTACGCCGAACGCTCCATGAACTGGGTCGGCTGGCCGTACCCGCGCTGGATCTCCAAGCTGCGGCCCGACCCGGTCAAGACGCTGCGGTTGCAGGACGTCGGGGACGAGATCCGCGGCATCACCACCGGCACGGTCAGCGCCCAGACCGCGGAGGTGGTGAACGCGGTGCAGGCCCTCGCCGACGGGTTGTCGGGCGACATGCAGCCGGTGTGGCGGTCGTCCCTGCATCACGCCGCCCGCTCGCACCTCAAGCAGCTTCCGCAGGCCCTCACGGAGGATCTCTCGGAGGTGGCGCCCCGGCTCGACCAGGTGCCGGGCTGGTGGTGGCTGCTGAAGATCTGGCAGTACCTGCTGGTGGCGGCGTTCGTGCTCGGACTGGGCTGGCTGGTGACGGGACTGTTCCTGCCCGGCCAGTCGCCGCTCGGCTTCCAGCTCCTGGGTGACACGGCCGCGCTGCCATGGGTGGGGCTGATGATGGCCTCGGTCCTGGGCCTCGGGGCACTGTCGGGCATCGCCGCACGCAACTTCGTCGAGCTGGGAGCATCGAAGGAGCGCGAACGGCTGGAACGGGAGATGCGGCGACGGGTCGCGGCGGTGGCGGAGACCATGGTGGTTGAGCCGGTCGAACGCGAGCTCGGCCGCCACCACACCTTCTACACGGCCATCCGCACCCTCGCCGGCTAGCTGGCCCGCACACTCGCATTCGCCCGTTCGCGCCGACCCGACGGCCCTGCCACGGTCCGGCAGGGCGATGCAGTCCGGTACGGTGTCGCGTTCTCGTACGGTGTCGCGGTTTCCTACGGTGTCGCGTTGTCGTATGGTGTCGCGGTTTCCTCCGGTGTCCCGGTTTCGTACGGTGTCGCGGCTTCCAACGGCGTCGGGCCGACGCACGGCCCTCTTGCGCTGACCCTTCGGCAGCGGTGAGCCGAGCGCCACGACGTTTTCCACAACCGGCCCGCCCCTCCACCCCGCATATCCACAGAACGCCATTCGGCGCCCCGGGCCCTCCACCCCTTCCGGCACCGTGATCCCAGGTTGCGGGCACCCCGCCCGCTGACATGGGAGGCAATGGGATGAACGACATCTACATCACGCTCACCGGAAACGTCGCAGCAGAGCCCCGTCAGTACACCTTCGAGGACGGGGCGAAGGTCACCTCACTCCGGGTCCTGACGTCGCACCGCTACTTCGACAGGAAGACCGGCCAGTGGACCGACGGCGAGAGGGTCTGCTTCGCGGTGCGCTGCTGGCGGTCCCTCGGCGACAACGTGGCGCAGTCGATCAAGATAGGGCAGCCCGTGGTGGTGTCCGGCAAGCTCCGCATCCGCGAGTTCGGCCCGGAGGGTGACCGCCGCTTCATGCCCGAGATCGAGGCGAGCGCGGTGGGTCATGACCTGCGCTGGGGCACCGGTGCCTTCGTCAAGCCGGAGCGTGGCGGCGGCGCTGCCACGGTGAGCAAGGAGATGCGCGACCGCCTGGACGCGGAGACCCAGGACTGGGCCATGGGCATGAGCGCGGGCATGAGCGCGGGCATGGGTACGAGCACCGGCACGGGCATGGGGACGAGCGCGGGCACGGGCATGTCGGGAAGGACCGATCATGCCCGCCCGTCTCTTCCGGAGCCTCCCGCCTTCACCCCGCTTCCCCTTGCCCCGGCGGACGACGCAGGCGAAGCCGCCTACGCCTCCAACCAGAGGGACCTCGCTCCCGCCACCCGCGCAGGCGAGCCTCGTCACGCCGCCGACCAGGCAGAGTCCCATCACCTTCACACCATGGGAAAGGCCTCCGACACCGGCGACGGGGCGGACGCACTCCGTGCCGACGACACCGCCGCCTCCAATGTTCAGCGGCCCAAGACCTCGCCCGCCCCGACCTCTCCGGCCTCCGGCAAGGCGCCTTCCAAGCCCTCCCGCTCCAAGGGACGCCCGGCCCGTACCGACGGCACCGTGATCCGCATCCTCGGTGAGGACGACAACGAGCACGAGGCGGAAGACGCCGAGTGGCCCACCAGGGAGCCGATCGCGGCCTGACACCGCCGCACTCCCACACACAACCGGCCCGACGCCCTCTCCCCAAGGGCTTCGGGCCGGTACGGCCAGGTGAGGGTCCATACGAGAAAGCCCCTCAGCCCCAGAACCACTCAGAACACCCCGCCGACCTCACGACAAGCCGGCACCCGAACGGACACAAGAAAGCCGAAGGCGGACACGAGAAATAGCAGAACAAGAAGCCTGAAGGGGGCCAACACCCAATCTGAAGGGAAACGACCCGAGGCCTGGAGCAACGCCGCAAGGCATGGAAAGGGCCCAGCTCAACCCGCCGGAAGAACGCACTCCCGGGGGAACATAGGCCCGGAGGGCGAACAACGCCGGTTCAGAGGGGTGACAACGCGATGCCTGGAGGGGGAGCAACGTCAGCCCAGGAGGAGAGCAATGGGGCTGAGAGGGGACAAGGGCGAGTCGTCGGCCACCAGAAGCCAAGCTGAGAAAGACCAGCCCAGATAGGCCAAGCCCAGAAGGACCAAGGCAGAAAGACCAGGCCAAGGCGTCGCATCAAGATCAGACAAGACGTCGCATCAAGACCAGGTCACACCTCGCGCCATGGCTACTCCTTTCCGTCGTCTCCCCGCTCGTGGAGTGAGCCGGAATCTCCCTTAGAGACCACGATGACCTAGGTGGTCCCGTCGCCCAACGTATCGGTTCCGATCGCACAACGCACACTCCGCAACTATTGTGTTACATATCGTTAGTCAGGGAGGAGACGTGATGGCGGCCCCTCGTCACACCCCGATCACGCCTCGCGACGGAGTGTCCACCCTGGTCGGCCGCTGGCCGCTGCTAGGGCAGCGGCGTCCCCTCGTGATCTATCTCGTCGGGATCGTGGCCCTCGACCTCGTCGCGATCGTCCTGCTGGCGGCGTCCACCCCGGTTCGGTGGTCGGACGTCATGGCATTCGTCGCGCTCATGGCGTGCGGCGCGGTATGCATCGAGGCGACGAGACGTCTCGGCATGCCCGCCGGCGTCTCCCGCGACCTGCTGTCAGCGTGGTGGTTGCCGGTGGCGCTGCTGCTGCCGTCCCTCTATGCCCTACTCGCGCCCATCGTGTTGCAGATGCTCCTGCAATGGCGGGTCCGGGCCACGGTGCTGCATCGCCGTGTGTTCAGCTCGGCCGCCATCGGATTGGCGGGATGCGCCGCCTCGATGGCGTTCCACCGGCTGGTGCCGGATCCGGCGGCGCTGACGCGGGGCGCCATCGAGCCGATCGGCTTGGCGGTGGCAGCGGCGATCGTGTTCGCCCTGCTCAATACGGCCCTCATCGCCCTGGCCGCGCACATGGCCGACCCCGAGGTGCCGTGGCGCGAGGTCCTGTGGGACAAGGAGAGCGCCCTGCTCGACGTCGTGGAGCTGTGCCTCGGCGTCAGCGTGGCCATCTCGGCCGGTCTCAATCTCGGCCTGCTCATTCTCGCGCTGCCACCGGTCGTACTGCTGCAACGCAGCCTCCTGCACGCCCAGCTCCAGGCGGCCGCCCGCACCGACCCCAAGACCGGCCTCCTCAACGCGGCGGCGTGGCAGCGCGAGGCCGACACCGAGATCGTCCGCGCCCGGCGCACCGGCGAGACACTGGCACTGCTCATCGTCGACATCGACCATTTCAAACGGGTCAACGACCGACACGGCCACCTCGTCGGCGACCAGGTCCTGGCGGCGGTCGCGGCCACGCTGCGGAGCCAGTTGCGCGAATACGACGTGGTGGGCCGCTTCGGCGGTGAGGAGTTCGTGGTCCTGCTGCCCGGGGCCGACGTCCACGAGGCGCGCCAGGTGGCCGAACGCCTCCGCAACCGCATCAGTCACATGGCGGTCGCCGCCGACGACGCCATGATCACCGTGACGATCTCGGTGGGGGTAGCCATCATGACCCTGCACGGTGACGACCTCATAGAGCTCCTGGCCGCCGCCGACCTGGCCCTCTACCGCGCCAAGGAGCTCGGCCGGGACCGCATCTGCCTCCCGGTCATCCAGCCCACCCACCTAACCGACACCGAGACGGCAGCGATCCCGGTCCCCTCACCCCTCGAAGACCTCCACCCCGAAGACCTCCACCCTGAAGACCTCCACCCTGAAGACCTCCACCCTGAAGAGCTCCACCCACCCCAAGAGCTCCACCCCGAGGATCTCAACCCCGAAGACCTCAACCCCGAAGACTCGCAGTCGACGCTGGACCACTCATCGGCCTCAGACCCTCAATCAACGCCGGACCGCCTCTCGACCCCCAACTCCCTCATGACAGAGCTGTCGCTGAACGACGAGCCGGAGTTAGCGCCCAGTTCGACACCTCAACAGCTCCCAGAACAGCCGCCGCCAACGGCAACGGCGGGCGACTGAGATGGACCGGGCACTGCCAAGAGGGACCCAGGCGCTTGCGAGCGGTGATCGACTGCGTCCCCCACGGCCAGAACTCCCGGCAGCAGCCGCAGGGACGAGATCGTCTCCCAGCCGGAGCGGATGGAACGGCCGGAGTGGATGCAACGGCCGGAGTGGATGCAACGGACGGTGGATCCGCATGCCCCAGCCGGGCGGCGGTTCCCCGAGGGTGAGCCGTGTCCCCGGGACAACTCACGAGGGGCTTTGGTACGGAGGCAGCGGCATCGACACCTCGACTCCCTCTCGTTCCAGCGACGCGTCGGGGGAGGCCGGGATCAGGTTCGGATGATCCCGATGCCGCCTCCCCGAACGTCGCGGCCGAACAGGTGCCAGAGAGGATCAAGGCTCCTGCAGGTCTCCGGCACACATGGGGATCAGTCTGTCCTGGGGAGTGCGGTCACGGGGACTCGACCGAGGATCGCCTGGCGGGGAAGCCGTGGCTGCGCGCGGCGAGGACGACCCCGAGCACCGGCAGCAGGAGCAGCAGCACACTCCACGGGAACGACTCGCTGCCGAGCAGGTCGAGCAGGATGCCGCCGATGACACCACCGCCCGCCATGGCGACGTTCCACAGCGTGACGAGCATCGCCTGGGCCGCGTCGGCTTGGTCGCCGCCCGCGTCACCGGCCGCGGTCTGGAGCAAGGTGGGCACCCCGCCCCAGCCGAGACCCCACAGGACGGCGGCGAGGTAGACGAAAGCGGACTGATCGGCCAGGACGGCCAGCAGCGCGGCGGCCACGGCGACCGACAGTGCGCTGGCGATGCTGAGGGCACGCAGCCGGTGATGGATCTGGGCACCGACGATCCAGATGCTCACCAGCGAGGCGGCGCCGAAGACCAGGAGCACCAGGTCGGTGTTGCCGCCCATGCCCAGATCGTCGAGGAAGGCGGCGATGTAGGCGTACAGGATGGTGTGGGCCAGGACGAAGATGAGTGTGACGAACAGGACTGCGGCCACCCCCGGCACGCGCAGGGCCCGCAGCATCCGGGGCCGCTCGCCACTGGACTGTCCCGGGAAGTCCGGCACCGTCGCCATGATCCAGGCCAGCAGCAGCACGGTGAGCGCCGTCATCGCGAAGAAGGCCACGCGCCAGTCGGTCACCTTGCCCAGGAAGGTCCCGGCCGGTACGCCGAGCGAGAGCGCGACCGGGATGCCCGCCATGGCGATGGCTATCGCCCTGCCCTGGAGGTGAACGGGGGCCATGCGGCGCGCGTACCCCGCGAGCAGCGCCCAGGCGAGGCCGGCGGCGACACCCGCGACGAACCGCGCCGTCATCGTCAGGGCGTACAGCGACGACATGGCCGTGATCGTGTTGGCCAGGGCGAAGCCCCCCATGGCGGCCAGCAGCAGTCGCTTGCGCCTCCATCTCGCGGTGGCCGCGGTCAGCGGGATCGCGGTCAGCGCGGTGCCGAGCGCGTAGATCGTCACCGTCTGGCCGGTCGCGGACTCGCCCACGCGGAGGTCGTCGCTCATCGCCGGGAGCAGGCCCGCGGGGAGCGTCTCTGTGAGACTGGTGATGAAGACGGCGGTGGCCAGGGCGAGCAGGGCGAGGAGCGGAAGTTTCTGCTGCTCCTCGCCCCTGCCCCTCGTGCCGGATCGGGCGCCGGTGCCTGCGGCCGAGCCGGCTGCGGTGTCGGGTGCGGTACTCATGTGGTGTACTCCGGGTCTTTCCAGGGACGTCGTCTGTTCGGCCGCACCGTGTGCGGTGCAGCGGGTCTGGCGGCAGTGATCCGGGCATGGGCGACTGCGCCGGTGGGTCACGCCCGGCGCAGGCCGCCGTCGACGGGGAGCCGGGCGCCCGTCGTGAAGGTCGCGTCCGTCGCCAGGAAGAGCGCGGCGCGGGCGACCTCCTCGGCGGCTCCGAGACGGCCGAGCGGTGGCAGGGACGCGGCGCTGCCGCCCGGCGACTCGATACAGTCCGGGGCCACCGCGTTGACGCGGATGCCGCGGGAGGCGAGCTCCGCGGCGAGGTCGTGTACGGCGGCGGGGGGCGGGGCGGGTGTGGTGAGCACCACCGCGCCACCGTCCTTGACGTGCGACAGCAGCGGTCGCGTGGTGGGTACGGAGTCGGCGAAGAGCAGATCCACGCCGCCGCCGGCCTCCAGGTGAGTTCTGAGAGCGGCCGGGTTGACGACACGGGCGGAGGAGCCCAACTCGTCGCCCAGCCGCATGCGTTCCTGCGGTGTGCGGGCGGTCAGCAGGATCCGCGCACCACCTTCCACGAGGCGCTTGGCGATGGCCAGAGCAATGCCTGTGGCATCCCCGGCGATCACGCCTCTTTTGTCCCCGTACCTGGTCATGCTTATGGTTCCCTCTCACACGTGTCGTTCCGTGGGGCACGCGTGGCGCCTCACCCATACGACTGTGCTTTCGGGCGCTTCAGGTTTTCTTCGGAAGGGCTGACGGCCGCCTGCAGGTGGTGCCGTCGGAAGCCATGAGCGAGTCCATCTCGATGCATGCAAAGACATGTCGAAAGCCAGGAGCGAGTCCGCCTTGATCCATGCAAAGACATACAGTGGCCCCATGCGGTTTGGGGTGCTCGGGCCACTGGCCGTGTGGGACGAGGAGGGGCGGGAGGTCAAGATCCCGGAGGCCAAGGTACGGGTGCTGCTCGCGGATCTGCTCGCCCACGACGGAGGCCCCGTCTCGGCGGACCGGCTCATCGACGACCTGTGGGGCGACCGCCCGCCGGGCAGACCCGCGGGCGCCCTGCACACCAGGGTCTCCCAGCTGCGCCGGGTCATCGGCCGGGACCGGGTGGTGCGGCAGCCGCCGGGCTATCGGCTGGAGCTCGACGGCGACGAGCTGGATGCCACGCGGTTTCGCTCCCTCGTGGCCGAGGCCCGGTGCAGCCCGGATCCGCGCACCCGGGCCGCCCTGCTCACCGAGGCCCTCGACCTGTGGCGGGGGCCCGCCTACGCCGACTTCGCGGACGAGGAGTTCATGCGGCCGGCCGTGCAGCACCTCACCGAGCAGCGGCTGTCGGTGTTGGAGGAGCAGGCCGAGGCCCGCCTCCAGGCCGGAGACCACGTGCTGCTAGCCGCGGAGCTCGCGGACCTGGTCTTCCGGTACCCGTTGCGGGAGCGCCTGCGTGCCCTGCACATGCGGGCCCTCTACGTGTCAGGGCGGCAGAGCGAGGCCCTCGGGTCGTACGAGGACCTGCGGCGCCGGCTGGCGGAGGATCTGGGAGTCGACCCCGGCCCCGAGCTGACCGCGTTGCACCGGGCGGTGCTTCGGCAGGATCCCCGCCTGGAGACCCCGCCGGCGCCGGGCCCGACGGCTGCCGGGGGCGAGGTGCCCGGGCGCACCCACTCGAACCTGCCGGTGCCGCTCACCCCCCTCATCGGCCGGAGCCAGGCCCTCATCGACCTCTCCGGCCTCCTGCGCGGCACCCGGCTGGTCACGCTGACCGGCCCCGGCGGCGTCGGCAAGACCCGCCTGGCCGTGGCGGCGGCCGCCGCGGTGGGAACGGACGAGGGCGCCGGCGACGGCATCTGGCTCGTCGAGTTCGCCGGCCTCCGCGCCGGCACCGGCGCCGACCTCGCCCAGGTCATCGCCGCCACGCTCGGTATCCGGGACGACACCCACTCCCCCCGGCCCGGCGCCGGCTCACCGGCCCACCGCCTCGCCGATGCCCTGCGGGATCGCCGCATCCTGCTCGTGCTGGACAACTGCGAACACATCGTCGACGCCGTGGCGGAGCTCGCCGATGTCCTCCTGACCACCGCCCCCGCACTGCGGGTGCTGGCGACCAGCCAGGAGCCGCTCGGCCTGGCGGGTGAGGCCGTGTTCCTGGTCGAACCACTCCAGGACCCCGATGCCGTACGGCTGTTCATGGACCGCGCCGCCGCATCCGCCCCCGGCTTCCCCACGGACCTGGACGCCCTGGAGCCGGTGGACCGCGCGGCCGTCGCGGAGATCTGCCGCCGTCTGGACGGCATCCCGCTCGCCCTCGAACTCGCCGCCACCCGCGTACGGGCGCTCGGAGTCCGGGAACTGGCGGATCGGCTCAATGACCGGTTCAAGATCCTCGGCTCCGGCCGGCGCGGCGCACCAGCCCGGCAGCAGACCCTGCGGGCGATGATCGACTGGAGCTGGCAACTCCTCGGCGCGCCCGAACGGATCGTGCTGCGCCGCCTCGCCGCGTTCGGTGACGGCTGCGACCTTGAAGCCGCCACCGCGGTGTGCGCGGGCGACGGCGTCGCCCGGGAGGAGGTGCCCGAGCTCGTGGCGCGCCTCGTCGATCGGTCCCTCGTGGTCGTGGTGAACGGGCCCACGGGGCCCCGCTACCGGCTCCTGGAGTCCGTGGCCGCGTACGCGATGGAGCGGCTGTACGAGATGGAGGACCTGACCGCCGTACGCGACCGGCATCTGCGTCACTACCTGGCGCTCGCCGAACACGCCGAGTCCCGGCTGCGCGGCGCCGAGCAGCGGTCCTGGCTCTCCCGGCTGGATGCCGAGACCGGCAATCTGCGCGCGGCTCTCGAGGAGGCGATACGCCGCGCCGCCGCGGGTGAGGCGGCCGATGCCGTGGGCCTGGCCACCGCACTGTCGTGGTGGTGGTTGCTGCGCGGCCGTCTCATCGAGGCCCGGCGCAGCCTGGAGGCCGTGCTGACCGCCGTTCCGGCGTCGGCGCCCGCGCCGGTGACGGCGGAAGCAGCGCTCCTGCACCGCGCGTTCGCGCTGCTGACGGGTGATCACTGGGCTGCCGCCGCCCCGGACGCCGACGCCGTCCCCGATCTCGTACGCCGCGCGCGTGGCCTGTGGTTGTGCGCCTACGGCCTGTTCAGCGCCGGTGCCGCAGCCGACAGCGACACGTGGAACACGCGCGCCCTGACCCTCTTCACCGAGGCGGGCGACCAGTGGGGCACGGCCGCCGCGCTGGGCCTGCGGGCGAGACTCGCTCTGGACCGCGGCGACCTGCGAGGGCTCGGCCGCGACGGGCGGCGCAGCGCCTCGCTCTTCCGCGAACTGGGCGACAGATGGGGCGAGTTGCAGACGGTGTCGCCGCTCGCCGTGCTCGCCGAGATCAAGGGGGAGTACGGCGAGGCGGAGCACCGCCAGCACGAAGGACTGCGGATCGCCCGGGACCTGGGCCTGGCGGCGGAGGTCGCGGCGCGGCTGTCCGGGCTGGGCCGCCTCGCGCTGCTGGCGCGCGACTGGGGCCGGGCGCGCGAACTGCACGAGCAGGCCCGTCGCATCGCCGCCGAACAGGGCTACATCTACGGCGAGCTCCACGCCGAGATGGGCCTGGCCCTCGGGGCGCGCCGCTCCGGTGACCTGGACGCCGCGGAGGCGCACCTGCTGCACATACGCGACGGCTACGGGCACGTGTCGTCCCAGGCGGGGGACCATCTGCTCCTCGCCGAGCTGGGCTTCGTCGCCGAGCTCCGCGGCGAAGCGGCCCAGGCCGTCGCCCACCACCTGCACGCTCTCGACGTCGCTCGCTCTCTCGCCGAGCCCCGAGCCCTCGCCCTGTCGCTGGAGGGTCTCGCGGGCGCGCTGTCCCGGCAGGAGCACACCGTGGCGTGCGCCGCGGTCCTGCTCGGCGCGGCTGACGCAGCCCGCCGCAGCGTGGGCGCACCGCTCCCACCCGCCGAACGCGGTGACGTCGACCGCATCACGGCGGCCGCGCGGGCCGTCCTGGGCGAGGAGGCTTTTGCGGAGAGATTCACGCACGGCACCCGGCTGACCGCCGACGAGGCCGTACAGATGGTGATCGATGGACCGTGCTCGTCCTGGTCGAGCTGTTGACGCAAGCCCTGTGGCCATGGTGCCGGCACTGGCCGGCCGGCCCCACGGCCACAGGGACGCCGTCACCGCCGCCCGCGGTCGCCGGGACGAGGACCGGCCGGAGCCTCCGGCGCCGTGATCCGGTGCCCGGCCGCGGCCTCAGGCGCCACAACCCCGTACCTCGGCCGTCCCTCCGGCTGTCTTCGGTGCCCGACCGGCGGAAGCCCGGTCGAGAGCCCCTAAGCTAGATGTCATGCCGGAGTACATCTACACGCTGCAGCGCGTGCGCAAGGCGCACGGCGACAAGGTTGTCCTTGACGACGTCACGCTGTCGTTCCTGCCCGGAGCCAAGATCGGTGTCCTGGGCCCGAACGGCACCGGTAAGTCGACGCTGCTCCGGATGATGGCCGGCCTGGAGCAGCCGTCCAACGGTGAGGCGCGGCTCATGCCGGGCTTCTCGGTCGGCATGCTCCAGCAGGAGCCCCCGCTGAACGAGGAGAAGACCGTCCTCGGCAACGTCCAGGAGGGCGTCGCCGAGACGATGGCGATGCTCGAGCGCTACAACGCGATCGCCGAGCAGATGGCCACCGACTACAGCGATGCGCTGCTGGACGAGATGGGCAAGCTGCAGGAGCAGCTGGAGCACCGCAACGCGTGGGACCTCGACAGCCAGCTCGAGCAGGCGATGGACGCGCTGCGCTGTCCGCCGCCGGACGCCGACGTGACCACGCTGTCCGGTGGTGAGCGCCGCCGTGTCGCGCTGTGCAAGCTGCTGCTGGAGGCCCCCGACCTGCTGCTGCTCGACGAGCCCACCAACCACCTCGACGCCGAGAGCGTGCAGTGGCTGGAGCAGCACCTGGAGAAGTACGCCGGCACCGTGCTGTCCGTCACCCACGACCGCTACTTCCTCGACAACGTGGCCGGCTGGATCCTCGAGCTCGACCGTGGCCGCGCCTACGCCTACGAGGGCAACTACTCCACCTACCTGGAGGCCAAGGCGCAGCGGCTCAAGGTCGAGGGCCAGAAGGACGTCAAGCGCAAGAAGCGCCTCGAGGACGAGCTGGAGTGGGTCCGCTCCAACCCCAAGGCCCGCCAGACCAAGTCCAAGGCCCGTCTCCAGCGCTACGAGGAAATGGCGGCCGAGGCCGACAAGCACCGCAAGCTCGACTTCGACGAGATCCAGATCCCGCCGGGCCCGCGCCTGGGCACCACCGTGATCAGGGCCGAGGACCTCACCAAGGGCTTCGAAGACCGGCTGCTCATGGAGAAGCTCTCGTTCGACCTGCCGCGCAACGGCATCGTCGGCGTCATCGGCCCCAACGGCGTCGGCAAGACCACGCTGTTCCGCATGATCACCGGCAGCGAGACGCCCGACAACGGCTCTCTCGTCGTGGGCGACACGGTCAAGATCTCCTACGCCGACCAGAGCAGGGGCGGCATCGACCCCAACAAGAACGTCTGGGAGGTCGTCTCCGACGGGCTCGACCACATCAAGGTCGGCAACGTCGAGATGCCGTCGCGCGCCTACATCGCCGCGTTCGGGTTCAAGGGCCCCGACCAGCAGAAGAAGGCCGGCGTCCTGTCCGGTGGCGAGCGCAACCGGCTCAACCTGGCGCTCACCCTCAAGCAGGGCGGCAACGTCCTGCTCCTCGACGAGCCCACCAACGACCTCGACACCGAGACCCTCTCGTCGCTGGAGAACGCGCTGCTCGACTTCCCGGGTTGCGCGGTCATCACCTCGCACGACCGGTGGTTCCTCGACCGCATCGCCACGCACATCCTGGCGTGGGAAGAGGGCTCCAACTGGTTCTGGTTCGAGGGCAACTTCGCCGACTACGAGAAGAACAAGATCGAGCGGCTGGGCGCCGACGCGGCCCGCCCGCACCGGGTGACCTACCGCAAGCTCCACCGCGACTGATCCCGGCGTCCACGGCTCAGGGCCCGGGCCTCACGACTCAGGGCCCGGGCTGGGGGCCCAGGCTGAGGGCGCGGTCCCGGGTCGCGACTCGCACGCGCGCCGCCTGCCGGGTCCAGCGGCACAGATCCCTCGCGAGGTGCGCCAGGGTCTCCGGTCGCGCGGCTGCTCACCCGCTTCGTCCAGAACGACCTCCGGCCGTTCGAATCTGGACACCGACCGTGCTGCCACCCCGTGCTGCCGGTCCGTGCTGCCGGCCCCCGACCGGGCCGCCGGTCGGCCGGGTGAGAAGGGCCGGGTGAGAAGGGCCGCGTGGGGGCGGGTACGGTGGCGGGCGTGGTGCACGAATCGCTCGAAACCCTGACCCGGCGGCACGTCTTCCCCCGCATGGTGCGGTTCGCGGACATCGACTCGCTCGGCCACGTGAACAACGTCCGGTTCTTCGACTACCTGGAGGACGCCCGGCTCGGCATGTTCCACATCGACCCGTACCGGTCGGGTGACGCGCCGTTCAAGGGGCTGGTCATCGCCCGGCACGAGATCGACTACCGGCGGCCGTTGACGTTCAGGGCCGAGCCGGTGCGGGTGGAGACGTGGGTGACGGAGATCAAGCCGGTGCGGTTCACGCTGGCCTACGAGATCCGTGACGACGACGAGGTGTTCGTGACCGCGTCCTCGGTGGTCGTGGGCTACGACGTGGAGGCCGGCGCGCCCCGCAGGCTGACGCCGCAGGAGGTCGCCTACCTCGAACGCTTCAAGATCCCTGCCTAGCGGCGTGTCCCCTCCGAAGCGGGACCTGAGGCGCTGGGTGATGCTCGCCCTCGGCGTCAACGCGCATGCCAGCGTCACCCTGGGCCTGTTCGGGCTCCCCCTCGTCATGCCGGATCTGCAACGCTTCTTCGAGCTGCCCCTGCCGCTGGCCGGCATCGTGGCGAACGCGCCGGGCATCGGCGTGCTGTTCGCCCTCGTACCCTGGGGCGTGCTGGCCGACCGGCACGGCGAGCGGCTGGTGCTCGGCCTGGGCGTGGGACTGGCGGCGGTGTTCTTCGCCGCCGTCACGCTCGTCACCGGAGTCTGGGCGGTCGTCGGCCTGCTGGCGCTGGCGGGCGCCGCCGGGTCGGCCGCGATGGTGGGCGGCGGCCGGATCGTGCTGCGCTGGTTCCGCCCGCCGGAGCGCGGCGTCGCCATGGGCCTGCGGCAGGTGTCCTACACGCTCGGCATGGCCGTCGCCGCCTTCGTCCTGCCGCCTGTGTCACGCGCGCACGGCATCCCGGGCGTGCTGGCGGTGTGCGCCGCCGTGAGCCTGCTGGCCGCCGTGCTGGCCGCCCTGTTCCTGGCCGAGCCGCCGCGCGACGGCCCCGGCTCGGGTCCCGCGCCGGTCGGCTCGCCGTACCGGCAGCCCGCCCTCTGGCGGGTCCACGCGACGAGCGCGCTGCAGGCGGTGCCGCAGATCGTGGTCAGCACGTACGGCGTGGCGTGCCTCGTCCACGTGTACGGCTGGGACGGCGTGCAGGCGGGACGGCTGTTCGGCGTGGCCGCGATCGGCGGCGCGGCGGTGCGCATCGCGGTGGGCCGCTGGTCCGATCGGACGGGCCTGCGGATGGCGCCGCTGCGCCTGCTGACGTTCGGCAGCCTGGCCGTGCTCGTCCTGCTGCTCGCGGGCACCTTCACCGGGTCGTGGCCGGGCCCGGTGATGCTGGCGCTGGCCGCGGTGATCACGGTGGCGGGCAACGGGCTGGCGTACCTCGCGGCCGGGGAGCTCGCCGGGCCCGGCGCGGCCGGGCGGGTGCTGGGCACCCACAACACCATCCAGAACGTCGTCGCGCTGGCCGTGACCCCGCTGGCCGGCCTGCTGATCACAGGGGCGGGCTACTGGGCGGGGTTCGCGGCTGGGCTGGTGTGCGCGCTGCTCTCGGTGCCGGTCATCCCGGTCCGGGGCGAACGCGGCGCGCACACCCTCTCCCCTGAAGTCAGGTGACGGGTGTGCCCAGCAGCCAGGCCGCCGTGTCCGGAGGAAGGACGTCACCCGCCAGGGAGCCGCTGGACAGCAGGACGCGCTCATGCGGCGGCAGCCGTACGGCCTCCGTGCCGCAGTTGAGGACGCACACCAGCCGCCCCCGGCCGAAGAACAGCGCGTCCTCGGGGGAGTCCAGCCACTGGATGGTGTGCGGCATCTCCTCCACCAGCTCCCGGCGGCAGGCCAGCGCGGCCCGGTAGAACTCCAGGGTCGAGGCCGGGTCGCCGGCCTGCGCCTCCACGCTCAGCGCCCCGAACTCCGCCGGTTGCGGCAGCCACGGCCGCGTCTCGTCCGGGGAGAACCCGTGGGAAGGTCCCGTCACCGTCCACGGCAGCGGCACCCGGCAGCCGTCGCGCCCGGGCAGCTTTCCCTCCGACTGGAAGAAGACCGGGTCCTGCCGCGCCTCCGGGGGAAGATCCTTCACCTCGGGGAGTCCAAGTTCCTCCCCCTGGTAGAGATATGCCGACCCGGGAAGCGCCAACATGGCGAGCAATGCCGCTTTCGCCCTGAGGAGTCCGGTTCCGGGGTCGGCGGTCTCGTAGCGGGTGCGGTGCCGTACGACATCGTGGTTGGACAGCACCCAGGTCGCGAACGGCACGGTCGCCAGCGTGTCGTCGATCACCTTCCGGAACGCCGTCGCCGACCACGGAGCCTGGAGCCAGGCGAAGTTGAAGCTCTGGTGCAGCTCGTCCGGCCGGACGTAGCGGGCCAGGTCCTCCGGGTCGTCCGTCCACACCTCGCCCACTGCCATGCGCTCGCCCGGGTAGCCGTCGAGCAGCTTGCGCCACGACCGGTACACGTCGTGCACCTCCGGCTGCCCCCACACCGGCGAGCGCGAGGTGAACGACTGGTCGTCCACCCCCGGCAGGTCCGGCAGCCCCTCCGCCTTGTACAGCCCCATCGCCACGTCGATGCGGAACCCGTCGACGCCCCGGTCCAGCCAGAACCGCAGGACGTCCAGGAACTCCTCGTGGACCTCCGGCTCGCGCCAGTTGAAGTCGGGCTGCTCCGGGGCGAACAGGTGGAGATACCACTGTCCGTCGGCCACCTGGGTCCACGCCGGCCCGCCGAAGGTGGACTGCCAGTTGTTCGGCCGGTCGCGGAAGACGTAGCGCTCACGCCGCTCGCCGCGCAGCGCCGCCTGGAACCACGGGTGTTGCGAGGAGCTGTGGTTGGGCACGATGTCGACGAGCACCCGCAGCCCGTGCTCGTGCGCGTCGGCCACCAGCGCCTCGAAGTCCGCCACCGACCCGAACAGCGGATCGACGCCCCGGTAGTCGGCCACGTCGTAGCCGCCGTCGGCCATGGGGGAGGGGTAGAAGGGCGTCAGCCAGATGGCGTCGACGCCCAGCCGCCGGAGGTACGGCAGGCGCTCCCGGATGCCGGCGAGATCGCCGACGCCGTCACCCGAGGCGTCGGCGAAGCTGCGTACATAGATCTCGTAGACGACCGCGTCACGCCACCAAGGGATAGTCATGGGGCGGTCATGCCCGTTATGTGGGTGAGTTCACCAAGCTGTGCGCAGCGTAAACCAGGTAGTCCCAGAGGCGCTTCTCCTGCTCCTCCGGAAGCTCCAGCGAGTCGACGCCGTCGCGCATGTGCTTGAGCCAGGCGTCGCGCTCGGCCTCGCCGATCACGAACGGCACGTGCCGCATGCGCAGACGCGGATGGCCGCGCTCCTGGCTGTAGGTGTTGGGGCCGCCCCAGTACTGGATCAGGAACCCCCGCAACCGCTCCTCCGCACCCGTCAGATCCTCTTCGGGGTAGAGGGGACGGAGCAGCGGGTCCTGGGCCACCCCCTCGTAGAAGCGATGCACCAGCCGCCGGAAAATCTCCTCGCCCCCGACGGCGTCGTAGAAGGAGGTCTCAGTCACGCTGCAAGCCTACGCGCCGGGCACCAGTGCGATGCCGGCGGTGTCCATCGCGTTCTTCACCTTGAGCCGCATCTCGCGGGCGACCTGCGCCTGCTTGGAGGGCAGCGTCTTGGCCGAGATGCGGAAGACGAGCATGCTGTCGGAAAGCTGCTCCACGCCGAACACGTCGGGCCGCTCCACGATCACCGTCTCCCGGAACTCGGGGTCGTCCCACATCTCCTTGGCGATCCGCTCCAGCACGTCGCGCACCGCCGTCACGTCGCTGTCGTAGCCCACCGGGACGTCCACGTAGGCCCGCGACCAGCCCTGCGACTCGTTGCCGACCCGGGTGATGGTGCCGTTGCGCACGTACCAGACCCGGCCGTCGGCGTCGCGCAGGCGCGTGATGCGCAGCGTGACAGCCTCGACCGTGCCGACGGCGGCGCCCGCGTCGATCATGTCACCCACGCCGTACTGGTCCTCCAGCAGCATGAACATGCCGGCGATGAAGTCCTTGACCAGCTCCTGCGCGCCGAAGCCGATCGCCACGCCGAGGATGCCGACGCTGGTCAGCAGCGGCGCGATGGGGATGGTCAGCCGGTCGAGCACGGTGAGGACGGCCGTGCCGAGGATGACGATCGAGGCGACGTGCCTCAGCACCGAACCCATGGTCTCGGCCCGCTGCTTGCGCCGCTCGTGGAGCAGGACGTCGATGCTCTCCGAGCCGACGCCGTTCCGGCGGAACCGGGTCATGATCGAGCCGCCGGTCGCCGCCCGGGTGACCACGCGGGTGATGAGCCGGTGCGCGACGTTCCGGATCACGAACGCCAGGATGAGGATCAGCACGATCGTGATCAGGCTGGCGACCAGGGGCGCCCAGACCGCTCCGTCCAGCAACCCGACCATCCAGGAGCAGAGGAAGGTGTCACTGCTGCAGGTCGCCGCCATCTGCTGCCCCAGGCTGTCGAGGCTCGGCAGCACGGACGTCGGTGAGGGCGATGGCGTTGGGGTCGCCAGGAACACTGGGGGGATCCCCTTTCGAGAAGCGGTTCGGCCGGCGGATTGGACCGATTTCGATCCACAAGATACCGCCGACCGAACCGGCCGCCGTCACATCGCGCCGGGGAAGACGGGGTCGTCAGGCCCGGGGCCGCGGAGGGCGAGGCCTGACGCTCCGGTGACGGACGGCCCGGCAGGGACGAGCACCCGGAAGCAGGTCCCGTGCCGTTTCTCCGGAAGGCGTACCTTCCGGACACCCTCCGGTGTGACCCGGAGGGAGTCGGTGTGAAAACCGTGGAGCCGGCGGGACGGCCAAGGCTCCCGCGAACGGGAGACCTCCGCACCGGCCGCCCCGCCGGCTCCGTGAAGCCGCGATGGATGCGGTGAACCGCGGTGGCTGCGCTCCACGCGGGTCACCGCCTGTGTCATTCGCCCACCGCGGCGAGCACCCGAGCGACCTTCGTCGCCGCACCAGCCGGGTCGTCCGCCGCGTGCATCCGCTCTCCCCAGGACCAGCAGTACCACCAGTCCGGCAACTCGGAGACCGCCGTCGGCCGACAGGTGACGTTCTCGGACAGGCTGGTCGCGTTCGGGTTGATCACCCGGACGAACAGCCGGCCGGTCTGGGTGCGGACCACTCGTGCGAGCAAACCGCGAGCGCCGAGCTCCGCTACCAGACGCTCCAGGTGCTCGAAATCGTCGTCCCCCACCTTTCGTCCCTCCCTCGCTTTGTTGCTGGTGGGCCAAAGATGACTCAAGTCGGCGCGTTACGCAACGAGCACATCCCGATCACAGGGAGTCGCTATTCCCTCGTGGGTTGTAAGAAACAGTCCGCCGGAGGACGATCCTTAACCGTAAGCTTCAAGAGGACGTTTTCTTCCCGTCCACAATGGTCCATAGTCTTCGGTAGGCGGAGTGCAACCCAGAGACTACGCTGAGTCGTCGGTCGTGGATCGTTCGGGACGTGTGTGAGAGGGGCCGGGATGTCCGGCAGGCAGCACAGGGAAACGGAGATAGCGCGGCGGACCAGAGCCAGGGGGCTCGCCGCCGGCCGCACCCCTGCCCAGATCGCCGAGGAGATCCATGAAGCCTGCGAGTCGCAGTTCGGCACGACGAAGATCAAGAGCCATCGTCTGTCGCACGGCATCGCCCTCGCCGACGTCATCGAGCAGGTGCGCGCCCTGTTCGAGTGCGACGCCAAGCCGCCGCCGGGCATCGGCGAGACCCTCCTGTCGGCGTACGAGAGCGGCCTGAAACGCCCCGGCCCCGAGTACCTCCACTACCTGTGCACCGTCTACCGCGTCGAGCCCTCGGCCCTCGGCTACGACGGCCCCTGCATCTGCGGCCACGGCCACCGGGCGCCCGGCGGGCCCGCCTTCGACGTCGCGGAGCGCGTCCCGTCCTCGGTGGAGGCGCGTGAGCAGCGGCCCGACCCGCCCGGTGAGGAGGAGCCGCCGCACGAGAGCCAGGAGGACGAGAACATCCTCCGTCGCGCCCTGCTCCACCTGCTCGGCGACAAGCCCTCCATGAAGCCCGAGGGGCCGGTGCTCGGCGCCATCGACGGCATCAGGCGCCGCATGGACGAGACGCTCGTCTGCGCCACGGTCTCGCCGGCCATGCTCGACCAGTGGGAAGAGGTCACGCAGGCCTTCGGCCGGCAGTACACGACCACCGCCCCGCTGCGCCTGCTGTGCGACGTGGTGCTGGAGCTGGGCGCGGTCCGCAACGCCATGAAGCATCGCCAGCCGATCGACCTGCAGGAGCGCCTGTGCCGGATGGTCGCGCAACTGGCCGGGCTGAGCGGCATGATCATGATCAACCTGGGTGACCACCGCCTGGCGCGCTCGTTCTTCCGCACCGGCCGCATCGCCGCCGACGAGACCGGCGACCGCGCGCTGCGCGCCTGGGTGACGGCCCGCGAGTCGCTCGTCCCGCTCTACTACGGTGACGCCCGCGAGGCGCTCAACCTCGCCAAGAAGAGCCGTGACCTGGCCGGCGCCACGCCGTGCGCCGCGCAGGCCATGGCGCCGGTCGTGGAGGCCCGCGCGCTGGCCATGCTGTCGGGCACCGACAGCAAGAAGGAGATCGTCGACCAGGCCAAGCGCGCGCTGGCCCGGGCCCGCAACGCCTTCAGCCACATCAAGGGCGACGAGCGCGAGGACATGGCGTTCGGCTACACCGAGCGTCAGCTCTACTTCTACCAGGGCGACGTGCTCACCAAGCTCGGCCAGACGCTGGAGGCCGAGGTGGTGCTGGAGCAGGCCCTCGACAAGTACCAGGACCACATCCTCGACCAGACGCTGATCAGGCTCGACCGGGCGCAGTGCCGCCTGATCGAGGGCGACGTCACCGAGGCGCTGGAGGTCGGCACCGAGGCTCTGCGCCTGCTCGGCCCGGAGTACCGCACCGACTTCATCATGCGCCCGGCGCTCGCCTTCGAGCAGGCGGTCATGCAGCGTGACCCCGGCCATCCGGGCCTGGTCGCCTACCGCGAACAGTTGCGCCCCGAGCCGGTCGCGGGCGAAGGAAAGGCCGGTGCATGAACCTGAAGATCCGTCGTTACCGCTGGTCCGACCTGGACACGATCCTGGCGCTGCACCAGATCTGCCTGGCCCAGGTCGGCCTGTTCCCCGGTGACGGGGTCTACTACGACGACGACTTCCCCCGCATCCAGGAGCTCTACCTGGTGTGCGGCGGCGACTTCCTGGTGGGCGAGACGGGCGGCCGGGTCGTCGCCATGGGCGGGCTACGGCCCATCGACTCGGGCAAGGCCGAGATCTGCCGGCTGCGCGTCCACCCGGAGCTCCAGCGCCGCGGCTACGGTGCCGCGATGCTCACCGCCCTGGAGAAGCGGGCGGTCGAGCTCGGCTTCCACAGCGTCCGAGGCGACACCACTTTGCGGCAGGAGGCCGCCCTCGCGCTGTACGCGCGGCACGGGTGGCGCGAGATCTCCCGCTCCCGCGTCGGCGACCTCATCGTGGTGTACGGCGAGAAGCGGCTCGTGCCCGCCGCCGTCCTCGACGCCTGATCCCCCGCCTCGCCCCGCCTCGCCCTGCCTCACCCCGCCTTGCCCCGTCTCCACCTGAGTCCTGTGGGCAAAGCGTGACGGGAGAAAAGGGGGATTCGATCACTCCTGCGGATATGGATGTACGAACCCCCGGGTGAGCCTCTTCCCTCCCGGTGGTAGAGGAGTATCCCCGACTGCTGCGAGTACATCCGCGGCTGCGTTTCGTAGTGAGATGCTTCCGCCATGACAGGCGTGGCCGCTCCCCGACCCCTCCTGGGAGCCGTGCTTCTGTTGTTCGTCAGCGCCGCATGGGGGTCGGCGTTCCCGCTGATGAAGGATCTCATTCTCCGGATGCCGGTAGAGGATCTGCTGGCCGAGCGTTACACGATCGCAGCAGTGACGCTCCTGGCCCTGCGCCCGGGCGTGCTGCGGGGGCTGTCGTGGCGTACGTGGGGAAACGGGCTGGTCCTGGGCGTCATGTTCGGGGTCGGCCAGGTCGGGCAGGCTTTCGCGCTGGACAACCTGCCCTCGGCCGTGTCGGGGTTCGCCGTCGGGTGCAGCGTGGTTCTCACGCCCATCCTGGCGCTGGTGCTGTTCAGGACGAGGATGCCGGGGCGGGTGTGGGCGGGGGTCGCGCTGGCTCTGGCGGGCATGACGGTGTTCACGCTGCTGCGCGGCGTCGGCGACCAGCCGATCTCGCTGCCGGCGCTCAGCGTGACGCTGGTCGCCGCGGCCCTGTACGCGGGGCACACGCTCCTCCTGGCGCACTTCTCGCGCACCCGCGAGGGCTTCAACGCCTACGCCCTGACCGTCATCCAGCTGGGCACCATCGGGCTCATGACAGGCGGCTACGCCGTGCATGACGGGCTGAGCCTCCCGGTGAGCCTTCCCGACTGGGGGGTGCTCGCCCATCTGGCGGTGGTGTCGTGCGCTCTGGGGTTCCTCGCCCGCTCGTACGGCCAGGCGCACGTGGCGGCCGTGCCCAGCGCGGTTCTCATGTCGTCGCAGCCGCTGTGGGTGGCGGCCATCGCGGTGATCTGGTTCCACGAGCCGGTGGACTGGAGCATGATCCTCGGTGGTGGGCTCATGGGCGCGGCGATGCTTCTGGCCGTACCGTCGCGTACGACGGCGCCCCCGCGTGCTGACGCGTCCCGTCCCATGACGCCCCTTCCGGTGGCGCCACCGCCGGTGGAGGAGCCGGCGGACGGCGCGCCGCGGCGCGTGCAGCTGCTCGCCGTGTCCCGCCAGGCCTCGAAGAGGCTGGCCGACCTCAAGGTCAAACGGGAGGAGCCGGGTCAGCCGCGGGAGGCGCCCGTGCCGCAGGGGCCGCCCGTCGCGGGGGCGGCGTGCGGCGACAGCCCGGCGTGCCGGCTGCAGCTTCACCAGATCAAGGGCAGCGGCCAGCCGAGCCTCGACCGGCTGATCCAGCGGGCGACGGTCATCGTCCGCGCCCGCAATCTGCCCGGTCCTGGCTGCTGCCGGTCCCTCACGCTGTCGGGAGGTTGCCTGTGCGCGCTGATCGAGGAGGCCGAGCAGAACGGAGAGGTGACAAAGGTGTGCTGGTTTCAGCACGGCTGACCATCTGATAATCATCGAATAAACACGCCAGTCAGCTATTACTAGCTAACTTATGCGTCCTAAAACTTGATAATCGGTGCTGTGCCCGAATAATGGTGTATTAGTCCCAATGGAGGGGTAGAACACCATGAAGCGCATCATCGTGCATAAGTCGGGCTCAGCGCAGCTCACCGGAACCTCGAGCGTCATCCACAAGGGGTGACCGGGGGAGTTTCCCACCAGCGGGTACCGAGTGATCCGCCTGTCGAACCGGGGGCCGTACGGCTGTTGATGCCGATGATCGACGGACACCGCCGGCCCCACGGCCCGTACACCGTCGCCTCCGCTCTGCTCCACCACCTCGTGCCGGGGGTGCTGGAACGTTCCCCAGAGCTGGTCGCCGCCCACGACATCGAGATCAGGGCGGCGGCCCCGGGCCTGCGTGACGTGGTCCCGGCCGGACGCGCGACGATCGACGCGAGCCTGCCCGACGACGAGCGCATCCTCGTGCCCGCGCCCCGCCGCACCCTGCGGCTGGCCAACGGGCTCACGGAGTTCGTCCGCGAGGTTGTGCCCCCGGGGCGCACCCTGATGGTGTGCAACGGCGCCGAGACCGACCCGACGGACGCCGAGCTGCTCGACGTCATGACCCGCCGCATCCCGCCCGAGGTGCTGACCGTCGTCGTGTACGAAGGCGGCCCCGCACCCGCCGGCGACCCGCGCGGCCCCGGTGCACTGTGGGACCTCGTGGACCGGTGCGTGCACGAGGGGTTCCTGCACGCCGTGGCCGAGGCCGGCCGGCGCGGGCTGGAGACGGCCGAGCCGGGCGGCGAGCCGTGGTGGCGCTTCGCGCAGCGCACCGCGACCGCGCTCGGCGGGCTCGGCCGCATCGGTGAGGCGCGCGAGGTGTGGGCGTGGGCGCGCAGGTGCAGCCAGGATCCGGCGGTCCACGCCGCCTGCGCGTACGGGCTGGCGATGCTCGACGCCCGCGACCCCGACCCGCAGCGGCGCGACCTCGCCCGGGCCCGTGAGTGGGTCAACGAGGCCATCGCCATCTCCACCCTGCTGCGCGACCCGTTCGAGAGGGCCTTCAAGCTCGGCTTCGACCGCAACGGGCTGGCGCTGGTGGAGCTGAGGGAGGGACGGCCCGAGGCGGCGCTCGCGCTGGTGGAGTCGGCCATGGAGCTGGCCGGCGAGCTGGGGGAGCGGCATCCGCTGCACCGCATGGTGCTGCACGCCAACCGGGGCCGCCTGCTCGCGGGGCTCGGCCGTACCAAGGAGGCGCTGGACGACTACACCGCCGCCATCGCCCTCGACCCCGGCTTCCCCGACCACTACCTGGACCGGGGCAACCTGCTGGCCAAACTCGGCCTCCCGGACGAGGCGCTGGCCGACTACGAGAGCGCCATCCGGGCCGGGCCGCCGATGCCGGAGGCGTACTACAACCGCGCCGAGCTGCGGATCGCCCGCGACGACACGGACGGCGCCCTGGCCGACCTGGGTCACGTGCTGGAGCTCGATCCCGGCTACCTGGACGCGTACATCAACCGGGCAGGGCTGCTGGCCGCCCTCGAACGCGACGAGGAGGCGTGGGCGGACGTACGCGCCGGGCTGGCGCTGGCGCCCGGCGACGTGCACCTGCTCGTGGTGCTCGGACAACTGGAGACGACCGCGGGGCGGCTGGGGGACGCGCACGCGACGCTGGACGCCGCCGTCGCCGCGGCGCCGGGGCTCGCGGCGGCGTGGGGCAACCGGGGGGTGCTGCGGTTCGCGGAGGGGGACGTCGAGGGAGCGGTGGACGACCTGTCCCGGGCTATCACCCTCGATCCCCAACCGGACCTGTACGCCAACCGCGCGGTGGCGCTGCGCTCGCTCGGCCGTACGGCGGAGGCCAGGACGGACGAGCGACGCGCCTCGGTCCCGTGACCGCCACCATCACGCCGGAGGACTTCGCACCGCGGCGGGTTGAGACTACGGGGGCTTGGGACAACGGGGGCTGTGACTGCGGCGGGCTGAGACTGCGGGCGTTGGGGACTCCGGGGCTGGGACTGCGGTTGGGCGCTCCGGCCCCGGCCCGCTCGGGACCATGGCCGGATAGGACTACGGTTGGACGCGTGGGCTTCGACGAGCTGCTCCGTGAACTCCAGCCGGGCGCCGGCGCGCAGGCCGCCGGCATCAGACGCGGCTACGGCGGGCCGCCTCCCCGCTCCGTGGCCCTCACCGCGGGCCCGGACCGGTTGCGCTGCGCGTCCCTGCTGAAACCCCTGTACGCGTGGGCGGCGGCCGGGCTGATCGGCGACCACGAGCGCTGGCGCCGCCACGCCGAGCCGGCCGTGGTCGTCTCCTCCAACTCCGACACCCTCGCCCTGTGGCTGTCCGTCGGCCCGCGTGCCATCCTGGACGCGATCCACCGCCGCACGGGTGTCCGCTGGGCGCCGCCGAACGCGGATCCGTCGCGGTTCGGGTCCGTGGAGGTGTCGGCCGCCGAGGTCGCCGCCGCGTACGCGGAGCTGGCCCAGGCCGCCCTGGCGGGCGACCCGGTCGCGGGCGCGATCCTGGAGTGGATGCGCCTGGTGGGCGGCGAGCAGACGTTCGGCGCCCGGGAGGCGCTCGCGGCGCCGGAGGCGGCCGTCAAGTGCGGCTGGTACGGCGGGCTGGAGGAGACGTGCCTGCGCACCCACGCCGTGGCCGTCCTGACCCCGGGCGGCAACCGGGTGGTGGTCGTGGTGGGCCTGACCGCGCAGCCGTACACCGACGAGCTGGAACGCGACATCTACCAGGCACGGGTGGCGGAGGGGCTGCCGGTGGAGGCGGAGCACGAGAAGGCGGGCGGCGCGCTGCTGCGCGGCCTGCTGCACACGACCCTCACCGAGCTCGGCGAAACCTGACCCTCCCGCCACCCGCGGCCTCTCACGGGCGACTCCTCACAGGCGGCTCCTCACGGGCGGCCTCTCACGAGCGGCCTCTCACGGGCGGCTCCTCGCGAACGGCTCGTCACGAACGGTCCCTCGCGGACGGTCTCTCACGAACGGTTTCTGGCGGGCGGCGCTGCGCGGGCGGCTACTCACCGGCATCTCCCCGTACGGCTGTGAGCGGACGGGCGGCCGTCAGCTGGCGTGACCGGGGGTTGGGCGGGTAGCCGGATTGGCCGGGTGCCTGGGCAGTCCAGTGGCCCGGCGGTCGGAGGTACGCGAGGATGGGCCCGTTCGAGGAAGATTCGGGTGGGTTCGGGAGGCATGTGTGAGGCTTACCGTACTGGGCGGATGTGGGGCGTGGCCGGCGGCGGGCCAGGCGTGCAGCGGCTATCTGGTGGAGTACGACGGCTTCAGGGTGCTGATCGACCCCGGTTACGCGACCCTGCCGAGGCTGCTGGAGTCGGTGGCGGCCGAGGAGGTGGACGCGGTGCTGGTCAGCCACGGCCACCCCGACCACTGCTCCGACCTCAACCCGCTGCTGCGGGCCCGCGCCCTGGGCGACGCCCCACCGGCCGCGCTACCTGTCCACGCGCCGCCCGGCGCGCTCGACGCCGTGCTGGCCCTGGACAACCCGCGCATGCTGGCCTCCAGTTACGTGCTGTACGAGCTGGCGCCGGAGGCGGCGGTGGAGCTCGGGCCCTTCCGGGTGGACACCTGGGCGCTGCCCCACCACGTCCCCAACGCCGGGCTGCGACTCACCGCGGGCGGCCGGACGCTGGCCTACACCGGCGACACAGGGCCCGCCGCCGAGCTGACCGAGCTGGCGCGGGACGCCGACCTGCTGCTGGCCGAAGCCACCTATCCGGAACGGGTGCCGGACGAGGACGCCCCGTACCTGTCGAGCGCCCTGGACGCGGGCCGAACGGCGTCGCGGGCCGGCGCGGCCCGTCTGGTACTCACCCACCTGTGGCCGGACACGCCGCCGGAGCCGGCTCTGGAGGCGGCGGCCAAGGAGTACACGGGCGAGCTCATGGCGGCCGGCGGCGGCCTCACGATCTCCTTCTGACCGCCACCTTCGCTCTGCCGAAGGTGTCAAATCGTCACTCGTGGGCCGAAGACTTTGTCGCGGGCTTCGTCACCATGGCCACCCGGCGGCACTTCACCGGCCAGGTGGACGCCTACATCGGCGAACTCGTCGTCCGCGCCGGGGCGGAGCGCATCGGCGTCGGGCGTGCCCTGATGAATGCCGCCGAGTCCTGGGCACGCGCGCACGGTCTGCGGCGCGTCACGCTGGAGACCGGTGCGGCCAACGTCCGAGCCCGAAGCTTCTACCAAGGGCTGGGGTATGCGGAGGAGGAGGTGCGGCTGAGCAGGCCGGTATCTGATTGATGATCAGACGGCGTCAGCGGTCTCCCGCGATGCCGGCTTTGATCCTGATGCTCGGCAGGTCTCAGCCGCGTGCGGCGTAGCGCTCGATGGCGCTGATGAACATGTCCTCGGCCAGGGCGTAGAGCTGGTCGATCTCCTGCGTGGCGGCGGTGAAGCGGCCCCCCGCCTCGGAGGCGGCCAAACCCATGCCGACAGTGTCCAACAGGCGTTGGAGCGGGCTGACGATCTCCTCCGGCACGCCGGCGTCCCGCAGCATCGCCTGGACGGCGTTGCGCGGGCGCCGGGCCTCGGGCGTGACCGTCGGGCGTGTGAACAGCAGTAGGAACAGCTCCGGGTGGCGCCGTGCCACCTCGCGGACGCCCGCGCCGAACGCGCGCAGCCGGTCCTGCCACGGCAACGCGGGATCGTCGTCCGGCATCTCCTGCAGGAGCCGTTCCACCAGGCCGTCCAGAAGCCCCTGCTTGTCGCCGACGTAGCGATAGAGCGCCATCGGGGTGACGCCGAGCCGGTCGGCGACCGCGCGCATGCTGACCGCGGGCAGGCCGCGCTCTTCGGCGAGTTCGAGGGTGGCGTCGAGCACCTCGTCACGGGTCAGCCCGCGGGTGCCGCGACCGCGCTGGGCCGGGGTCTTCACGGATCACAGTCTAGCCGTTAATATACGACGTATATCTACACCGTATATTAACGAGCTTCACCGAGGAGGCCGGAGTTGCCCAGCACCGTCGTCCGCCGTCCCGGCCGGACCCTCGCCATGGCGGCGACCGCCGGCTACCTGCTCGTTCTGGACCTCACCGGGGTGAACGTCGCGCTGCCCGCCATGCAGGACGATCTCGGCGCGGGGCTGGGCGAGGTGCAGTGGGTCGTCGACGCCTACGCCCTGACGCTGGCCGTCCTGCTCCTGACCGCCGGCGCGCTGGCCGACCGGGTGGGCCGCCGCCGCCTCTTCCTGACCGGCCTCGGCGCGTTCACGGCCGCGTCCCTGGCGTGCGCCCTGGCGCCTGGAGCGTTGGCGCTGGACCTCTTCCGGGCCGCGCAAGGCTGCGGAGCGGCGATCCTGTTCGGGACGGCTTCGCCTCTGCTGGCGGCCGCCTACCCACCGGGCCGCCGGCGCGACCGCGCCCTCGGCATGTTCGCGGCGGCCTCAGGGGCGGCCATCGCCACGGGGCCGCTGCTCGGCGGCGCGCTCACCGAGGTGTTCGGCTGGCGTGCGATCTTCTTCCTCAACGTGCCGGTCGGCGTGCTCGCCCTCGTCGTCGCCCCGCGGGTGCTGGCCGAGTCCCGCGATGCCCGGCCCCGCCCCCTCGATCCGGTCGCGACGGTGTGCCTGACCGCCGGGCTCGGGGGAGTCATGTGGGCGCTGATCGAGGGACCGCGCATCGGCTGGACGGCGCCCGGGACGATCATCTGTTTCGCCGTGGCCGCGGCGGCCACGGCCGTCCTGGCACTGCGCCGCGTCCCGGACCCCATGATCGACCTGTCGCTGCTGCGGGACCGGCTGTATGCGGCGAACACCATCGCCGCGCTGGCCTTCCACGCCGCCGGCGCCGGGGCCCTGGCCTACTTCTCGCTGTACGTCCAGGGGCCGATGGGCGCCCGCCCCGCCCAGGCGGGACTGTGGTTCCTCACCTTCAGCGTTCCGGCCCTGGCCGCGCCGGTGCTGCTCGGACGGATCATGCACCGGTTCCCCTCCGCCCGGCTGGTCGCGGCCGGACCGGCGCTGGCCGCCGTCTCCTCGCTCCTGCTGGCCGCCACCTACGAGCTGCACTCCTGGCCCGCGATGGTGCCCGGATTCGTGGTCGGCGGGACGAGCATCGGGATCGGCAACCTCGTCACCGGCCGAACGGCGCTGGCGTCGGCGCCCGCCGAACGCGCGGGCGTGGCCGCGGGCATCGCCAACACGGCCAAGCAGATCGGCATCGCCGCGGGCGTCGCCGTCCTCGGTGTCCCGTACCAGCTGGACGGCCTGGGCGCGATGCTCCTCACGGCGGCGGCCATCGGCGTCCTCGGCGCGATTCCGGCGCTCCACCTCATGGTCTCGCGCCGGCGGCGCCAGGCCACCCTGATGGTCGGTCGACAGCCCCCCGCCGGTGGCGTCTGACGGGTCACCCGCCTCCCAGGCTCCTCTCCAGGCCGCCTCCTCCCCCTCTGAGAGGTCAGCCGTCCCCCTTCCCACCGCCGGTCTCGGCCGGCTCCTCGGCCAGGACGAGAGTGAGCAGGCCGGGGAAGCGGCCCTCGAACTCGTCGCGGCGCAGCCGGTTGAGGCGGCGCGCGCCCTCGTCGCGCTGCTCCAGCAGCCCGACGTTGCGCAGCACCGCGAAGTGGTGGCTGAGTGTCGACTTGGCCACGGGCAGATGGGTGAACGTGCCGCACGGACGGGTCCAGTCGGGCACCTCGGCCAGCGCGCCGCCAACGGCGGTCGGGGTCTAGGCGGTCGCCGGAGCCCGAGCGAGGATCAGGGCTGACCGGCCGTTGGTCTCATCGGTGGTCGAGAGATTCCGGCGTCAGCGCTTCATGGCGCCGTCCGCGATGGCGTCCGCGGCCTCGCCGATCGCCATGCCGACGATCTCCAGTCGTCGCACGAGTTCACGCTGCTTGAGGGCGTCCGCGGTGATCTCACCGGAGAAGATGCGGGAGATCTCGTACTGGTACATCCGCCGGATCTGCCCGCCCATCTTCTTGGCCTCCAGGGCGTCGTGCACCACGGCCGAAGGGCGGGAGGCGAGGTCGCGCACCGCGTTCTCCAGCGCGTCGATCCCGGCGATCACCTGGTCGAGGAGGGGGCTGAAGCGGATCTGGTCCGGTACCCGGTACAGGTGCGACTCCCGTACGAAGTCGCGCAGCGAGTCCAGCACGTCGTCGATGGAGCGGGAGAGCCGGAACAGGTCCTCCCGGTCGATGGGGGTGACCAGGGCGGTGCGCAGTTCGTCGACCAGGCGGCGGCGCTCTTCGTCGCCGAGGTGCTCGATCGTGCGCATCTGCTCGTGCGCCCCGGTACGGCCGACCTCGCCGCCGATCATGGCCATGGCCAGCCAGGCGCCCTGCTTGGTCGCTTCCAACTGGCCGAGCAGGGCCTCCGTCAGCGCGCTGTCCATCCGGCCGGTCATGAGATCGCGGATGCGCCGAAGTCGCTTCATCACACTCCTTCCACGGCTCGCGCCGCATCAAGGCTTGTCAGGGGTTATGCCCGCGTGGGGACGGATGATCTGGTTGCGGATGGGCGGTGCAGATTCTTCGGGGCCCGGAGCACTGGAGTGCGATGTGAGAGCCGGCGCATGGTCAGGTCGAGGAGAGGATGAAGGCGACGCCGGCGGCCAGGAGGGCGCTGGCTGGAAGGGTGAGCAGCCAGGCGACGACGATCTTGACGGCGGCGTACCAGCGCACCCGGCCCCCGCCCGTGGCCACGCCGGCTCCGATGAGGCCGCCGGCCACCGACTGCGTCATGCTCACCGGCATGCCGAGCAGCGCGCAGGCGATCACGGCCGTGCCCGAGGCGAGCTCCGCCGAGACGCCGTGCAGCGGCCGGGAGGCGATGATCTCATGGCCGAGCGTGCGGCCCGCCCGGGGCAGGCCGTACAGCGCGCCGAGTCCGAACAGGACCGCGACCAGCGACGTGTACGGCAGCGGCGCGCCCGAGAAGCCCAGTGCGATCATGAACACGGCGAGCATCTTCTGGCCGTCGTTGGCGGCGTAGGCGACGGTCTGGAGCAGGAACCCCGCCCAGTGCCAGCGCTCCAGCCCCCGCGTGCTGGACCAGCGCACCAGCAGCAGCGCGACCCCCCACGCCACCAGCCCGCCCACGAACGGCGCCGCCAGGCCGAAGGCCAGCACCAGCGCGACCGCCCCGGCCGAGACGGGCAGCCCCCAGCCGAGCCCGGCCCCGGTGAGGCCGCCGACGACGGCCAAGGTGAGGCTCGTCGGACGGCCTTTCGCGCTCAGCACGGTGACGACGGTGAGGGCGGCGAGCACGGCGACCGTCATCGCGGTCCGCCCGCCGGGTTCGTCGAACGTGGCCAGCCGGTGCACGAACGTCCGCGCCACCGCCTGGGTCGCCAGCGGCACCAGCGCCACCATGACGACGAGGGCCAGGATCCCGGTGGCGGGCCTCACCGTCGGCAGCTTGAGTCCCGTGGCGAGGAGGGCGCCTCCGTCGTTCATGCCGGTGACGAGCGCGAACAGGCAGGCCACTGCGACCAGTATGGCGAAGTCCAACGGTGAGCGTGCCTCCGTTCCGGCCGGCGCGCGCGACCGGCGTCGCAGGGCGCATACCCGTGATCGGCTCGACGATGGGGGAGCTTCCATTCTGCTGGAGAACGGGGTTCGATGGGACTACCGGGGCGGAGACCCTCTCCAAGGGCCTCTGCCCGGGGTCGGCGTGGCGGGTACGCTCGTTGGACGCGCGCATCGAGTCGCGGGCCGAGTCCCAGATGCTGAACGTCCGGGTGGGGCCGGTCGCCGGGCGGTAACCTGCCCAGGTCGGAGCGAGCGCGCCTACCATTCCACGTCCGCGAAAGTAATGACATGAGCCCAGCCGAGTACGTCCTGACCCTGTCGTGCCCCGACCGGCCAGGGGTGGTGGCCGCCGTCTCCGGGCTGCTCGCCGGGCAGGGCTGCAACATCACCGAGAGCCAGCAGTTCGGCGACCGGGCCGCGCGCCGCTTCTTCATGCGCGTCCAGTTCACCTCCCCGCTGGCCGAGGACGAGGTCCGGGCCGCCTTCGCCGCGCTGGCGCCGGAGTTCGGCATGGAGTTCGAGCTGCGCGACATGGCCAGGAAGCCGCGGGTGCTCATCATGGTGAGCAAGTTCGACCACTGCCTGAACGACCTGCTCTACCGGGTTCGCAAGAAGACCTTGGACATCGAGGTCGTCGCCGTCGCCTCCAACCACCCCGACCTGCGCCCGCTCACCCAGTCGTACGGAATCGACTACCACCACCTGCCGATCACGCCGGAGACCAAGCCCCGGCAGGAGGCCGAGGTGCTGGCCCTGGTGGAGCACTACCAGGTGGACCTCGTGGTGCTGGCCCGCTACATGCAGGTGCTGTCGGAGGACCTCTGCGCCAAGCTGGCGGGAAAGGCCATCAACATCCACCACTCGTTCCTGCCGTCGTTCAAGGGCGCCAAGCCGTACCACCAGGCGCACGCCCGGGGCGTGAAGCTGATCGGCGCGACCGCGCACTACGTCACGTCGCACCTGGACGAGGGGCCGATCATCGAGCAGGAGGTGGCCCGCGTCAACCACAGCCACTCGCCCGAGGACCTCGCCGCCATCGGGCGCGACGTGGAGTGCGTGGCGCTGGCCAGGGCCGTCCGCTGGCACGCCGAGCAGCGCGTCCTCCTCGACGGCCACAAGACCATCGTCTTCCCCCGCTGAGCCGTCCGCCCTGGGCGGGTTGCTGTCAGCGGGGGGTGGTGTCCCTCACCGGGGGTGGCGGACTCGGGTCATCCGAGTGAGCTGACCCCGCTCATCATGTTCGACATGGTCGATGAGGCCCTGGCGCGGACGGACGGACGGACGCGACGCGGGTGCGAGTGCGGGAGCCGCCTTCGCGAGGGGGCGGGTCAGCACGTCGTGTTCTCGGGCGGGAGGACCTTGTCGGTGAAGTAGCGGTTGATGTGGTCGCGAGCGCAGGTGTTCACGCCGTACAGGGTGTGGCCGGGGCCGTCATGGTTGATCGTGACACTGCCGGCGACCTGGCCGATCGCTCTGGCGACCGCGTCCGATTCGCCCCAGGCGCCCGCGCCGAGCAGAGGCGGAAGGGTTTTGGGGAGCGGGGCGGGTGGGTTGGTGACGGGAGTCGGCCAGCCGATGCACTGCAGCACGCCGGTCGCTATGGTGCCGGCCGGACCCGCGTTGGGGGCGACCTTCCGCAGACGGCTGATCGTCGCGTCGAGCTCCTTGCGGTCGGCGGCGCGAGGCCAGTCGGTGCACTCCGTCATGCCGGTGGCCTGGTCGGGGTAGCGGGCGCCTCTGGCGGGGAGGAAGGCGGAGGCGTCGCCGGCGTGAGCCTTGCGGATGGCCTGCGCCAGGCCCGGCCAGGCGGTCCGGCCCTGTCTGGCCGATGCGATGGCGAAGGCTTGCAGGTCACTGCCCGTGTAGGCGACGTTCTTGGCGGCGGGGACGGGAACGCGGTCGGCTCTGGCCACGAGCGCTCGCCATGTGGCGGGGACGTCCTGGCAGGCGTTGGCGGCACACCAGTCGAAGAAGCGGGTCAGGAACCGCTCGTTGCCCTTCGCCATCTCCTCCGCCTCCCGGCTCCAGTCGGCGGCGCTGTGGTTCCAGGTGCCGTCGAGGACCATCGTGCGCACCTGGTCCGGGAAGAGGCGGGCGTAGGCCTGGCCGTAGAAGCCGGCGTAGGAGGCGCCGTAGTAGTTGAGCTTGGCGCCGCCGAGGGCCTTCCTGATGGCCTCCATGTCGCGGGCGTGGTCGGCGGAGCTCATGTTGGCGAAGAGCGTGGGATCCGCCTGGCGGCAGACCTCCGCCTGACCGCGGTTGGTGTCGGACAGCCGGCCGAAGTCGGCGTCGTCGCGTGGGAACGCGGGGAGCGGGATGCGGGTCCACATGCAGGGCAGGCCGGTGCTCAGGCCGCCGAACTGCGCGCCGTAGCCGCGGGTGTCCCACGTGACGATGTCCATGCGTTCACGCAGGTCGGTCCACCAGCCGGACTGCGCCTGGGTGATGGCGACGCCGGGCCCGCCCGGGCCGCCGTAGGCGATCAGGGCGACACCCTCCGAGGTGCCGGTGGAGGCGAGGCGGCCCAGCTTGAGGGTGATCTTGCGGCCGCCGGGGTCCTGCCAGTCGACGGGAACCTGAAGGTCGGCGCACCGCATGCCGACCTTGTCGTTGGGGCACGGGCTCCACTCGAGAGCCTCCGCCGCGTGCTGGGCGCGCATCCCGCTCCCGGCGGTCAGCAGGACCACTGCCATCGCGATTGACTTCAGCATGCGGATCACGATGCTGCACGGGACGGGCGTGGCGCGTCGGACCACGGTCTGATATCCGAGGGCGTGAATCAGACCCGGGTTTGTCATCCCCCTCGGTTCCGGCGTTTCCGCCGTCTGCGGCCGGGTCGGCGGCGGCGGCCCGGCCGTGATGAGACGGCCTGGTCAGGGGCGGTAGGTGCCGAAGAACCACTGGTTGCCGTACGGGTCCTCGCAGGCGTACTCCCTGGACCCGTACGGCTGGTCGGTGAGCTCCATGGTGATGCGGGCGCCCGCGTCCCGTGCGCGGGCGAGGTGGGCGTCGGGGTCGGCCACGGCGATGTAGATCCCCGGGCCGCCGGTCCTGCCCCGGCCCAGCATGATCATGTCGTTCTCGACGAGGAGCTCGGCGTGACTGACCCCGCCCTGGTCGTCCTTGGACACCTCGTGCGCCCGGAAGCCGAACGCGGTGGTCAGGAAGTCGAGGGCGGCGGTGCAGTCCGGGTAGCGCACGAGCGCGTAAACGGTTCGTTCCACATGGTCAGTGTGCGCGGCGGGGCGCGCCGGGTCTTGGACGAATCTGACCGGGCGTTGTGCCGGCCAGCGCCCGGAACTCCCGGTTGAGGTGGGCCTGGTCGTAGAAGCCGCACGCGCCGGCGACGTCGGCGATGGGCGTGCCGGCCCTCAGCAGGGCAGCCGCCCGGCCGAACCGGATCACCCGCGCCGCCGTCTTGGGCGTGATCCCCACCTCGTCGTGGAAGCGCGCCACCAGGTGCCGGTGGCTCCAGCCGAGCGCCTCGGCCAGCGCCGAGACGCGCACCCGGCCGCCGGAGCGCACCAGCTTCGCCCACGCCCACGGCACCTGCGGGCCCAGCTCGGGTCCGGCCAGGATGCGCTCGCGCAGCAGCCGGTCGACCAGCGCCAGCCGGTCGTGCCACGACGGTGTCTCCGCCAGCCGGGTCACTGTGGGCTCGGCCAGGGGACCCAACACGTCGGTGACCGGGACCACGGTGTTGGCCAGGTGGCGCATGGGCAGGCCGTACAGGCGTCTCGCGCCGAACGGGGTGAGGTGCACCTGCACACCGTCGGTCGTTCTGCTTGTCCGGGTCGTCGTGAAACGGTCGCCCGGCCCGGCCGCGAACGACGTGACGCGCACGCCGCCGACCTCCATCGCCGCTCCGAGCCCCAGGATCAGCACCGCGCCGGGGAAGGCCGCCTCGTTGCGCGTCAGCGGGTGTGCGGGGGTCTCGCGGTAGGCGGTCAGGCGTGTCACGTACGGGCGCAGCGCAGGGCTGGGGACGGCGTCCACCATCACGAGCTCCGGCTCGGTCATCAGCTCTGCTCCGAAATCAGCCGCGGCTCCGGCACCGGCCCTGGCCTCGGCTCCGGCGTCGGCCTGGCGTGGGCGTCGGCTCTGGTCCCGGTCCCGGTCTCAGCCCCGGTCCCGGTCCCGGTCCCGGTTCTGGCATCTGCCTGGGCGGGCTCATATGGGCGACTATAGGCGGCGCCACCGACGATTCTCGGCCCCGCGGACCTCCGGGGTAGCGACAGGAGGGACACGGGCAAGGCCGAGGCCGGCTCGCGTGCCGTCCCTGCCCGCCGTGCCCGAAAGGCCGGCGGGCACGGCGAGGCGGACCGGCGATGCGGTCAACAGGGCAGGCCCCGTGATGGCGGGGGAGGGAGGCCGCCCCTACAACCCCGTGTGGTGGGCCAGGAAGGTGAGGGTGTCCGCCGACAGGTCCACCGTGCGGCTGATCGAGCGGGCCCCGTGCCCCACCTCCGTCTCGGTGCGCACCAGGATCGGCCGGTCCGACGACGTCGCGTGCTGGAGCGCCGCGCACATCTTCCACGCGTGCAGCGGGTGGACCCGCGTGTCCGACTGGAACACCGTGAACAGCACCGCCGGGTACGCCACGCCCTCGCGCACGTGGTGGTACGGCGAGTACGACCACAGCCACCGGAACTGCTCCGGGTCCCCGGCCGAGCCGTACTCGACGTTCCAGGTGGCCCCCAGCCCGAACAGCTCGTAGCGGACCATGTCCAGCAGCGGCGCCGAGCACGCCACGGCGGCGTACAGGTCGGGTCGCTGTGTCAGGGCGGCGCCGACGAGCAGGCCGCCGTTGGAGCCGCCGGAGATGGCGAGCTGCTCCCGCGTGGTGACGCCGGTGGCGATGAGGTGCTCGGCCGCCGCGTGGAAGTCGTCGAACACGTTCTGCTTGTCGGCGAGCATGCCCGTGCGGTGCCAGTCCTCGCCCTCCTCGCCGCCGCCCCGCAGGTTGGCGATGGCGTACACGCCGCCCGCCTCCACCCAGGCCAGGATCGACGCGGAGTAGCCGGGTGTCATCGACAGGCCGAAGCCGCCGTAGCCGTACAGGATGGTGGGGCGCGGCCCTTCGGCGTCGACCGGCGCGATGACGAGCATCCGCACCTCGGTGCCGTCCTTGGACCGGTAGACCTCCTGGGAGGTGCGCACCGGCGGCACCTGGACCGCGCCGGGCGAGGCGGCCCACAGCGTGGTCTCGCCGGTGCGGGCGTCGTAGCGCTGGATGGTCGGCGGGGTGGTGTTGTCGGTGTAGCCGAACCACGCCTCGAAGCCGCCCTCGGGCCGCTCCGACAGGCCGCCGATCGAGCCGAGACCGGGAGTCGGCACCCCGCTGAGGCGCTCGCCCGTGGCCAGGTCGTGCACCGAGATCTCGCTGATGGCGTGACGCGTCCAGCTCACCAGCATGACCGGGCGTTCCAGGTCGTCGAGGATGGCGAAGTCGGACAGCACCGCCTCGGGGTCCTCGGGGATGAGATCGCGCCACCCGTCGGCGCCCGGCGTCGCGGGGTCGGTGACGCAGACGCGGGCGCGCGGCGCGTCGCGGTCGGTGTGGACGTACAGCTTGCCGTCGCGGCCGAACGTGAGCCCCGTCTGCGCGTCCACGCCTTCCTGTACGGCCACGAGCTTCGGCCGGTCCGGCGTCGAGGCGGTCAGGTCGGCCACCCACAGGTCGTTGCGCGGAGCGGTGCCCTCGTGCGCGGAGACCTGCAGCCAGTGCCCGTCGCGGGAGACGGAGACGCCGTAGTAGTTGGTCATCTTCAGGCCCTGGCCGAAGATCATGACGTCGTCCTCGGTGGACGTGCCGATCCGGTGCAGGTAGACGCGGCGGTGGAACTGCGACTCGTTCTCCGGCACCTCGGTGCTCGGCAGGCGGCGCACGTAGTAGAACGCCTCGCCGCCCGGCAGCCAGGCCACGGGGGAGTAGCGGCAGCGGTCGATCGGTCCCTCGACGCGGGAGCCGGTCGCGACGTCGATGATGTAGAGGACCGACTCCTCGTCGCCGCCCACCGAGATCTGGTACGCGAGCAGGCGCCCTTCCTTGTCGGGCTGGACGGCGTCGAGCGTGGTGAGCCCGGACGGGTCGATGGCCATGGGGTCGACCAGCGCCCGCTCGGTGCCGTCGGGCTCGGCGACGTAGTAGACCGCGTGCTCCTGGTCGGGGGTGCGGCGGCTGAAGAAGCAGCGCCCGCCGCGCCAGGCCGGCGTGCCCACGGAGCCGGACCGCAGCAGCTCACCGATGCGCTCCCGGAAGCGCTGCTGCCCGATCTCCCGCTTGAACAGATCGGCCTGAGCGAGCAGCCAGCCCTGCGTCTCGGGGCTGTCCGGATCCTCCAGCCAGCGGTAGGGGTCGGGCACGGGCGTCTCGTGCAGGACGTCGACGGTGTCCTCACGGCGCGCGGTGGGATACGGCTCTCGCGTCATGCCCGAACCTTACTGCGAACGAACGCGCGTAAAGCCCGGGTGATACGGGCATAAAACGTACCGTGCGTCCCTCCGGTCATTCCGGGCTGGGGGTTATGGGGTGGCGGGGACCACGCGGGAAACGCCAAACTGGGTGACAGGACGGTGCCGTGGTGCTCATCCGCTGGACCGTCCGGCGGAGGTCCACGTGACGGAAGCATCGATGCCCCAGGAGGGGCCGACAGCCGGGACATGCCACGGCATGTCCCCTTTGATACGCGCGCGGCGGGATGAGGCCCGATGATGCGCCAGGTCCTGCTGCTGAATGCCACCTACGAACCACTCACGACTCTTTCCCTGCACCGTGCCATCGTGCTGGTGCTGCGGGAGAAGGCCGACGTCGTGCACCGCGACGGGCGGGGCGCGGTCCTGCGCTCGGCCAGCCGCACGCTCGACGTGCCTTCCGTGATCCGGCTCCGAAGATATGTCCGCATCCCCTACCGGTCGCGCATCCCCCTCACCCGGGCCGCGCTCATGCGCCGCGACGACTACCGCTGCGCCTACTGCGGCCAGCGGGCCGAGACCATCGACCACGTGATCCCCCGCTCGCGCGGCGGGGCCCACACGTGGGAGAACTGCGTGGCCTCGTGCACGACGTGCAACCATCGCAAGGCCGACAAGTACCTGGAGGAGCTGGGGTGGTCGCTGCGCGTCACCCCGGCGGTGCCGCGGGGCGCCCACTGGAGGCTGATCGGCGCCTCGCTGGTCGGTGACCCGCAATGGGCGCCCTACCTCGAAGAGGCCGCCTAGCGCCGGACGACGGGCCCGCACCCAAGAGGTGCGGGCCCGTCGTGCGCCCACCCGCGACAACTGCTTTGTGCCGTTTCACAGGCGGATGGCAGGATCCCGGCATGTGGACCTTCACGGCGGACGTCGCCGAATACGCCGCGGCCGCCGAGCCGTTCCTGCTGGCCGATCCCGTGCGCAACACGGTCCCGCTGACCGTGCTGGCCGACATCCGTGAGGGGATGCCGGCGCAGGGCGCGGTGTTCGGCTGGTGGACGTCCGGGGGCGAGGTGCGCGGCGCCGCGTTCCGCACGCCACCCCGGGCGCTGGTGCTCGCCGACATGCCGGTCGAGGCGGGGATCTCCCTGATGCGGGAGAAGATCGGCGAGGTTCCCGCCATCGTGGGGCCGCGCCGGCTCGCCGAGGCGGCCTGCGAGGCGCTCGGCCGGTCCGGTGACGTGCGCGCCGAGCGCCTCTACCGGCTCGGCGGGCTCACCGTCCCGGGGACGCCGGGGCGGGGCCGGACGGCCACGGCCGGGGACTTCCCGCTGATGGTGGCGTGGCTGGACGCGTTCGGCGCCGAGGTGGGCATGGACACCGGCGATCCGGTCGAGGCGGCCACGCGGCGGCTGGCCCGCGGGGATCTCGTGGTGTGGGAGGAAGACGGCGTGCCCGTCTCGATGGCGGGGGTGTCGCCCGGAGTGGGCGGGATGTGCCGCATCGGGCCCGTCTACACGCCTCCGGCCTGCCGGCGACGCGGTTACGGCTCGGCCGTCACCGCCTTCGCCAGCCGCCGGGCGCTGGACGAGCGGTGCGACGAGGTGGTCCTGTTCACCGACCTGGCCAACCCGACGAGCAACGCCGTCTACCAGGCCATCGGCTACGAGCCGGTCGCGGACTACGCGCACGTGAGGTTCGGCGGATCCGCCTGATCCGTCGTCGTACCCTGTGCTCATGCCACGTTACGACTTCCGCTGCCGCGCGTGCGGCTCCACGTTCGAGGTGTCCCGTCCCATGTCCGCCTCCGGCGACCCGGCGCCCTGCCCGGAGGGCCACGACGACACGGTCAAGCTGCTGTCGATGGTGGCCATGACCGGCGGCGCCGCCGCCCCCCGTCCGGCCGCCGGCGGGGGCGGCGGGGGCGGCGGCTGCTGCGGAGGCGGATGCTGCTCCTGATCCCCAGGCTGCTCTATCCGATCGTGGGCGCGGTGGGCGGGCCGTACCCGCCGCCGCCCCCCGACTCGCAGCGCAGCACGTCACCCACGCCGACCGGCAGGGCGTTGACCTTGAGCATCTGACGCTCGCCCGCGGTGCCCGGGTTGAGCGTGACGCGCGGCGGAGCGCCCGCCTCGCCGCCCGCCAGCCCCCACGCCGGGGTGACCGACCGCTCGAACCACAGGGACAGCGAGGTGCCGGAGCAGAACTCGTACTCGCGGACCACACCGTCGCCGCCCCGCCACCGGCCCGCGCCGCCGCTCCCCGGCCGTACCTCGTAACGGGTGACGCGGACCGGGAACAGCGTCTCCAGCACCTCGATCGGCATGTCGCGCAGCGAGCCGTTGACGTTGTTGATCAGGCACGTCTCGCCGTCGCCGCCCTCCCAGGCGCCCCAACCGCCGACCGTGGCCTCCTGCGAGACGTAGAGCTTGCCGGTGCGCGGGTCGGTGCCGGTGAACTGCACGATCATGGAGTCGCCGTACGACGCCGCGGCGACCCGTTCCGGCAGGGCCGGTGCCAGGGCCTTGACCACGAGGTCGATGAGCAGCCCGAGGTGCGAGTAGTAGTACTGGCACGCGGCGGGGGAGCGGGCGGCCAGCATGGAGCCGGGCCGGGTCTGCACCGACAGCGGCCGGAACGAGCCGCCGTTGAGCGGCACGTCGCCCGACACGAGCAGCTTGTAGCCCACCCGCACCGCCGCGACGGCCTGCGCGGCGCCGCAGTTGACCGGGCCGAGCGCCTGGTCGGCGCAGTCGGTCAGGTCCACGTACATCGACTCGCCCGACACCGTGACGGTGACGTTCACCGGCAGGGGCGTCGCGAGGTCGATGCCGTCGTTGTCGAGGTACCCGCCCGCCCGGTACACCCCGTCGGGGATGGCGGCGATCGCGGCCCGTTCCATCCGCTCGGTCTGGGCGAAGATCTCGTCCCGGGCGGCCATGACCGTGTCGAGGCCCCACCGGGTGACGATCTCGGCCAGCCGCCGCCGGCCCATCATGACGCAGCTCACCTGGGCGCGCAGGTCGCCGAGCGTGGCGTGCGGGAAGCGGACGTTGGCGCCGATGACCTCGTGCAGGTCGACGCACGGCCGGCCGTCCTCGTACACCTTGACCGGGCCGAGCCGCAGCCCCTCCTGGAAGATCGAGGTGGAGTCCATGGAGCCGCCCGGGTCCTTGGAGCCGACGTCCAGCCAGTGGGCCCGCGATGCGGCGAACCCCACCAGCTCCCCCTCCACGAAGATCGGCCCGTACACGGTCACGTCGTTGAGGTGCGTGCCGCCGATGTAGGAGTCGTTGAGCACCCACACGTCGCCCTCGCGCCACACCTCCGGCCCGTGGCGGCGCTCGGTCTCGCGGGTGCACACCTCCAGGTTGCCCAGGAAGATCGGCAGGCCCGACGACTGGCCGAGCACGTTGTGGTCGCGGTCGAGCAGCGCGACCGCGCAGTCCTTGGCCTCGTAGATGACGGGCGTGTAGGAGCTGCGGATGAGCGTGGTGTTCATGTCCTCCGCCGCCTGGACGAGCGCGCAGCGGATGATCTCCGTGGTCACGGGGTCGATCACTGGTCCACCTTCACGATGAGGAAGCCGTTGCCGTCGACCGTGGCCAGGCACCCGGGCGGGACGACCGTGGTCGCGGTCTCCTCCACCACGATGGCCGGCCCGGCCAGCTCTCCGTCGAGATGCGCGCGGCGCAGCACCGGCGTGGTGTGCACGGCGCCGTCGAACACCACGTCCCGTACGGCCGGCGCCGCCGCCGAGGGGACGCCGGGGACGCCGGCGGCGGCGCGCGGGAAGGACCCGAGGCCGGTGCTGCGCACCATGACGAACTCCACCGGGGCCTCGGGGGTGGCGTGGCCGTAGCGGCTGGTGTGGGCCTCGGCGAAGCGGGCGGCGACCTCCCGGAGGAAGCCCGGCCCGGCCGGCTCGCCCGCCTCCCGCAGCGGGATCGTCAGCGTGTAGTCCTGGCCCTCGTAGCGCATGTCGACGGCGTGCTCGACCCTGCGCCGCTCCGCCGGCACGCCCTGCTCGGCCAGGGCCTCCAGCGCCCGCGCCTCCAGGCCGGCGAGCAGCTCCGCCAGCTCGGCTCCGTCGAGGGCGTCCTGCGGCCGGAAGTACGGGTGCGTCAGGTCGCGCCGGACCTCGGCCTCCAGCATGCCCCACGCGGAGAACGCGCCGGGGAAGCGCGGGATGACGACCTCCGAGATGCCCAGCTCGCGGGCGATGAACACGGCGTGCATCGCGCCGGCCCCGCCGAAGGCCACCAGGGAGAACTCCCGCGGCTCCACCCCGTGCTCGACGGTGAGGGTCCGGATGGCCTGGGCCATCTTCGCGTTGGCCACGGCGCACACCCCTTCGGCCAGCTCCAGGGGGTCGAGGGCGAGCTCCTCGGCGAGGGTGGCGAGGGCCGCTCCGGCCGCCTCCACGTCGAACTCCATGAGGCCGCCCGCGAACCACGCCGGGTCCACCCGGCCCAGCACCACGTTCGCGTCGGTGACGGTGGGCCGCGTGCCGCCGCGGCCGTAGCAGGCGGGGCCGGGCATCGCGCCGGCGGACTCCGGGCCCACGCGCAGCGCCCCCGCCTCCGCGTACGCGATGGAGCCGCCGCCCGCGCCGATCGTGTGCAGGTTGACGACGGGCATCAGCACCGGGTGGCCCTCGATGCGCGCCTCGGCGCTCACGTCCGGGCGGCCGTCGACCACCAGGGACACGTCGAACGAGGTGCCGCCCATGTCCACGCAGATGACGTTGCCGCGGCCGAGGAGCCTGGCCGCCGCGACGCCGCCCATGGTGCCGCCCACGGGCCCGGAAAGGAGCGTCTGCAACGGCCTGCGCATGGCGTAGGCGGCGTTGACCAGGCCGCCGGAGGACTGCATGACGTGGACGGGCACGCCCGGCCCGCGCTCGGCGAAGCGCCGCTCGACCTCGGCCAGGTAGCGGCGGACGACCGGGCCGGTGTACGCCTCCAGCACGGCGGAGGAGGTGCGCTCGTACTCGCGCCACTCGCGCGCCACCTCGTGCGACAGCACGACGAGGACGTCGTCGCCCAGCTCCTCCCGCAGGATCTCCCCGGCGCGCACCTCGTGGCGCGGGTCGGCGTACGAGAACAGCAGGCACACCGCGACCGCGTCGAACCCCTCCTCGCGCACCCGCCGCGCCGCCCGCCGCACGCCCTCCTCGTCCAGCGGGACGATCTCCTCGCCCCGCCAGTCGAGCCGGCCGGCCACCTCGGCCACGTCCTCGCGGGGGACGAGCGGGGCGGGCTTGCGGTAGCGCAGGTCGAACATCCGGTCACGGTTGCCGCGGGCGATGTGGTAGACGTCCCCGGCGCCGGCGCTCGCCAGCAGCAGCACGCGCGCGCCCTTGCGCTCCAGCAGGGCGTTGAGCCCCTGGGTGGTGCCGTGCACGAAGTACGAGATCTCGGCGGGGTCGTCGACGACCCGGGCGAGGGCGGTGAACACGCCCTCGGCGAGGTCGTGGGGCGTGGTGGACGCCTTCGACGCCACGACTGACCCGGTCGTCTCGTCGTAGCGGACGACGTCGGTGAAGGTGCCTCCGATGTCCATGGCGACGCGATAGCTCATGCCGTGAACGGTATGCGGTCGGCGTGGCGCGGGCATGTGCGGGCCGCGCGGCGGAGCGCGGCCCGCGGTGCGTCGCGCCTGACGGGCTTGACGGGCGCTACGCGGCCCTGGCGCGCTTGCGGCGCTGGAACGGCAGGAACCGGTCGGCCAGGTGGGGGCGGGACGGGGTCAGCGTCGGCTCGACCGCCAGGATGCGGTCGAAGCGGAACGCCCGGATGGCCCGGCGCATCCGGCACACCCCGACGAGGTACCAGTACTCCCGGTGGACCAGGCACGTCACCGGCTCCACGTCACGGACGGTGACGTGCCCGGCGGCGTCGCAGTAGTGGAGCCGGATCATCATCCGGCTGGTGATGGCGTCGGCGATGAGACGGGCCCGGGAGGCGACCTCCATGGGCAGGGGGTCGGTGAGCGTCGACAGTGTGGCGGCGATGACGTCGTCGTCGAGCTCCAGATGCTCCAGAGCGTGCTGCAGGCCGCGCCTGGCGGTGGCGGCCTGGGGGCCCGTGCCGAGGTGGGCCAGAGAGAGGGCGAGGGCGGCGATCTCGGCGGTCGTCAGCGGGCGGGTGGTGGGCTTCACGACTCTAGCCATACCCCTACGATACGGAGCGCCACCGACAATTTTCGAAAGCGTGTGCGCAAGCAAGGGAACACTGACCCCCGCGGACAGCGCCGCCCGGCGCCCCTCGACGGGGGAGCCGGGCGGTGCGCCGGGTGTCAGCGGGAGAGCTGGGTGAGGTCGCGCGAGGCGCCGGTCGAGGCGGACGTGGTCATCGCCGCGTACGCCTGGAGCGCCACGCTGACGGGCCGCTCGCGGTCGCGCGGGCGGTAGCCGCCGAGGTCGGCCAGCAGCCGCTCGCGCCGCGCCGCCAGCTCGGCCTCCGGCACCCGCAGCTCCAGCGCGCGCGACGGGATGTCGATGTCGATGATGTCGCCGTCCTCGACCAGGGCGATCGCGCCGCCCTCGGCGGCCTCCGGCGAGGCGTGGCCGATCGACAGCCCGGACGTGCCGCCGGAGAAGCGCCCGTCGGTCACGAGCGCGCACGCCTTGCCCAGGCCCCTGCCCTTGAGGAACGAGGTCGGGTAGAGCATCTCCTGCATGCCCGGGCCGCCCTTCGGGCCCTCGTAGCGGATGACCACCACGTCGCCCTCCTTCACCCGCCCGCCGAGGATGCCCTCGACGGCCTGCTCCTGCGACTCGAACACGACCGCCGGCCCGCTGAACTTCCAGATCGACTCGTCGACGCCGGCGGTCTTGACCACCGCCCCGTCACGGGCGATGTTGCCGTAGAGCACGGCCAGGCCGCCGTCGGCGGAGTAGGCGTGCTCGAGGTCGCGCACGCAGCCCTCGGCGCGGTCGAGGTCGAGGTCGTCCCAGCGGTTGTCCTGGGAGTACGGCTTGACCGTGCGGACGTTGCCGGGCGCGGCGTGCCACAGCTCGACGGCCTCCGGCAGCACCTGGGGCGAGAGCGGGTCCCACTGGGCCAGCATCGAGCCGAGGGTGCCGCCGTTGACCGTCGGCACGTCGCGGTGGAGCAGCCCGGCGCGGTCGAGCTCGCCCAGGATGGCGGGGATGCCGCCGGCGCGGTGGACGTCCTCGACGTGGTACTTGTTCGTCGCGGGCGCCACCTTGCACAGGCAGGGCACGCGCAGCGAGATCTCGTTGATCTCCTTGAGGCCGAAGTCGACGCCCGCCTCGCGGGCCGCGGCCAGGATGTGCAGGATCGTGTTGGTCGAGCCGCCCATGGCCACGTCGAGCGTCATCGCGTTCTCGAACGCGTCACGCGTGCCGATCGAACGCGGCAGCACCGACTCGTCGTCGTCCTCGTAGTAGCGGCGGGTGATCTCGACGAGCCGCCGGCCGGCGTCCTCGAACAGCTTCTTGCGCGACCGGTGGGTGGCCAGGATCGTGCCGTTGCCGGGCAGCCCCAGGCCCATGGCCTCGACCAGGCAGTTCATCGAGTTGGCGGTGAACATGCCGGAGCAGGACCCGCAGGTCGGGCAGGCCGCCTCCTCCATCTCCAGCAGCGTGGCGTCGGAGACGGAGTCGTCGGCGGCGGCGACCATGGGGTCGACCAGGTCGAGCTTGCGGCCGGGCGTCTTGCCCGCCTCCATGGGGCCGCCCGAGACGAAGACCGTCGGGATGTTCAGCCGGAACGCGGCCAGCAGCATGCCAGGCGTGATCTTGTCGCAGTTGGAGACGCAGATCAGAGCGTCGGCGCAGTGGGCGTTGACCATGTACTCGACGGCGTCGGCGATCAGCTCCCGCGAGGGCAGGGAGTAGAGCATGCCGCCGTGGCCCATGGCGATGCCGTCGTCGACGGCGATCGTGTTGAACTCACGCGGGATCGCCCCGGCCTCGCGGATCGCGGCGGAGACCACATCGCCGACCTCGCGCAGGTGCACGTGCCCCGGCACGAACTGGGTGAAGCTGTTGGCCACGGCGATGATGGGCTTGCCGAAGTCGCTGCCCGCTACACCGGTGGCGCGGAGCAGGGCGCGCGCGCCGACCATGTTCCTGCCGTGGGTGACCGTACGAGACCTGAGGGCGGGCATAGTGCTTCTCCCATCGCTTTCCAGTCTTCACATGGTACGGCCCGCCGCCCGGTGGCTGAGACAGGGTGTCCACCAGTCGGACGCTTCGCTCCCGTTCCGTGGGACGCCGGTATCGAACCCCCCAAAGTCGTCAAAAATCGGCGTAAGCTATCTTTTGTACTGACTGGTCAGTTCAAAGGGAGGGAAGCCACCGTGATCGTCGCCAAGGGCCTGTCCGTGGAGGAGGCTTACGCCGGGGTCTCCCTGGAGGCCGGACCCGGCACGCTCACCGTCGTCGCCGGTCCCGCCGGGAGCGGCCGCACCAGCCTGCTCCTCACGCTGGCCGGGCGGATGAAGCCCACGGCGGGCACCCTTGCCGTGGCGGGCCACGTCAAACCTCGCGCCATCCGCAAGGTCGCCGCGCTGGCCCTCGTGGACGGGGTGACCGACCTCGACAGGGCGCTGACCGTCGGGGAGCACCTGCGCGAGCGCGGGCGCGGGCCGTACCCGAAGCTGCTGGGACAAGCCGGGCTGCGGCTCGGCGACGCCGGCGAGCGGACGCTCGTACGCGAGCTGGACCGCGAGGGCCAGGTGCGGCTCGGTGTCGCGCTGGCGCTGCTCGACGACCCGAAGGTGATCGTCGCCGACAATGTCGACGCCGGCCTGCCGCCCGACCGGCAGGAGGCGCTCTGGACCCTGCTCGACGGCCTCGACCGCACCGTCGTCGCCTCGTGCGTGCACCCGCCCACCCGCTACGACCACCTCGTGGAGCTGTGATGAGAGGCATGCTGCGGTCGAGACTGCCCAGGCTGGCGCTGGCGGCGGTCGTCGTGCTGCCCCTGCTGTACGCGGGGCTGTACCTGTGGTCGTTCTGGGACCCGCAGGGCAACCTGGACCGCGTGCCCGTCGCGCTGGTCATGGAGGACCGGCCCGCGACGGCCGGCGGCAGGACCCTGCACGCCGGCCAGGACCTCGCCGACGAGCTGCGGGAGCGCCACGTCTTCAACTGGCACGAGGCGACCCCCCGGCAGGCCGCCGACGGCGTCAGGGACGGCAGCTACTACCTGTCGCTGACCGTCCCCGCCGACTTCAGCTCCCGGCTGGCCTCGCCCGCCGACGACGCGGGCACGCCCGAGCCCGCCCAGCTCGGCGTCCGCGTCGACACGGGGCGCAGCTACATCGTCGGCAGCATCTCCGACGCCGTGTTCAACGAGGTGCGGGCCGCCGCCGAGCGCACCGCCGTGCACGGCTACTTCGACCGGGTCTTCATCTCCATCGGCGACATCCGCGACAAGACCACCGAGGCCGCCGACGGCGCCGGCCGGCTCCACGACGGCACGGTCAAGGCCGGCGACGGCGTCTCCAAGCTCAACGACGGCCTCGGCACGGCCGAGAGCGGCGCCCGGCAGCTCTCCTCCGGCCTCGACACCGCGGGCAGCGCCACCGCCCGCCTGCGCGACGGCTCCGCGCAGGTCACCGACGGCATCACGCAGGCCCAGCGCGGCATCGGGCAGCTGCGCGGCGGCCTGACCAAGCTGCGCAGCCAGGGCACCGCCCCGCTGCGGCAGGGCGCGCGGGAGGCGTCGGCCAAGGTCCGCGCCCAGACCCGCACCGTCGACCAGATCGCCGACAAGTACGTCCCCCTCCTCAACGAGTGGGGCCCGCAGGTGGCCAGTGCCGCCGAGCGGGTCGCCGACCAGGCCGACCGGCTCCAGGACCCCGAGGCCGCCGAGCTGGCCGCCGGCGCCCGGGAGCTGGCGGCCAGCGCCCGCAGGATCGCTCAGGTGGCCCCGCAGCTCGGCCCGCGCGTGAACGAGGTCAGGCGGCAGGTCGACCAGCTCGACGCCGGCCTGGCCAAGCTCGCCGCCGGCGCCGCCAAGATCGACAGCAGCGTGGGCAAGGCGGGCCGGGGCGCCGACGAGCTCTACCGGGGCGCCACCAAGCTGCGCTCCGGGTCCGCCCAGGTCACCGGCGGGCTCACCCAGCTCGACGGCGGCCTGACCCGGCTCGGCGACGGCGCCGACCGGCTCTCCACGGGCGTGGACCGGCTGCACGACGGCGCCGGCCAGGTCGACAAGGGCCTGTCGCGGCTCGCCAAGGGCTCCAAGGACCTGGCCGACGGCCTCGGCGACGGCGCCAAGCAGATCCCCGACTACGACGCCCAGGAGCGCGACGCCCGCGCCGACATGATGAGCGACCCCGTGCACCTGGACAAGGACGTGGACAACGAGGTGCCCAACTACGGCACCGGCTTCGCCCCGTTCTTCCTGCCTCTGGCCCTCTGGGTCGGTGCGATGATCGCGTACATGGTGCTCAAGCCCCTCAACCAGCGGCGCCTGGCCGGCACGTCGGGCGCGCTGCGGATCGCGCTGTCCGGGTGGTTCCCGGCGGTCGCGCTCGGCGCCGCGCAGGTCGGCGTGCTCGCGGCCGTGCTGCGGTTCGGCCTCGGCCTGCAGGCCGCGAACTGGGCCGGCGTGGCCGGCCTGCTCCTGCTGGCCGCCGCGGCCTTCCTCGCGGTCGTGCAGGCGGTCAACGCGCTGCTCGGCCCGCCCGGCCGGGTCGTGGCCCTGGCGCTGCTGATGCTCCAGCTCACCTCGGCGGCCGGCACGTACCCGATCGAGACGTCGCCCGGCTTCTTCCAGACCATCTCGCCGTGGCTGCCGATGAGCTGGGTCGTCGCGGCGCTGCGCCGGCTGATCAGCGGCGGCGACCCGACCGTGGTCTGGCAGGCCTGCGGCGTGCTGGCCGCCTTCCTCGTGCTGGGCATCGCGCTCACCACCCTCGCCGTGCAGCGCGGCCGCACATGGACGGTCAAGCGGCTGCACCCGGAGCTGGCGCTGTGAGCCGGCAGGACACCCGGTCGAAGGTGTTCGCGGCCGCCATCGAGCTGATGGCCGAGCAGGGCTACACCGCCACGACCGTCGAGGCCATCGCCGAGCGGGCCGGGGTGGCCAAGGGCACCGTGTTCTACAACTTCGGCAGCAAGGAGGGGCTGTTCGGCGCGCTGCTGGAGCACTCGATCGGCCGGCTGGCCGAGGCCCTGGCGGCGGCCGACACCGGCGGGACCGCCCTGGAGGCGCTCGACTCCGTCGTCCTCGGCCAGCTGCTCTTCTTCGAGGAGCACGGACCGCTCGCGCGGGTGCTGCTGGCCGAGATGTGGCGGACCGCCTGGCAGGAGGCGGTGGCGCAGCTGCGCGAGCAGGCGCTCGGCGTGTACGCGGCCGTGCTGCGCCGGGCCGCCGCCGCCGGCGAGGTCAGGGCCGACCTCGACGTGGAGACCGCCGCCACCGCCGTCTTCGGCATGGTGCTGACGGTCTCCATCGAACGGCGGGCGCTCTACCCGGACCGGCCCGTGCAGCGGACCCACGCCACCCTGGCCGAGCTGCTGCACGGCCGGATCAGATGACGGCCCGCCGCGCCACGGGGCGGGTCAGTCCTCGCCGTAGCGGGCCGGCAGCACCTCGGCCGCGATCTCGTACAGGCGCTCGATCTCGGCGTCGGTCAGCGCGCGCTCGCGCTTGGTGATCCACTTGCGGGCCCGGCCGCCCTCGTAGACGTCCACCCCGCGGATCGTCATGATCTTCCAGGGGACCGCGGGGCCGTAGATCGCCAGGGACGGCACGACCTGCACCTCGCGGCCGTACACCTTGCTGATCAGCTCGCTGGCCGCCGACGCCTCCATCTTCGCCTCGGCGATGCGGGCCTTCTTGTCGAACGGGCCGTGGTAGAGCTTCTTGCCCATCTGCACGCGGACCGGCAGCTGCTTGTCCCACTTCTCGGAGTCGACCGCGTACACGCCGGTCGGCCCGACGACGAGGTGGTCGATCTGGGCCTCGGTGCCGGGGATCGCCCTCGCGTGCAGGGTGCGGTAGCCGTTGCGCTCCAGCTTGCGCAGCTGGGCCTCGGTGCGCCGCTCCGCGACGGAGGCGCGCCGCCACGCCGGCACGGTCGAGCTCGACCGGGCACGGTAGACCGCGTCGGCGATCGCCGCGATGACGCCCGCCGTCACGCCCAGCCGCCAGTCGGCGAGCAGGAAGCCGGCGACCAGCGCCACGGCGACCGCCAGCAGCGCGCGGTTGCGGAGCGAGCGGTAGCGGGGCTGCTGGATCAGGCCGCGCAGGGAGGCGCGCACCACGGGCACGGAAGCGGGCACGGACGCGGCCGCCGATCGCTCGGCGCCGCTCTGCCCGGCGGTGGCCGGGTCGGCGTCGGTCTCGGTCTCTGGTCGGTCGCTCACCCAGATGGGCGAGGCACTGCGACCGTCTTCTCGCTGGTGGTCGGAGTCCACGCGATTCACCGTAGCCCGTGGAGATCGTCGATTCCTAGTGTTGGTCCGTCCATAGTTTTATGGCTCAGGTCACCGTGTCCCGCGCCGGATTTCCGGGTATCTATTACGTTCCTCGCCAGAGATCCCTGGTGGGCGTAACGTGTGAGACTTTCACGAGCTATCCGACTCGCCGGGGTGCCGAGGCCGGGACGTCGTCAGACGGCGTCGTCGGGCAGGCGGTCGAGCAGGGCGACGACGTGCTCGCTCACCCCCGCCATCAGCGTCGAGGGCGCGATCGCCGCGTCCGCGATCGCCGAGAACAGCGACGGCAGCCCCGGCAGCGGGAACCCGTCGTCCTTCGAGGCGGCTGCGCCGATCGCGTTCTTGTCCAGGGCGGCGCGGCTGCGCTCCCACGCCTCCAGCACCTCCTCGGGCGACGGCACGCCGAACCCGTGGCCGACCGGCGCCGCGTGGCGCAGCCGTACCAGCGGGGTCTCGGCGAAGGCCAGCGCGGTGCGGGCCCGCAGACCGAGGTCGGCGCGCGGCTCCGGCGGGATCCAGTGCATCGCCGTGCACGGGTTGCGGCAGGTGGAGACGCACACCGCCAGCGCGCCGGCCACCTGGCTGTGCTGCCGGTCGAAGTAGGCGCGCCAGCCCTCGGCGGGCTCGACCGCGACCCGGAGCGTCCGGTTGGTGGCCGACTGCTCGGACTTGGTGTGGTCGCAGTCGCGGTCGCCGATCACGCCGAAGCGGCTGCCCGGGGCGCTCAGGCCGTCCGGCCAGCGCACCGGGTCGCCCGCGTGACCGAGCTGCGGCTCGAACGCCAGGAGCGGCAGGTACTCGCTGGCGATGTGCACGGCGGCGATCATCGGGCTCAGCTCGCGGCGCCGCCAGCGGATCGCGATGACCTCCAGCAGCAGCCCGTACGCGGGCCGCAGCGACTCCAGCGCCCCCCTCGGCTGCTCGCGGGGCGTCTGCGGCATGTGGCACGCCCGGGCCTGCCGCCTCAGCTCCGCGGGCACGGCCCTGGCCTCCGCCGCGAAGTCCTCGGCGTCGAGGGAGAGCAGCCGCTGCCCGAACTCGCACACATCCGCCACCTCGGCCGACGGGGCGAGCGCCCCGAGGTCGGCGAACGCGTGGCGGCGGGCGAGGGTGACGAGCAAGTCGCGCGTGGACTTCACGTGGTCACTCTCTCACGGGGCCGACCCGTCCCCCGGCAAAGCGGGCGCCTCGCCTGTTTCGCGTCAAGCAGATCATCGCCGGCCTTTTCCGCCGATGCCCGCAGACCCCGGACCCCTCAGGCCGGTCAGGGACAGGGGGCGCGGATGCACTGGATGTCGCCGGGCTCCCTGGTGGCCGACGGCTCGGGAGTCGGCTCCTGGGGGTCGGCCGTCGTCGGCTCCTGGGTGGGCTCGGGCTCGCGCGTGGTGGGCGGCGGCGTCGTCGTGGGCGGGGTCGTGCTGGGGGTCGCCGTGGGCGTGGTCGCCGTCGGCGTGACCGTGGGGGTGACGGGCGTGGGCGTGCCGCTCGGCCGCACGCTGACGCCGGTCTTGGGCGGGGGCGCGGACGGGTGGCGCGTCACGGGCGGGTCGGCCGCGGTCGTGGTCCTGCTCGTCGTGGCGGCCGGCGTCGGGCTCGTGATCGGGTCGGCGGCGCTCTGGTCGCGGGTCCAGACGGACCCGGCGACGGCCACGCTGACCGTGACGGCCGCGGCCACCGACGCCAGCGCGCTCAGCAGCCCGCGCCGCCGGCGCGAGGAGAGCCGTGCGTCCGGCTCGGCCAGCGCCCGCCGCGCCGCGCCGGCCAGCTCGGCGGCCGACGGCCAGCGCATGTCGGGCGCCTTCTCCAGCGCCCGCTGGACCACCTGCCGGGGCCCCGCGGGAATCTCCGGCGGCAGCGCCGGGACGGGCGCATGGAGGTGCTTGTAGATGATCTGCACAGGCGTGTCGCCCTCGTACGGCAGCCGCCCGGTCAGGCACTCGTACGCCACCACGCCCAGGGCGTAGACGTCGACCGCGGGGGTGACGCCGCTCGCGGTGGCCAGCTCGGGGGCGCAGTAGGCGGCCGAGCCCAGCATCGCGCCGGTGGCGGTGAGCTGACCGGCCGAGACGGAGTGCGCGATGCCGAAGTCGGTGAGCGCGACCCGCCCGTCGGGCCTGATCATCAGGTTGGCCGGCTTGACGTCACGGTGCACGATGCCCTGCGCGTGCGCGGCGCCCAGCGCGTCGGCCACCTCGGCCACCAGCCGCATGGTCTCGGCCGGATCGAGGGCCCGGCGCCGCAGGATCCGGTCGAGCGACTCGCCCTCGACGTACTCCATCACCAGGAAGCTCATCCGCCGCCCGGCGACCTCGCACGTGCCGTAGTCGTAGACGTCGACCACGCCGGGATGCCGCAGCGTGGCCATGGCGCGGGCCTCGTTCTGGAACCGCCGGGCGAACGCCGGGTTCTCGGCCAGCGCGGGCATCATCACCTTGACGGCGACGGTGCGGCCGAGAACCGTATCGGCGGCGCGCCAGACCTCGCCCATGCCGCCACCGCCGACGCGGTCGGCCAGCACGTAGCGGTCGTTGAGCGTGGTCCCGGAGCCGAGCACGCCTTCGAGGCTAACACCGGCAGGCCCATGACCAGGCCGGAATCCGCCACGGACGGCCCACCGCGGCGGGAAAGGCCGAGGGCCCCGGCACGGGGCACGGGACCCTCGGGACACCGGTCGCTACGCCGCGGACTCCGCGTCCTTGGCCCGGTTGCGCAGCGCGCGGCTGACGCCGTCCGCCCCTTCCAGGATCAGCCGGCGCAGCGCCTGCGGCGGCTGGTGCTCGGCGAGGTAGCGCTCGGCCGCCTCCACCGTCTCCGGCTCGATGAGCAGCGACGGGAAGCACCCGACCGCGAACGTCGACGCCTGGTCGAAGGTCCACTCCTTGTAGATCCGCCCGACCTCGGCGAAGTACTTGTCGCGGTACGGCTCCAGCAGCTCGACGTGCTGCGGGTCCTGCAACCCGGTGATCGTGGTGCGGGCGATGTGGTTGGCCAGCCCGCCGCTCACGACGGCCGCCCAGGCCGCCGCCTTGGCCTCGGCCGTCGGCACGGCCGCCCGGCACAGCGCCGCGGACCGCTCGCCGGTGGCGGTCGGGTCGCGCCGCAGCTCGGCCTCGATGTCCGCCTCGCCGAGCACGCCGCCCGACACCAGCGCGTGGACGAGCGTCCAGCGCAGGTCGGTGTCCACGGTCAGGCCCGCGGGCACCGCCGACCCGTCGAGGATGCCGCTGAGCAGCGCGAGGTCGCCCTCGGAGGTGGCCACCGGCGCGAACGCCTGCAGGAACGCGAGCTGGTGGTCAGAGCCCGGCTCGGCGCCCTCCAGCAGCGACCGGAGCTCGGTGGCGAGGAGAGCCAGGCCCTCCTGCCGCCAGGCCGGGTCGGCGTACTGCTGCACGGCCATCCGCGCCTGCCGCAGCACCGCCTGCAGGACCGTGATGTCCTTGACCGTGCCCACGCCCGACACCACGAGCCGGACGTAGTCGCGGGTGGACAGCTCGCCGTCGCGCGTCATGTCCCAGGCCGCCGACCAGCACAGCGCGCGGGGCAGCGACTCGGTGAAGCGGGCGATGCCGCCGTCGACCAGCGTGCGCAGCGACCGCTCGTCCAGGCGGATCTTGGCGTACGTCAGGTCGTCGTCGTTGACGAGGACCAGGTCGGGCTGCTCCTCGCCGGCCAGCTCGGGAACGGCCGTGCGGGCGCCCACGACGTCGAGCTCGACCCGCTTGACCCGGGTGAGCACGTCGCCGTCCAGCTTGTACAGACCGATCGCGACGCGGTGCGAGCGCAGCGTCGGGTAGTCGGCCGGGGCCTCCTGGAGCACCTCGAAGCTGTCGAAGCGGCCGTCGTCGGTCAGCGTGAAGGAGGGGCGCAGGGTGTTGACCCAGGCCGTCTCCAGCCACTCCTTCGACCAGGACGACAGGTCACGGCCGGAGGTCCGCTCCAGGGCGTTGAGCAGGTCCTTCAGCTCGGTGTTGCCCCAGGCGTGCTCGTTGAAGTAGTCACGCACGCCGGCCAGGAAGTTGTCCAGCCCCACGTACGCGACGAGCTGCTTGAGCACCGAGGCGCCCTTGGCGTACGTGATGCCGTCGAAGTTGACCTCGACCGCCTGCATGTCGGGGATGTCGGCGGAGATGGGGTGGGTGGAGGGGAGCTGGTCCTGGCGGTAGGCCCAGGACTTCTCCACGTTCGCGAACGTCGTCCACGCGCCCCCGCCCCAGCGCGTCGCCTCGGCCTGCGCGAGCACGGACATGTACGTGGCGAACGACTCGTTCAGCCACAGGTCGTCCCACCAGCGCATGGTGACGAGGTCGCCGAACCACATGTGCGCCATCTCGTGCAGGATCGTCTCGGCGCGCCGCTCGACCACCGCGTCGGTGACCCGGGAGCGGAAGACGTAGTCCTCCAGGAAGGTGACGCAGCCGGCGTTCTCCATCGCGCCGGCGTTGAACTCCGGCACGAAGAGCTGGTCGTACTTGCCGAACGGGTAGCGGACGCCGAACACCTTGTGGAAGAAGTCGAAGCCCTGCCGGGTGACCTCCAGGATGTTGTCGGCGTCGAGGTGCTCCGCGAGCGAGGCGCGGCAGTAGATGCCGAGCGGGATGCCGTCGTGCTCGGAGGTCACCTTGTGGTACGGACCGGCCACGAGCGCGGTGATGTACGTGGACATGACCGGCGTGGGCGGGAACTCCCACCGCTTGGCGGGCTGGGCGGCGCCGTGCTTGCCGCCCTCCGGGGCCAGGTCATCGACGCTGGAGGCGGCGGCGTTGGAGACGACCTCCCAGTCGGCCGGCGCGAGCACGGTGAGCTGGAAGGTGGCCTTGAGGTCGGGCTGGTCGAAGCAGGCGTACATGCGGTGCGCGTCGGCCGTCTCGAACTGGCTGTGCAGGTAGACCTTCTGGTCCACCGGGTCGACGAAGCGGTGCAGGCCCTCGCCGGTGCGCATGTAGGCGCAGTCGGCGTCGACGCGCAGCTCGTTGGTCCCGGCCAGGGAGGGCAGCGGGAAGCGGCCCTTGTCGGCGTCGTAGGCGGAGACGTCGAGGTCCTCGCCGTTGAGCGTGACGCGGCGCACCCGCGCGCCGTGCAGGTCGATGAAGGTGGACGCGCCGGGCTGGGTACCGGCGAAGCGGACAGTGGTGACGCTCTCGAACCGCTCGTCCCCCTCGGTCAGGTCGAGGGCGACCTCGTATGACTCGACATTCAGCAGCCGGGCGCGCTCGCGAGCCTCGTCCCGAGTCAGGTTGCCTGCCAAGTTGTGCTCCTTTTCACCACTCCGTCGGGGTAGTCGGCATCCTGTCACGTGGAATAGGAGACCGACGTTCCCAGGTTATGGCCATACATGACTACGAGGACTCCTGCCGATCTGTGGTTCGACCCCTCCTGCCCCTTCGCCTGGGCGACCTCGCGTTGGCTGATCGAGGTGGAACAGGTTCGCCCCATCGAGCCGCGCTGGCGCCTCATGAGCCTGAAGCTGCTCAACCAGGACAAGGACGTCCCCCAGGAGTACAAGGAGCGCACCGTGCGCGCCATGGGGCTCGTCCGGGTCATCGCCGCCGCCCAGCAGAAGTACGGCGACCAGGTGACCGGCCCGCTCTACACCGAGTTCGGCACCCGCCTGCACAACGAGGGCAGGTCCAAGCGGCCGGAGCTCTACCGTGAGATCGCGGAGGAGTCCCTGACGGCGGTCGGCCTGGACACCGAGGTGGTCGCCGCCATGGAGTCCGAGGAGTTCGACGACGCCATCGCCGCCTCCCACGAGGAGGGCATCGGCCTCGTCGGCGAGGACGTCGGCACCCCGATCATCCGCGTCGGCGCCAACGCCTTCTTCGGCCCCGTCATCACCCGCGTCCCGCGCGGCGAGGAGGCCGGCCGGCTGTGGGACGGCGTGCTGCTGGTGACGGCGTTCGAGGACTTCTTCGAGCTCAAGCGCACCCGCACGAGGTCGCCCCGCTTCGACTGACCCGCTCCGGCTGACGCGCCTCCGGCGCCGCCTCCACCGGTGCCCGGGGCGAGGTCCTTCCCTCCCGGGCACAGTCCCGTACCTTCCTGACGAACCCCAGTCATGCGCACGCCCTCGCCAAGTCGGGGGCGGCGCGCGAGTATGGGGCCATGCGCAAGCTGTACATCGGCGGTGCCTGGACCGCGTCGGTCTCGGGTGAGGCGATCGACGTCGTCAACCCGGCCACAGAGGAGCTCATCGACCGGGTGCCGGCGGGCGCGCCGGCCGACGTGGAGGCCGCGGTCCTGGCCGCGCGCGCAGCCTTCGCCGCCTGGTCGGGCGCCGATCCCGCGGACCGCGCCAAGCTCCTCGCCGCCGCGGCCGAGCTGCTCGAACGGCGCGCCCGCGAGGTCGCCCATGTCATCGCGACCGACATGGGGGCGCCGCTGCGATTCGCGCTCAAGGTGCAGACGCTGATGCCCGCCGGGGTGCTCGCCTCCTACGCCCGGCTGGCCGAGAGCCATCCGCGCGAGACGCGCACCGGCAACTCCCTGGTGCTCAGGGAGCCGGTCGGCGTGGTCGCCGCGATCACCCCGTGGAACTACCCGCTGCACCAGGTCGTCTGCAAGGTCGCGCCGGCGCTGGCCGCGGGCTGCACGGTCGTGCTCAAGCCGAGCGAAGTGGCGCCGCTCGCCGCGTACGCGCTGGCCGAGATCCTCGACGAGGTGGGCCTGCCGGCCGGGGTGTTCAACCTGGTCAGCGGGCGCGGACCCGTGGTGGGGGAGGCCATGGCGGCCCACCCCGAGGTGGACATGGTGTCCTTCACCGGCTCGACCGCCGCCGGCCGCAGGGTCGCGGCGCTGGCGGCCGAGGGCGTCAAACGCGTCGCGCTGGAGCTGGGCGGCAAGTCCGCCAACGTCATCCTGCCCGACGCCGACCTGGTCACGGCCGTCAGGTCCGGCGTCGCCAACTGTTTCGTCAACTCCGGCCAGACCTGCTCCGCCTGGACCCGCATGATCGTCCATCGCGACCAGTACGACGAGGCGGTGGGCCTGGCCGTCGAGGCGGCCCGGTCGTACACCGTCGGCGACCCCCTCGACGACGCCACCCGCCTCGGCCCGCTCGTCTCGGCCGTCCAGCGCGACCGCGTCATCCGCTACATCAACCGGGGCCAGGAGGAGGGCGCCCGGCTGGTCACGGGCGGCACGGAGCGGCCCCTGCCGCGCGGCTACTACGTGGAGCCCACCGTCTTCGCCGGGGTCGAGCCGGGCATGGCCATCGAGCAGGAGGAGATCTTCGGCCCGGTGCTGTCGATCGTCCCGTACACCACCGAGGAGCAGGCCGTCCGCATCGCCGACGGCACCCGCTACGGCTTGTCGGGCGCCGTCTGGGCGGGCACGGAGGAACGCGCCCTGGCCGTGGCCTGCCGCCTGCGCACCGGCCAGGTCATGATCAACGGTGGCCGCTTCAACCCCTCGGCCCCGTTCGGCGGCTACAAGCAGTCGGGCATCGGCCGGGAGCTGGGCGAGGCCGGCCTGGAGGAGTACCTGGAACTCAAGTCCCTCCAGCTGTGACTAGAGGATCATTCCGCCGGTCGCCAGGAGGTTCTGGCCGGTGATCCAGCCGCTGTCCGGGCCGGCCAGGAACGCCACGACCGAGGCGATGTCCTCGGGCCGTCCCAGCCGCCCCAGCGCCGTGAGCGCCGTCGCCCGCTGCAGCGCCTCCGGGGGGTTGCTGGAGCGCAGCATGTCGGTGTCCGTGGCGCCGGGCGAGACGGTGTTGGCGGTGATGCCGCGGGGGCCCAGCTCGCGCGCCGCCACCTTGGCGAACTGCTCGACCGCCGCCTTGCTGGCCGCGTAGAGGCCGATGCCGGGGCCGGGGATCGCGGTGTTGAGGGTGGAGATGGCGATGATCCGGCCGCCGTCGCGCATGACCCGGGACGCCCACTGGATGGCCAGGAACGTGGCGCGGGCGTTGACGGCGAACACCCGCTCGTACGTCTCCTCCGGCACCTCGGCGATGGTCCCCAGCCCGCCCTCGGCCGCGTTGGAGACGATGACGTCCACGCCGGGCAGCAGCTTCTCCGCCTCGGCGAACAGCCTCTCCAGCTCCTCCTTGACGCCCTGGTCGGCCTGTACGGCATGCGCGCCGGTCTCGTCGGCGACCCGTGCCGCCGTCTCGGCGCTGCCGAGGTAGCTGAAGACCACCTCGGCTCCGTCGGCGCGCAGCCGCTCCACGATCGCCCTGCCGATGCCCCGGGACCCGCCCGTGACCAGTGCGCCCTTGCCCGCGAGTACGGTCATGCCGCCAATCTACGCCTTAAGGATGATCTTGCGCGCCTCGTTCTTGGGGAGCCGGTCGACGTACAGCCTGCCGTCGAGGTGGTCGGTCTCGTGCTGGAAGCACCGGGCCAGCGAGCCCCGGGCCTTGACGCGCAGCGGGCGGCCGAGCCGGTCGAGGCCCTCGACCGTCACCCCGGCGGCCCGGGCGACCGGCGCGTAGATGGGCGTCCCGGTTCTCCGGTCGGGCACCGACAGGCAGCCCTCCTCGTCGAGGATCTCCTCGGGGTCGTCGACGGTCAGCACCGGGTTGATCACGTGCCCCTTGCGCCCGCTGATGTCGTAGACGAACAGCCGTCGCGACACGCCGATCTGCGGGCCGGCCAGGCCGACGCCGTCCACCGCGTACATCGCCTGGAACATCTCGTCGATCAGGCGGCGCAGCTCCCGGTCGAAGCCCTCGACGGGCTCGGCGGCCGTACGCAGGACCGGGTCGCCGATCACGCGGATCTCACGCATGGATGCTCAACTTCCGTAAGGGGCGGTCTTGGTTAGCAGTCCTTACTGTAGCGAGCCGCCGCGCCGGCCACAGCTCCTCGCGGGGTGCTGTGGAAGACTGGACGGGTGCGTGTCTACATCGGTGCCGACCATGCCGGCTATGAGCTCAAGAACCATCTCGTGTCCTGGCTGAAGGACCACGGCCACGAGGTGACCGACTGCGGTCCCTTCGTCCTCGACGCCGAGGACGACTATCCGGCGTTCTGCCTGCGGGCGGCCGAGGGCGTGGCAGGCGACCCGGCGAGCCTCGGCGTGGTCATCGGCGGGTCGGGCAACGGTGAGCAGATCGCCGCCAACAAGGTGCGCGGCATCCGCGCCGCCCTCGCCTGGAACGAGGAGACGGCCCGGCTCGCCCGCGAGCACAACGACGCCAACGTCGTCAGCGTCGGCGCCCGCATGCACTCCACGGAGGAGGCGACCAGGTTCGTGGAGGTGTTCCTGGCCACGCCGTTCTCCGGCGCCGAGCGGCACAGCCGCCGCATCGCCCAGGTCGAGAGCTACGAGACGATCGGCCAGCTCCCCTCGCTGCCGTAGCCTCCCTACGTCCTGCGCCGGGGCTCGCGCCTCGGCATCTCGTCACGCAGGGGCCGCCTGTCGGCGGCCTCCTGCTGCTCCTTCGACGGCCGCGACACGTCGCGGGCCCGCATCGCCGTCACCGCCGTGATCTGCATGCTCTGCAGTGCCATGCGCCGAGCCTACGTCAGAAGGTCAGCCCCGCCCACGGCTTCGGGCTCCACGCCATGGCCGCGGCCAGCTCCCGCACCGCGCCCGGCGTGCGCTCGCGCAGCAGCCCGGCGTCGAGCTGGGCCGTCAGGAGCCCGTCGCCCAGGTAGGCCGAGCCCAGCGCGGCGACCGGCAGCGACACGTCCGGCTCCTCCTCGACCGGCTTGCACTCCGCGCCCGCCGGGTCGGCGGTGAGCCGCCAGCGCCCCGCGTTCCACGGGCACACCTCGTCCCCGACCTCCACGACCAGGTCGACGGGTGCCGCGTAGGAGCGGGCGACGAGCGCCTTCTCCACCTCGACCACGCGTACCCACAGCTCGTCGTGCCAGCGGGCGCGCAGCTGGCGCGGATTGGCGAGCAGCGCGATGAGCGGGTCGTCCAGCGGTCTCGTGCCCGCGTCGACGCGCGTGACCAGGTCGCGGTCGAGCACACCCCGCCACAGCAGCGCGTACGCGGCCGGGTCCGCGGCGAACAGCTCCACCAGCAGCAGCTCGCCGCCGGCCATCCCGTTGTCGTCCCACGACGGCTTGATCCGGAACAGCGCGTACCCGCGCACCCCCTCGTCGTCCTCGACCACGATCGAGCGCAGCGGCCCGGCGCCCCGCTGGTCGGCCTCGTCGTCGGCCAGCACGTTGTCCCAGGTCTCCTTCGTGCGCGCGTACAGTCCCGGCCGCCTGGTCACGACGGAGGCGAACAGCCGCTCGTAGTCGGCGCGGCGCTCCTGCGGCTTCGCGACCCGCATCCGCAGCGACGGGTCCTGCGGCGCCCCCGGGACGAAGGCCGCGTCGTGGGTGCTGATGCGGAACCCCTGCTGTACGGCGGCCCTGCCGTACCCGAAACGGCCGTAGATCGAGGCCTCGGAGGCGTACAGGGCCGCGACGCTCTCGCCGCGCTCGCGCACGTCGGCGAGCTGGCGGCGCATCAGGGAGGACAGGATGCCGCTTCGGCGGTGCGAGGGCAGCACGCTGACGGCGGTGACGCCCGCGACGGGCAGCTGCCGCCCGCCGGGGACCGTCATGGTGAGGCTGTAGGCGCCCGCGAGACCCACGACGGCGTCGCCGTCGAAGGCGGCCAGCGTGCGGTCGAACTCCGTCTCGGCCTTGTACCGCTCCTTCTGGGAGGGGGTGGGGCTCCAGCCGAACGCCTCCTCCAGCACTGCGGTGGCCGCGCTCCACTCGGATTCGCCGATCGGGCGGATGGGATAGGTCATCCGTCAACCGTAGGAGCGCGTGAAGGCCGCCGGCCACCCAATATCCCCGCATCATGATCTAGGCGTTGGTCAAGTGGGCTGCCCAAACGTGTGCCAGACCGATACAGTCAGGCGCATCATGAGTTCCCGACCGGCGCCGCTGATCCCGCCACGGCTCCGCGCGCTCCTGGTGCGGGTGCCGCTGCTGGTGCCCGCCGTCCGGCTCCTTCGGCGGGCCCTGACCCGTGACCGCAACCTGCTGGTCACGCTGGTCATGCTGACGCTCGTCGTCGGCCTGCTGGCGGCGCGCGTGTCGACCGAGTGGTTCTCGCCGTCGCTGCTCATCCTCATCACGCTCGTGGGCGGCCTCCAGCTCCGGCTGGCCAGCCTGGCCAAGCTGCTGGGCGCCGTGGCGGTGGCCCTCGGCTACATCGCGCTCACCCTGGGCGTGGGCCGGATCGGGCTCGGGCTCATGGTGACGATCGGGTTCACGACCGTCCTGGCCGTGCTCATGGCGCGCACCCGCGGCAAGCTCGGCGTGCAGGGGCTGCGCGGCGACGCGATGCTGCTGGAGCTGCGCGACCGGCTGCGCAGCCAGGGCGAGCTGCCGCCGCTGCCCAAGGACTGGGGCGGCAGGGTCGTGCTCAAGCAGGCGGGCGGCTCCTCCTTCGGCGGCGACTTCCTGGTCTCCATGCGCGACGGCGACAAGGTGGACATCGCGCTGGTCGACGTGTCCGGCAAGGGCGTCGACGCGGGCACCAGGGCGCTCCTGCTGTCCGGCACGTTCGGCGGGCTGCTCGGCTCGGTCGGCGACTTCCTGCCGGCCTGCAACACCTACCTGCACCGCCAGCGCGGCGACGAGGGCTTCGTGACCGCCGTGCACGTACGCCTGGACCTGGCGACCGGCGACTACACGATCACCTCGGCCGGGCATCCGCCCGTGGTGAAGTTCGACGCGGGCACCGGCAACTGGCAGGTCTCCTCGGCCAAGGGCGTGGTCCTCGGCGTGGTGCCCGACCTGCACTGCGAGCCCGACAGCGGCACCCTGCGCAAGGGCGACGCGCTGATGTTCTTCACCGACGGCCTGATCGAGCAGCCGGGGCGCGACATCGACGCGGGCCTGGACAAGCTGCTCGGCGAGGCGGAGCGGCTGCACGCGTCGGGCTTCCACGACGGCGCGCGGGTGCTGGTCAACGCCATGGCGTCCGGGCACAACGACGACTGCGCGCTGGTGCTCATCTGGCGTCCCTGAACGCCGGGCCATGACGAACCACACGGGCGATTGGTGAAGACCGTCACTGGCCGAGGGATCTCCGCCCTGAGATCGTCGTACTTGCTTGCCCATGAGCCCGGGCCCCGGGGGAGCGGCGCGGCTTCTTCCGGGGTCCGGATCCCTGGCGGTTCCAGGGTGCGGACTCCACGTGCGGACGGGTGCCGCGCGCGGTCAGAGCCAGCCGGAGTCGCCGGCGATGCGGATGGCGTCGACGCGGTTGCGGGCCCCCGTCTTGCACATGATCCGCGACAGGTGGTTGCGCACGGTGCCGACCGACAGGCAGAGCTGGTCGGCGATCTCCGCCGAGCGGGCCCCGCCGGCCGCGACGCGCAGCACGTCCATCTCGCGCCGGGTCAGCGGGTTGGCGGCCGACTGGAGGGCGGCGGCGGCGAGCTCGGAGTCGACCGCGCGGCGGCCCGCCGCGACCTGCCGCAGCCCGTCGGCCAGCCGCTCCGGCGCGACGTCCAGACTCATGAACCCGAGCGCGTGCGCCGCGAACGCCCGGCGCACCTGACCGGGATTGGGCTGCGCGGACAGCACCAGCGCCCGGCAGCCGGGCGCCTTGTCGTGCAGCGCGGCCAGCACCGGCAGACCTCCCGCGCCGGGCAGGTCCAGGTCGACGACCGCCGTGTCGGCCCCGGACGCCAGCGCCGCCGGAACCACGTCCTCGGCGCCGCCGACCTCGGCCACGACCCGCATCCCGGGCTCGGCGCCGAGCGCGGCGACCAGGCCGCGCCGTACCAGTGGCAGGTGCTCGGCGACCAGGATCCGGATCAAGGCACTCCCATCGTCATTTCCCAGGGTGATCGTGTGATCGCGTACTGTCAACGAAGTCTCTCGGTTCGCCCAAGGGGGCGCAAGCCAAACAGATGTGCAGAGCCAGCCAGGTGTGGAGAGTTCGACTAGTCTTGGGGACTCGGGACCTTCCGTTTACCTGGAGAGCTGCCTAGATGAACTGGCTGTTCCTGGCCGGGATCGCCGTCTTCCTCATCGGACTGATGGCCTCCATCGCGCTGCACGAGATAGGCCACCTCGTGCCGGCCAAGATTTTCGGCGTCCGGGTGACCCAGTACATGGTCGGCTTCGGCACGACCGCCTGGTCGATCCGGCGGGGCGAGACCGAGTACGGCTTCAAGTGGATCCCGCTCGGCGGCTACATCCGCATGATCGGCATGCTGCCGCCGCGGCCCGGCGACGCCCCGGGCAAGCTCCGCGGCACCTCCACCGGACCGTTTCAGGGCCTCATCGAGACCGCCCGCGAGGCGGCCATGGAGGAGGTGCGGCCGGGCGACGAGGACCGGGTCTTCTACCGCAAGAAGTGGTGGCAGAAGGTCATCATCATGTCCGGCGGCCCGGCGATGAACTTCGTGCTGTCGTTCATCCTGTTCTCGATCCTGCTCGTCGGCATCGGCGTGCCGACCGCGGCCCCGATCGTCTCCCCGCAGACCAACACCTGCGTCATCCCGGTCAGCGAGAAGCGCACCGAGTGCCGTCCCACCGACCAGCCCACCCCCGCCGCCAAGGCGGGGCTCAAGCCGGGCGACAGGATCGTTTCCCTCGGCGGCCAGAAGATCGCCACCTGGGACGACGCCACCCGCCTCATCCGCGGGCACGGCGCCGGCACCGTGGCGCTGGGCATCGTGCGCGACGGCAGGCCGATGACCCTGTCCGTCACGCTCATCGCGCAGGACCGGCCGTCGCCGACCGACCCGAACAAGGTCGACAAGCAGGTCGGCTTCCTCGGCGTGCTGCCCAGTCAGGTCATGGAGAAGCAGAGCTTCGGCATGGTCGCCGGCTACATGGGCGAGCTGACCGTCCGGGTCGCCGGGTCGCTGCTCAACCTGCCGGAGAAGATGGTCGGCGTCTGGCACGCCGCCTTCTCCGGCCAGGAGCGCGACCCCGAGGGCCCCGTCGGCGTCGTGGGCGCCGGGCGGATGGGCGGCGAGATCCTCTCCTCGGACATGACCACCGAGCAGAAGGTCTACAACCTGGTGAGCCTGCTGGCCGGGTTCAACCTCGCGATCGGCATGTTCAACCTCATCCCGCTGCTGCCGCTCGACGGCGGCCACATCGCGGGCGGCCTGTGGGAGGGCCTCAAGCGGGCCTTCGCCCGCATCACCCGCCGGCCGGAGCCCGCGTACGTGGACATCGCCAAGGTGCTGCCGCTCACGTACGCGCTGGCCCTCGTGATGATCGTCATGGCGGGGCTGCTGGTCTACGCGGACCTGTTCAACCCGCTCAAACTCACCGGCTGACCCGCCGCCCGGGCCCCGCGGGGTCGCGGGCGGCGGAACAGGAAGAACGCGCCTGCCACGCACAGCAGGCCCACGCCGACGGCGCCGCCGCCCACCAAGATCTCCGTCTGGTCGATCGGCGGGTGGGCGATGGGCGCGCCGACCGGCCCGTTCCCGAAGTACTTCTTCCCCTCGTACGGCACGGCCGTGGTCTTCACCGGCGCCGCCGAGGACGCGGCCCTCACCGCGGCGCCCGCGTCCACCAGCCCGAACCCGAGGTAGGCGGTGTAGCCGGCCGGCGGCCTCTGCGCCGTCCTCACCAGGAGGTCGCGGACCTGCCGGGGCGTCAGCCGGGGGTTGGCCGACAGCATCAGCGCCGCGGTGCCCGCCACCAGCGCGCACGCCGGCGAGGTGCCGTCGCCCGACTCGTAGCCGCCCGTGTTTCTCGCGGCGTAGATGTCGACGCCGGGAGCGGCGATCGTGTTGTACGTGTGCACCTGCGAGAACTTCGCCCGGATGCCCTCCGGCGCCATCGCCGCCACCGCGATCACGCCGGGGTAGCCGGCCGGGTACGACATGGTGTTGTTCGCGTCCACCTCCAGGGGGTCGTCCGAGCCGCCGTTGCCGGCACTGGCCACGAGGACCACGCCCTTGCCGACGGCGTAGTCGACGGCCGCGGCCGTGTCCTCCTCGTAGCCGCCCCAGCCCCACTCGGCGGTGCCCAGCGACATGGAGACGACCCGGGCGCCGTGGTCGACGGCGTAGCGGATGCCCTTGGCCAGGGCGCTGCCGGCCCGCTCGCTCTCCTTGTCCGCGCCGGCCCGGCCGGCCTTGACCGCCGCCTCCGCCCGCTTGCGGGCCGGGTCCTCACGGTCCCAGATCACCCGTACGGACAGCACCCGCGAGCCCGGAGCCACGCGCAGCACGCTGGAGGCCATGGCCGTGCCGTGCTCCCCCCAGTAGCTCTTCCCGGGACGGGCGCCGCCGCCGATGAAGTCGGGGCCGCCGCTCACCCGGCCCTTGAACTCCGGATGGCTCCGCATCACGCCCGTGTCCAGGACCGCGACGGTGACGCCCTTGCCCTGGGCCACGCGCTGGGCGGCCGGCACCCGCATGGCCGACTGCTCCCAGCCGTGCGGCGCCTCGGCCAGGCCCGGCGCCGCCGTGCCGGCCACGAGAGCCGCGGTCAGGGCGGCCGCGCCCGCCATTCTGCCGATCATGGGCCCACCTTCGGGATCTGGCTGTTCAACCGGGCGGCCAGGGTTTCGGCCAGCCCCTTGGCCGTGGAGGCCCAGGCCGAGCGGTCGGCCTTCTGCTCCAGTGGCCTGTTGCCCCACGGAGCGGGCAGTTTGCCGGCGCGGCGGCCGTCCGCGGGGCCCGCGGTGACCGCCACGAACAGCGGTGTGTAGAGGTCCATGACACCCCGGCCGCCGTCGCCCGCGCGCGCGGCGTCCTTCCACTGCGTGCCGGGCGCGGCCAGGGCGCGCACCACGCGTTCCTGCCCGTCCTGAGCGTCGCGGACGTGCTCTTCGAGGTCCTCCTTGGCGGAGAGGTCACGGAAGGTCACGATCGCGACGGTCGCCGCCGTGCCGCCGGAGTCGTCGACGTACGTGGCCCGCATGGCCGCCACGCAGCCCCGCTGGGTGGCGAGCGTGGCCAGGGAGCCGGACAGCGCCGCCTTGCACGAGGTGCCGGAGGAGAGCGCGACCCTCGTCCAGCCGTGCTCGGTGCCGGGGTCGTCCTGCTTCTTGTCAGGGTCCTGCCGGCCGATCGTGGCGGGGAAGAGCTTGTCGGCGGGAAGGTTGCGCCACAGCTCCATGGAGAACTGCTTGTTGCGGATCTGCTGCTTGCTGTTCGAGACGGCGTGCCAGATGAGCCCGCCGCCGCCGAGCGCCGACAGCAGCCCGAACCCGGCGACGAGCACCCCTGCGATGATCCGGCCCGCCCCTCGCCTGCGCGGTCCGGGCGCCGGTTGCCCGCCGTGCGGAGGCACGGGCGGATGGGGGCCGCCGCTGACGTACGGTGCCTGGGGCGGGTAAGGTCCGTGCGGCCCCGGCTGCTGAGGGGGCGGCCCGTAGGGATGCCCGCCGGGCGACTGGGGGGCGGGGAACCCCGGCCCTGGACGGGGCGGGGGGTATGTCATCGTCTCTCCCGTCGTTCATCACTTGCGGCACATGACCTTATAGGTCACCTCAGACATCGACTGTCACGACGCCGGCCGACCCGCTCATCTCCCGGGCTCGGAGCCGCTGATCCCCGGCGTGCCGCCCAGGCGCATCACGTGGCCGGTGATGTGGTCGCGGGCGGCGGCGACGGCGCGGGCCACCAGGGTGTCCACGTCCCGGCGCGGGCGGGCGCCCGACAGGAGCAGGGTGGCGTAGCCGTGCGTGGTGGCCAGGTGCACGTACACGAAGTCGGCTGTGTCGGCCCACGAGGTGTCGCCGGGCAGGACGTCGCCGGCCAGGGCCATGAGGGTGTCCATGAGGCGGCGGCTCTGCTCCTGGACGGTCTCGGCGTGCGGGGCGGCGAAGTCGTGGGCGAAGACGAACTCCACGCCGGCGCGATGGCCCAGCACGTAACGGGTGTAGGCGCCCGCGGTGGCGGCGAGCCGCTCGACCGGATCGGGCCCGGCCCGCTCGGCCGCCTCGGCGAGAAGGTCCGTGATGGCGGCGATGACGGACGCGGCGCAGGCGGCCAGCAGGGCCTCGCGGTCCGGGAAGTGGCGGTACGGCGCGGCCGACGACACGCCCGCACGGGCCGCGACCTTGGCCACCGAGAACCCCGCGACCCCGGTCTCCGCCAGGAGCGCGATGCCCTCACGGATCAGCTCGGCGCGCAGGTCGCCGTGGTGGTAGCCGCGTCGTGGCGTCGTGGGACTGCTCATGGCGAACGATTCTCTCCCCTCCGGCATGTGAGACGCCTCTAACATAATGTTAGAGTGCTCTTACTTCTGAAGAAATGGGACATTTCATGCGAAAGCGCACACTTGGCACGCAGGGCCTCACGGTGTCGGCTCTGGGGTACGGCGCGATGGGGATCTCCCTGGCGTACGGGCCCTCGGACGAGAAGGAGGGGACGGCGACCATCCGCCGGGCCCATGAGCTCGGCGTGACGTTCTTCGACACGGCCGAGCTGTACGGGCAGGGCGAGAACGAGCGGATCGTCGGCGCCGCCCTCGCCCCGGTGCGTGACGAGGTGGTCATCGCCACCAAGTTCGGTTTCGACTTCACCGGCACCCGGGAGGGCGGGGTGGACAGCCGTCCGGGCCACATCCGGGAGGTCGTCGACAACAGCCTGCGTCACCTCGGCGTCGACGTCATCGACGTGCTCTACCAGCACCGCGTGGATCCCGGCGTGCCTATCGAGGACGTGGCCGGGACGGTCAGGGAGCTCGTCGACGCGGGCAAGGTCCGCTACTTCGGCCTGAGCGAGGCGGGGGCCAACACCATCCGCCGCGCCCATGCCGTCCAGCCCGTATCGGTCCTGCAGACCGAGTACTCCCTGTTCGAGCGCGACGTCGAGACCCTCCTGCCGGTGCTGCGCGAGCTGGGGATCGGATTCGTCGCCTACTCGCCCCTCGGCCGGGGCTTCCTCACGGGCCAGGCCAAGCCCGGCGCCGAGTACGACCCCAGTGACATGCGCAGCTGGGACGCCCGTTTCCAGCCCGGCAACTACGAGCGGAATCTGGAGGCCACCCGCCGGCTCGCCGACCTGGCCGCCGACAAGGACGCCACCGTCGCCCAGCTCGCCCTGGCCTGGCTCCTCGCCCAGGGCGACGACATCGTCCCCATCCCCGGCACTCGCAGCCGCGGGAGGCTGGAGGAGAACGTCGCCGCCGCCGACCTCGTCCTCGACGAGGCGGACCTGAAGCGCGTCGCGGAGATCCTCCCCACGGGCGGCTTCGGCGCTCGCTACCCGGAGCAGCACCTCCCCACCTGGGACTGACACCGCGGCCCCCGTTCCTTTCCCGGGGCGGGAACCGCGGCCGTACCGGTATCAGGTCAGGGTGAGCGGTGTGGCGGCGGCGATGTGGGTGAGCTTGTCAGGGTTGCGGATGAAGTAGATGCCGGTGACGAGGTCGTCCTCGACCTTGAGCGCCATGACGCTGTCGATCTCGCCGTCGAGGCGCAGGAGGAGCGCCGGATCGCCGTTGACGGTGGTGGGCTCGCCGGTGAGCGTGCCTTCCTTGTCGCCGAGACTGGCGAGGAGGAGGCGGACCACCTTCGCGAGGCCGGTGACGGGCCGCAGCGCGGCGCTCCTGACGCCACCGCCGTCGCTGATCAGGACGACGTCAGGGGCGAGCACGTCGAGCACGCCCTGCAGGTCGCCGGTCTCCACGGCGTGCTGGAACGACGCGACGGCGGCCTGGGCCTGGCGCGGGGAGACCACGTGGCGAGGGCGGCGGGCGTCGACGTGCTTGCGGGAGCGGTGCGCGATCTGGCGGACCGCGGCGGGGGTCTTGCCGACCGCCTCCGCGATCTCGTCGTAGTCGACGTCGAAGACCTCGCGCAGGACGAACACGGCCCGCTCGGTGGGCGAGAGGGTCTCCAGGACGAGCAGCACGGCCATGGACAGGCTCTCGGCGAGCTCGGCGTTCTCCGCGACGTCCGGCGACGTGAGCAGCGGCTCGGGCAGCCAGGGGCCGACGTAGGCCTCCTTGCGCCGCCGCAGGGCCCGCAGCCGGTCGAGCGCCCGCCGGGTCGTGACACGCACGAGGAACGCGCGCTGGTCGCGGACCTGCGCCAGGTCGATCTCGGCCCAGCGCAACCAGGCCTCCTGCAGGACGTCCTCGGCGTCGGCCGCCGAGCCGAGGATCTCGTAGGCGACGGTGAAGAGCAGGTTGCGGTGGGCGACGAAGGCCTCGGTCGCCGGGTCCGCGGCGTGGTCGTGCATCCTCGAATCCTTCCATGGCGGCCCGTCCCCGCAGGCTGGGCATGGGGGGCGGGCATGGGGGAGCGGGCGGCGCCTGGGCCGCCCGCTTCAGGGGGGCTACGACACGTACGCGGGCGCCGCCTGGACGCGCTGCTGCCGGGTGTTGTCCTTGGCCTTCAGGACGCGTGCGCCGGGCTTGCGGGCCTCGTCGGCGAGCTGCTTGACGGTGTGGGCGACGATGAACTCCTTGAGGCGCGCGCCCGGTCCGCCGCCGACGTAGAACCGGATGGCGGTGTCGTCCTTGCGCGCGAACTGGAAGATGCCGGCGCCGCGGCCGAGGCTGACGCACAGCCCGGCGAAGGCGACGCTGATGGCTTCGGGCGCTCCGCCCTCGATCCGGCGAAGCACGGCGTCGGCGGCGTGCGGGCCCAGCTGGACGGCGGCCTGGCAGCCCATCCGGTAAGCGAGGCCCGAGGGCGAGGCCGCATCCCCGGCGGCGACGATGCGGTCGTCGTCGACGCTGGTCAGGGTCTCGTCGGTGAGGAGGCGGCCCGTCTCGTCGGTGCTGAGGCCGCTGCGGGCGGCCAGGTCGGGAACGCCGAAGCCGGCTGCCCAGATGGTCAGGTGGCCGCGCACCTCGCGGCCGTCGGCGAGGCGGACGGCGTCGGCCGTCACGGACGCCGCCTTGGCGCCGGGGCCTTCGAGGACGGTCACGCCGAGGGCCGCCAGCCGCTTGGCGACGAAGCGGCGGCCGTTCGGGTGGAGGTAGGGGCCGAGCTGTCCTCCGCAGACGAGGGTGACGGTACGGCCCGCCTCGGCGAGCTCCGCCGCGATCTCGATACCGGTGGCGCCGCCGCCCACGACCGTCAGCGCCGCGGTGGCGGGCGCGGCGGCCACGGCCTGGCGCAGCCGCTCGGCCTCCTCCAGGGTGGCGATCTGGTAGGCGAACCTGTCCGCGCCGGGCACCTCAGGCACGCCGCTGCGGCTGCCCACCGCGTAGATCAGGTGGTCGTACCCGACCGTGCCGCCGCCGGCCAGCGAGACGGTCCGCGACTCCCGGTCGATCGCGGTCGCGGTGTCGACCACGAGCTTGACGCGTTCGCTCAGGACGTCCTCGTAGTCGACGACCGCGTCGTCGGACCCCGCCACCAGCTGGTGCAGGCGCACGCGCTCGACGAAGGCCGGGCGCGGGTTGACGAGGGTCACGGCCACGTCGTCGCGGCGGGTCAGGCGGTTGGCCGCGAGGACTCCGGCGTATCCGCCGCCGATCACGATGACTTCCGTCCGGCCGCCGGTGTGCTCCGTCATGGTCTCTGCTCCGTTCGCTCGGGTTTCGCACACAAGGCGCCGGACGGAGGGAACCTGTGACAAGGTGTGGCGCGGATCACATCGGGCGGTGGGTCGGAGCGGAGCTGATCGAGTTCGCTGTGCGGGTGGCGGCGGCGGGTGCCGGTGGTGAGCCGACCGGCGGTCCCGCAGCCCGACCCCCGCTAGTGGCGGAGAGTCTTCTTCAGAGTGTGTGAATGGCAGTCGTCAGGATCGGCCTCAATCGGGTTGAATCCATCCGGGCGGCAAACGTGCCCAGCCTGAGGTCGTCGGTGACCTGGATGACGTGTTCATCGATGAGGTAGGCGTAACGTGCCCAGCGCGGGCTGCCACGGACGGAACCGGGTGGCGTCCGGGTCGAGGAGTTCCACCGAGCGTGCCGTACATTCGGTGCGTGAATGTGTCGGAAGCGATCCGGGTGCGGTAGATGTTCGTCTTCGCGCTCCCGCACCGCGGCCGGCTCACGTGGCCGCTCCGCGCGGTCCGGCTCGCCGGGCTGGTGGTCCTCCTGGTCACCATCATGCGGACGGATCCCGGCCTGATCGACCGCCGTCCCGTCGTGATGGCCGGGCTGCTCGCGGCGGCGAGCGCGGGATGGCTGCTCTGGCTGGCCTCGGACTGGCTCGGCCGCCGTTCGCTGGTCGTGGCGCTGCTGCTGATGGGCGTCGCGGGGGCCGCGCTGACGGGTGCGGGTGCGGGCGTGGCCGTCGCGTTCCCCGCCGTGGCGCTCATCGACGCCGGAGCCAGGCTGCCGCCGCGCCAGGTCCTGCCGATCACGTTCGCGACCGTCGCGGCCATGGTCTCGCTGAGGCCCTCCTCGCCCTGGCCGTACCTGGTAGCGCACGTCTCGGTGCTGGTGGCGTGCGTGTTGCTCGGGACGTTCAGGAAGCAGGTGCTGCAGCGCGCGGAGCAGGCAGAGCTGCTCCTGGGCAACGCCGAACGGGCGGCGCAGGAGCGGGCCAGGGCGGCGGCGCTGGCCGAGCGTTCGCGAATCGCCAGGGAGATCCACGACATCCAGGCGCACGCGCTGTCGGCGCTCTCGGTGCAGCTCAAGGTGGTGGACGCGCTGGTGGAGGAGGGGGCGGAGGACGAGCGGATCAGAGTCTTCCTCCGGCGGGCGCAGGAACTGGCCGACGAGGGGCTGGTGGAGACCAGGCGCGCCATTCTCGCGCTGCGGGACGAGGCACTGCCACTGGAGGAGCTGCTGACCGGCCTGGCCACGGCCTACGCCGACCGTGCCGGCAAGCCCGCGGAGCTGGAGATGGAGGCGGCATCCGCGGAGCTGTCCGCCGACGTCGCCCTGACGCTGTATCGGGGTGTGCAGGAGGCGCTCACGAACGCACGCAAGCACGCGCCGGGAAGCCCCGTGCGCATACGCCTCGCTTACGGCACACACGCCACGCTGAGCGTTGTCAGCCAGGGCCCTGCCGCGCCGGTCGGCTCCGGCTTCGGGCTGCGCGGGCTCAGGGAACGGGCGGAGCGGCTGGGCGGGACGCTGAGCGCGGCCCCCAAGGGAGAGGAGTGGCACGTCGACGTGCGGATCCCGCTGTGATCAAGGTGGTCGTGGCCGACGACCACCCGGTCGTCCGCGACGGACTGGCGGTCCTGCTCGGCCTGCTGCCCGACGTGGAGGTGGTCGCGACGGCGGGCACCGGCGCGGACGCGGTCGCGGCCGTGGCGGCGCACCGTCCCGACGTGGTGCTGATGGACCTGCGCATGCCCGAACTCGACGGCGTCGAGGCCATCCGGTGGATCGGTCGTGAACACCCGCGGACCGGCGTGGTCGTGCTCACCACCTACTCCGATCAGCGGGAGATCGCGGCGGCGTTGCGCGCGGGCGCGCTCAGCTACCTGACCAAGGACGCCTCACGCGAGGACATCTACCAGGCGGTGGCCGCCGCCGCTGAGGGACGCAGCCTGCTCACCAAGCGGGTCCGCGAGTCGCTCTTCGACGCCGCTCCGTCCCCCGAGCCTCCGGACGGGTTGACGAACCGCGAGCTGGACGTGCTCAAGCTGGTCGCGGCGGGGCTGTCCAACCGGGAGATCGTGCAGCGGCTGCGCGTGAGCGAGGCCACGGTGAAAACGCACATCAACCGCATCTTCGCGAAGATCGGGGCGCGGGACCGCGCGCAGGCCGTCCGTTACGCCTACCGGCGGGGGATCGCCTCCGACTCTCAACCCACGGGTTGACGCGAACCAACCTCCGGCTTGACGATCGGCCCCGGCCCTGCGACCTACCGTCGTCTGCCATGAGCGATGTGAGCGTATTCCTCCTCAACCTGATCATCTTCGCGATCGCCATCGAAAGCGACATCGGCCGGCGGAAGGTGGGGCTGTTCCGGCTCCTGCGCCCTGTGGCAGGGGCGGCGGCGCTGGTTCCGATCTTCTTCGACGGCTTCGAGCTGTCGGGCACCGGGCTGCTGCTCGAAGCCGCGGCCACCGTGCTCGGCCTGGCGATGGGACTGGCCGCGGTCTCGTTCATGCGGTTCGAGTACGTGCCGGACAAGCAGGCCGTGTACTCCAGGGCCGGGCTTGCCTACGTGACCGCCTGGGTCGCCATCACCCTGACGAAGGTCGCCTTCTCGTACGGCGCGACGCACGTGTTCGGTCCAGAACTGGGCCGCTGGATGGCGGCGCACGACGTGGGAGCGAACGCGCTGAAGGCGGCGATCATCCTGCTCAACGTGTCGACGATGCTGGCCAGGGTCGGCGGCATCCACGTCAGGGCAAGGGCGACGGCCGCGCCGCGACCGGCTCCCGTTCCGGCCGGCGGGCCCGGCTCTTAGCACGTGAGATCCGGGCAGCTCAACTGCGGGTGCAACGGCACCACGCCGTCCGCGAGCACCAGATGTGCGGCACCCTCCACCGAGACCCGTTTCACCCCAAACACCACCTCGCATCAGATGCGACATGCATCGCATCTGATGCGGGATCCCGTCCGGCGTCCGGAGAAGTGGCAGGCAGCTGGCCACCCGCCAACGCACAGGATGACCTCGGCGGACGCCGCCCTCACAGACCGACGGCCAGCTGAAACGCCTTCTTCAAGAGCGCGAATAGCTCATCAGATGCTATTCGTCTCCTTATCAGTTCATCGAGATGTGGACGTGGTCGAAGTGGTTCTCGGTGATGCTGCCGCGGTCCGACATGGCGCTCCATCCGGAGCCCTGGTTGATGCGCTGCCGCCAGATCACGTACTTCACGCCCAGCTTCGCCTTGTTCGCCAACGCCCAGGCCGCGAGGCGGTCGCCGAGGGCCTGGTTGGCGGCGCTGGGCATGGTGCCGCCCGAACTCATCATGAAGTCGCACGCCCGGCCCAGCGGGTGCTCGCCGCTCGACCCCGAGCGGAAGCAGCCGACCGTGAACGGCAGGGAGAAGTTCTTCTGGACCAGCGCGCGCATCGCCTGGGTGCGGGGGGTGATGTTGTCGGTGCCCGACGGCAGCTCGGGCGCCCAGGTGCCGTCGGAGCGGCGGCCGGTGCTGACCGGCACGAGATCCTTGAGCTTCTTCTCGATGTCGTCGATGACGTCCTGGGCCTCGTCGCGCCGCTTGGCGACGTCCGCCGTCTCGGTGCTGATCCGGGTGGCCAGGGCGGCGGCCTCGTCGGCCGCCCGCTTCTTCTCGTCGCGGGCCTTGGCGACGCCCGCCACGACCGTCTGCTGGTCGCGGGTCATCTGCTCCAGGACGGCCGCGCCGGCGGCGCTGTTGGGAAGCATGAAGCCGAGGACGGCCGGGTCGCCGTTCTGGTAACGCAGCTGCGCGATCTCGGTGACCCGGCGCTCGGCCGTGGCGACCGCCTGCTCGGCGGCGGCGAGCCGCTTGCCGGCCGTGCCGGCCGCCTGCTGGGCCTTGGCCAGCTCGACCCGCTTGAGGTTGTAGCTCTCGATGAGCTTGTCGACCTTGCCGTTCAGTTTCTTCAGCTCGGCGCGCAGCTCGGACTCGCTGGGTTTGGGCGCGGCGGTCGCGGTGGCCGCGCCGAAGCCGGCGGTGGCGATCACGACGCCGATGACGAAGTTGATGGCAAGGCGCGTGGGGGACGCGGACGCCACGGAGTATTCCTCTCCCTCTGCCGGCCGGGTTAGCTGACGGGTTCGGGATGGGAGGTCCCTACCACCGAAGTGGATTCACCCCAGATGCGGTGGGTCCCCGGCTCCCGAGCGACGCGCCCGGGATTAGGCGTGTACCAGCTGTTACGGCCGGTACCGAAGGGATACTAGTAGTAAAGCGGAGGTCATGCGACTCCAATCGGAGATCAATCAGTGATCAATCTGTGATCGGAGCAGCCGGGCCGCCTCCTCGGGGAGCACGTCGTTGACGAACGCGCCCATCGCCGACTCCGACCCCGCCAGGTACTTCAGCTTCCCGGGCGCCCGCCTGATGCTGAACAGCTCCAGGTGCAGGTACCCCAGCTCCCGGTCCTGCCGTACCGGAGCCTGGTGCCAGGCCGAGACGTACGGCATGGCGACGCCGAACATCCCGTCCAGAGCCCGCAGCACCGAGGTGTAGAGCGGCGCGAACGCGGCGCGCTCCTCCTCCGACAGCGCGGCGAGGTCGGGGACCTGCCGGTGCGGATAGACGTGCACCTCGAACGGCCACCGGGCCGCGGCCGGGACGAAGGCCGTCCACAGCTCGTTGGCGGCCACGACCCGGGTCCCGGCGGCGCGCTCGGCCGCCAGCACGTCCGCGAACAGGTTGCCCCCCTGCCGGGCCGCGTGCCGCGCGGCCGCGCCGAGCTGGAGCTTCGTGCGCGGCGTGACGTATGGGTAGGCGTAGATCTGCCCGTGCGGGTGGGTCAGCGTGATGCCGATCTCCTCGCCCCGGTTCTCGAAGCAGAAGACCTGCTCGACGCCGTCGATCGCGGACAGCTCGGCCGTACGGTCGGCCCAGGCCTCCATCACCAGCTCGACCTGCGCGTCGGACAGGCGGGAGAACGAGGAGGAGTGCTCCGAGGTGAAGCACACCACCTCGCACCGTCCCACCCCCGGACGAACCTCGCTCAGGCCCCCCACATCCTGATAAGTCCCGAGATTCGTGGAGAAGGAGGGGAAACGGTTCTCGAAGACCACCACGTCATAGTCGCGCGCCGGGATCTCCGAGGCCCGCGTGTCCGTCGACGGGCACAGCGGGCACTCGTCCGCAGGAGGCATGAAGGTGCGCGTCTGCCGGTGCCCCGCGACCGCGATCCACTCCTCGGTCAGCGGGTCGTAACGCAGCTCGGAGGCCACCGGTCGCGGATTGAGCGGCCGGCGGTCGATCGCGCCGCGGTCGGCGTCGTCGCTCCGGTCGAAGTAGATCAGCTCCCGGCCGTCGGCCAGATGGGTGATGGTGCGCTTCACGACTACCCCTCAGCGATGATCAGTTGTCCGGCCCGGTCGGCCAGCTCGGTGCGTGCGTCCTCGGGCAGCCCCGCGTCGGTGATGACGACGTCGGCCTCGGCCAGCTCGGCGATCGTGCTGATGCCGATCGTGTTCCACTTCGTGTGGTCCGCCGGGACCACCAGCCGGTGCGCCGCGGCCACCAGCTCCCTGTCGGTCTCCGCCTCCAGCAGGTTCGGCGTGGTGAACCCGGCCCGCACGCTCATGCCGTGCACCCCGAGGAACAGCGTGTCCACGTGCAGCCGGCGGATCGCGGCCACCGCCACCGGGCCCACCAGCGCGTCGGAAGGAGTGCGGACGCCCCCGGTCAGCACGACCGTGCGGTCGGGGCGCGGGTTGCGGTGGAAGACGTCGGCGACCGGCACGGAGTTCGTGATGACCGTCAGCTCGGGCACGCCCGTCAGATGGTGGGCCAGCGACCACGTCGTGGTGCCGGCCGACAGCGCGACCGCGGTGCCCGGCCGTACGAGCTCGGCGGCGGCACGCGCGATGGCCTCCTTCTCGTGCTGCTGCCGGGCCGACTTGGCGGTGAAGCCCGGCTCCTCCGTGGACCCCTGGTCCAGCGCCGTCGCGCCGCCGTGGACCTTGGCCAGCAGGCCGCGCTCGGCGAGGACCTCCAGGTCGCGGCGGATCGTCATGTCGGAGACGCCGAGCTCGCGCACGAGGTCCGCCACCCGGACGCCGCCGCTGCTGCGCACGCGCTCGAGGATGGTCTGCTGTCGCTGCTGTGCCAGCAAGCCCGCGCTCCTTCCAACAGATTCCACCAAATTATGACATGCCAGTGTTGGGGAATGTTGACCGGTCTCACCCTTGTGCCGGAAGCGCCGGCGGGAGACGTTGGAGACGCACGTCACACCAGAGCTCGTCGCTTTCACAGGGAGGCTCGTATGGCCAGGCGCAGTCGCAAGGGCAAGGCCCGCAGGAAGAAGAAGGCCAACCACGGCAAGCGTCCCACGGCGCGCTGACGCCCGCCCGGCCGGCGGGACCGCGGCGACCGGGACGGCGCGGTCGGGTCAGCCGGGCAGGTGGGCGAGGGCCTCGTCGATGCGTTCCTGCGGAAGCGCGAAGTCCTCCATCGCCCCCGACAGGTAACGGTCGTACGCGGCCAGGTCGAAGTGACCGTGACCGCACAGCGCCGTCAGGATCACCTTCTCCTCGCCGCTCTCCTTGCAGCGCAGCGCCTCGGCGATCGTCTCGGCCAGCGCGTGCGTCGGCTCGGGCGCGGGCAGGATCCCCTCGGTACGGGCGAAGCGGACACCGGCCTCGAAGCACTCGCTCTGCGACTTGCTGACCGCCTCGAACATCCCCAGCTCGTACATGTGCGACAGCAGCGGCGACATGCCGTGATAGCGCAGGCCACCCGCGTGGATCGGGTCCGGCACGAAGTCGTGGCCCAGGGTGTGCATCTTGAGCAGCGGCGTGAACCCCGCCGTGTCGCCGAAGTCGTAGGCGTACACACCTCTGGTCAACGACGGGCACGCGGCCGGCTCGACGGCCCTGATCACCGGGTCGATCCGGCCGGCCAGCTTCTCGCGCAGGAACGGGAAGACGAGTCCCGCGAAGTTGGAGCCGCCGCCGGTGCAGCCGATGATCACGTCGGGCGTCTCCTCCATCTGCTGGAGCGCCTCCTCGCCGATCACGGTCTGGTGCAGCAGCACATGGTTCAGCACCGAGCCGAGCGCGTACCGGACGTCCTCGCCGGAGCCGGCCACCTCGACCGCCTCGCTGATCGCGATGCCCAGGCTGCCGGACGAGCCGGGCGTCTCGGCGAGCACCCTGGCCCCGGCCTTGGTCACGGGCGACGGGCTGGCGTGGACCGTCGCGCCGTACACCTGCATGAGCGAGCGCCGGTACGGCTTCTGGTCGTAGGAGGCCCGCACCATCCAGACCTCGCACTCCAGCCCGAACTGCGCGCACGCGAACGCCAGCGCGCTGCCCCACTGCCCGGCGCCGGTCTCGGTGGTGAGCTTCCGCACGCCTTCGCGGGCGTTGTAGTACGCCTGCGGCACGGCGGTGTTCGGCTTGTGCGACCCGGCGGGGGAGCCGCCCTCGTACTTGTAGTAGATCCGAGCCGGGGTGCCGAGCGCCTGCTCCAGCCGGCGCGCCCGCAGCAGCGGCGTCGGCCGCCACAGCCGGTAGACGTCCAGCACCTCCCGCGGGACGGCGACGAACCGCTCGCCGCTCACCTCCTGGCCGATCAGCTCCATCGGGAACAGCGGCGCGAGGTCGTCCGGGCCCACGGGCTGCCGGGTCGCCGGGTGCAGCGGCGGAGGCGGGGGCGCGGGCAGGTCCGGGACGATGTTGTACCAGTGGCCAGGGATCACCGTTCCAGTCTGCGCCGGTCCCGCCCATCTCACCAGGTCACGCGCCGGATCACCTGGAGCTCCTTCAGCCGGGTCCACGGTTCAGCCGGGGTCCTCGATCGCCGGCCGTCCGGGTCTGTCCACCCGTACGACGACGTCGGCGCTCGCCCGGGGCCGCGCCTCGCGCTCGTAGCGGGCATAGGCGGGCAGCCGCCAGCGCTCGTCCTCGCCGGTGCCGCGCGCCAGCGCCGCCTCCGACAGCCACAGATGCACGCTCAGCTCCGCCGGCAGCCCCCGCCCCAGGAGCAACGTCCCGTCGAGCAGCAGCACCCCTCCCACGGGCAGGTCCTCGTACGGCAGGCGGTAGGCCCGGTCCGCGCCGCTGTCCCACAGCGCCGGCAGCACCTTGCCGGTCCCGCCGGGCTCCAACGGCCCGAGCACCTCACGGACCAGCGCCCCGGTGTCGAGCCAGTCGTCGTAGAACACGTCCGGATCGGTACGGCCGTACTCCAGCCGCAGCGACGCGGGCCGCAGGAAGTCGCCGGCGGACACCCGCACCACCGCCCGCCCGCGGACCCTGAGCGGCGCAACGAGGGCGTCGGCCAGCCGCCCCGGCTCGCCCGGCGGCGCACCGTCGAGCAGCACCCGCATCCGCCGGTCGCGGGGAAGGGCGTCGATCCGCCCGGCCAGCTCCTCCGCCAGCGCCTCCGGCGAGATCGGTCGCACACGCATCGCCCCGAGCCTACGCGACCTTCCCTCACCCCACCGGCGGCTGCCCGCGGCCCGCCTCGCCGTCCTGTCGGTGCCGTCCGCCAGGGTGTGACCATGACACGCGAGGCCGTACCCGAGTTCCTGGACATCACCGGCCCGGACCAGCTGCCCCCCGCGCTGCGCCGCGAGCTGATCGAGTGCTGGGTCACGGTGACCAACGCCGGAGGCGCGGCCGGGTTCCCGTTCCCGCCCGTCACCTTCGACCAGGTGGCGCCCGTGGCCGACCGGATCATCGCCGGTCTCGACCCGCACCGCGGCCGCCTCCTCGTGGCCCTCCTCGGCGGAACACTCGTCGGCTGGCTGCACGTACGCAGGGACGCCGAACCGCTGACCTCCCACTGGGGCACGGTCCACCACGTCCAGACGCACACCGCGTTCCGCGGCAGGGGCCTCGGCGCCGCGCTGATGCACCGTGTGCGCCGCCTGGCCCGCGAAGAGATGGGACTCGAACAGCTCCACCTCGCCGCCCGAGGCGGGACGGGCCTGGAGGACTTCTACGCGCGGCTGGGATGGAAGGAGATCGGCCGCTGGCCCGGCGCGCTCCGCCTCGCACCCGGCGACGACCGCGACGAGATCCTCATGGTGCTCACCCTCTGACCGGCGCGCCGCCCAGTGCGGCGATCTCAGGCGGCCACCGTGTCATCGAAGCCCATGGCCTCATCACGAACCGGACGCTCGGGCTTGCCGGGCAGCCAGGCCAGGGCCAGGACGACGCCGAGGAGACCGAGGCCCCCGCTGGTCGCCAGGACCAGGTCCAGAGCATGGACGAAGGCGGAGCGGACCGTGTCCTCCAAGGCCGCCGAGCCGGTGGATCGTGCGGCGGCCAGCCCGGCGAAGACGCTCTCGCGTGCCTGCTCCGGCACCGCGGCCCGGTAGGCGGAGGTGAGGATCGAGCCCAGCACCGCCGCGCCGAAACTGCCGCCCAGGGTGCGGATGGACTGATTCACCGCGGCACCGACGCCGGCGGTGCCGGGTGACAGAGTGCCCAGCGCCGCGTCCATCGCCGTGGGCAGGACACAGCCGAGCCCGAGTCCGTACATGGCCGTCCAGGCGGCCGCCCACCCGGTGCCGCTGCCCGTACCGGTGGTGGCACCCCAGAACAGGCCCCCGGCGAGCAGGACGAACCCGACACCGACCGCGAGCCTGGGTCCGATCAACCTGCTCAGCCTGTTCGCCGTCGCCATCCCGATGAGCAGCCCGCCGATGAGCGGCAGCAGGCGCAGGCTGCTGCCCATCGCGTCCGTCCGCAGGTTCGCCTGGAAATACTGCGGCAGCACGAACAGAACGCCGAACATGGTGAAGTTGACGAGCGTGGCCAGCGCGGTGCCGACGGTGAAGCGCGCATCGCCGAACAGCGCGAGGTCCACCAGCGGCGCGCCGGTCCGTCGCTCCCAGACCACGAACAGCCCGAGCGCGGCCGTCCCGCCGAGGATCGGCCCGAACACGGCGGCGTCGGTCCAGCCTCGTTCACCGATCTCGATGAGGCCGTAGGTCAGCCCTGTCAGCGCCGCGCTCGACAGCACCACACCGCCCACGTCGATCCGCCTGCCGCGCTCCTGCCGCGATTCGGGCAGCCAGGCGGCGACCGCGAGGAACGCCAGGACGACGACGGGGATGTTGATCAGGAAGACCGAGCCCCACCAGAAGTGGTTCAGCAGCCAGCCGCCCAGGACCGGACCGATGGGAAAGGCCAGCAGCGAGGCGCCCGCCAGCGTTCCGATCGCCTTCGGCCGCTCCTCCGCGGTGAACATCGCCGGGATCAGCGCCAGCATCGTCGGCATGATGAGCGCCGCTCCCAGGCCCAGCACGGCACGTGCCGCGATGAAGATCCCGGTCGAGGGGGCGTAGGCGGCGGCCAGCGAGCCGGCGCCGAAGATGACCAGCGCGGCCAGGAGCGTCCTCTTGCGGCCCAGGCGGTCGCCCAGCATTCCCGCCGGGATCATGCCGGCGGCCAGCACCAGCGTGTAGACGGTGACGAACCATTGCAACTGGACGTTGTCGGCGTGCAGGTCCTCGGCCATGCTCGGCAGGGCCAGGTTGAGGATGGTCACGTCGAAGCCCACGGCCAGCGACGTGAGCACGAGCGCGGTCAGCGCCCACCATCTGCGTGAGTCGGGTTGATGCGACATCGCGGGTCCTACTTCATGGCGTTCATGATGAGCTTGTCGAACTCGCGGTCCGGCAGCGTCCTGTTGAGCTCCAGGAGCTGGTCGGCCGTCCAGCCGACCGGGTAGCGCGTCTCGGGCTTGTCGGCGTCGACGGCCTGCCGGATGGTGGTGGCGACCAGGCCGGGGTCCGAGCCCTGGGTGTTCTCGCCGAGTTGCGACTCGGCGCGTCCGGCCATGGCTTCCGCCATCTGCCCGTACGCGGTCGCGCCGGAGATCTCACGGAGGTCCTGTGCCGTACGGTCTTCGAACTCGGTCTTGATGATCCCGGGCTGGATGATCACGACGTCGATGCCGAACGGCTCCACCTCCATGCGCAGCGAGTCGGAGTAGGCCTCCAGGGCGTGCTTGCTCGCGTAGTACCAGCAGCCGAGCGGGAGCGCGATCTCGCCGCCGATGGAGGAGACGTTGACGATCGTGCCGGACCCTTGCTCGCGCATGTACGGCAGGACGAGCTGGGTCAGCCGGGCCGGTGCGAAGACGTTGACCTCGAACTGGTCGCGCGCCCGGTCGATGGGGATGTCCTCGGCGGCGCCGTGCAGGACGGTGCCGGCATTGTTGACGAGTACGTCGATGCGCCCCTGCTCCTCGACGACCGCGGCGACAGCGCGTTCCAGGTCCTCCGGCCGGCGTACGTCCAGCGCCAGGGCGTGTCCGCCGGCGTCGCGGATGTCGTCCATCCTGGGTACGCGCCGCGCGGCGCCGTAGACGATGTGGCCGGCGCGGATGAGTTCGAGGGCGGTGGCCTTGCCGATGCCGGCGGAGGCGCCCGTGACGAGAACGACCTTCTCCATGATGAATCTCCTCTTCGGTGCAGGCCAACGGTAGGGTTGTGTTTTGCGCCGAGACAACTGACGGAACTCATATGGCCAGGTAGAAGGCCGCATATTGGTGCAACGAGCTTGCAGCTGAGTGCAACCGACCGAGGAGAGGACGACGTGCCAGGAGACCGGTTGACCAGCGAGGACCGCCGCCGCATCGCCGAAGGTCTGGCGGCCGGCCTGTCGTACGCGGAGATCGCCCGCCGGCTGGGACGGTCCAGGTCCACCGTCACCCGCGAGATCGCCAGGAACGGCGGCCCGCACGGCTACCGGGCCGCCCGTGCGCAACACGCCACGAACTGGCGCGCCCGCCGCCGCAAGCGCGCTCCCCACGCCGACGTTCCGCACCCCACCGACAACCGTGACGTCCGTACGGCCAGGGAGTTCGAGGAACAGTTCGTCGCCATGATGATCGAGAGCGGAATGGCGCCCATGACCGCCAGGGTGTTCGCCGCGCTGTTCCTCAGCGAGGGCGGCAGCCTGACCGCCACGGAGCTCGTCCGGCAACTCCACGTCAGTCCGGCGACGGTCTCCAATGCCGCCAAGTGGCTCGAACAGCGGGCGATGATCGCCCGGGAACGCGAAGCCCGCCGGGTGCGTTACCTGGTCGACGTCGATGTCTGGTACCGCACCTGGGCGGCCAGCGCCAGGACGATAGCGATATGGGCCGACACCGCCCGGCACGGCGCCGGGATCTTCGGCACCGACACACCCACCGGCGACCGGCTCCGCACCACCAGCCAGTTCTTCGCACTGCTCGGCCACGACATGGGCCAGGCGGCCGAGCACTGGCGGCAGGCCCTCTCCATGCAACCCCAGCGGTGAACTGCGTCAGGTGAGAGCGGCCGCCAGGGGGTCCTCACGTGGCGATGAAGTCGTACCTGTCCAGCTGGGCGCGCACGTCTGTGCCGGCCGTGCGGAGCCGTGGATCAGCCGGGAGACACTCAGAAGCCCACTCCCCGTCCGGGGGAGTGGGCTTCGTGCGGTCGTGCTGGTCGGGGCGACAGGATTTGAACCTGCGACTTCTTGCTCCCAAAGCAAGCGCGCTGCCAAGCTGCGCCACGCCCCGCTGCGCCGGGTACGCACACGCTCCGGGACTCCGGTACGCTTACGCCCTGACGACCGGTTGAAGTCTAGACCAGACCACGACCGGTTCGTGCGGACGTAGCTCAATGGTAGAGCCCTAGTCTTCCAAACTAGCTACGCGGGTTCGATTCCCGTCGTCCGCTCCAAAGGGCCTTCCCCTGGTGGCCCAGAGCTCTTCCGGCACCTCCACACCCCTCTTGGGGAGTGCGAGCGTCCGCTTGGACCTCCGGGTCCTGGCCTCGCCCACGGGCCCGTACCGAGCGCCACCATGTCAAAGGACGGGTGAGCTGATCTCACCGGGGTACTCCGAGCCACGTAGCCCGATCAGCGCCGCTCGCCGTCCACGGCGACGTCACGCCGCAGGCTCAGGAGTCGGCGCGGAAGAGCGCCCAGACGGCCTTGCCGCCGCGGGCCAGCGGGTCCCAGCCCCAGCACTGGCTGTAGGTCTCGACGATGTAGAGCCCCCGCCCGTTCTCCGAGACGAAGTCGGGCTCCTTGGGCATCGGCACTTCGTCGCTCGGGTCGGCCACGGCCAGCAGCACGTGCGGCGCCACCCTCATCAGCAGCAGTTGGATGCCCTGCGGCGCGCTGGAGTACATCGCGTACCTGACCGCGTTCGTCACCAGCTCCGACACCACCAGCGTCGCGTCGTCGCTCAGCTCCGACAGCCCCCAGCTCCGCAGCGTCGAACGTGTGACGTCGCGCGCGGTCTTGACGGAGTCGGCCTGGAAGGGGAGCGGGCACGAGGTCGTGTACGGCTTGCCGGCCGTCAGCAGGCTGTCGAAGCCCACCTCGCGCGTAATCTGCAGGCAATCGGCAGTGGCCAAGGAATCCTCCACCATCCCGCCGATACCTCCTGCTGCCCTCGATTTAGTGCATGTCTGGCCAAAATGCACTAGACCATCATGGGTCACGGGTCCGGGTGCCTGCAAGACCCAAATGCACGTGCATGTGCAATGTGCAGCAGCATGAGCGGTTACTCGGATGGGTATCCGAATCGGACACCAGGTTGGGACCTTGTCATACCCGACGATGTGGTGTCACTGTGTGTGCGGACCTTGATAGGAGGCAGAGTGACGCAGAACCAGCCGGGTTCCGGCCCTACGGCGCTGCGTATTCTCCTGGGCTCCCAGCTGCGCCGGCTCAGGGAGGCGAAGAGCGTCACCCGCGAGGAGGCGGGCCACCTGATCAGGGGTTCCGAGTCCAAGATCAGCCGTATGGAGCTGGGCCGCGTCGGGTTCAAGGAGCGCGACGTCGCCGACCTGCTCACCCTGTACGGCGTGACGGACGCCGAGGCCCGCGCCGCCGTCCTGGATCTGGTGACCAAGGCCAACGAGCCCGGCTGGTGGCACCGCTTCAACGACGTCCTGCCCACCTGGTTCCAGGCGTACGTGGGCCTGGAGGAGGCCGCGGAGCGGATCAGGACGTACGAGGTGCAGTTCGTGCCCGGCCTGCTGCAGACCAAGGAGTACGCCCGCGCGGTCGTCACCGCCGGAGCGGCCGGCGTCGGCCCCGACGAGATCGCGCGCCGCGTCGACCTGCGGCTCGAACGCCAGCGCCTCCTCGACCGGCCCGACGGCCCGATCTTCTGGGCGGTCATCGACGAGGCGGCGCTGCGGCGCCCCATCGGCGGTGCCGAGGTCATGCGCGCCCAGCTGGAACATCTGGCGGACCTGATGCGCCAGCCCAACATCACGATCCAGATCATGCCGTTCAGCTTCGGCGGCCACAGCGCCGAGGGCGGCGCGTTCAGCATCCTGCGCTTCCCCGACCGCGAGCTGCCGGACGTCGTGTACGTCGAGCAGCTCGCCAGCGCCCTGTACCTGGACAAACGCGAGGACGTCGACCGTTACACCGAGGTGATGGAGCGGCTCTGCGCCGTCAGCACCACCCCGGACGAGACGGCCGCGTTGCTGCGGACCATCGCCGACGAGTTCTGAGGCCCGTCACGTCGCTGTCGGGTGCGCACCTGCCCTAGACTGGCCATCGGCGCTCGTATCCCGCCGTGGCGGAGCATGCCCCAGCGCCGCTCATGTGGGCGCGGCGCGTGAGCCGTACCGATTGGACGCGCCCGCGATCACTCGAAGCATGATCAAGGAGACCACCCCGTGAAGACCGCTGTCGAGGAGCTCAGCCCGACTCGGGTCAAGCTCACTGTCGAGGTGCCGTTCGACGAGCTGCGCCCCAGCCTGGATGCCGCGTACAAGAAGGTCGCGCAGCAGGTACGGGTCCCCGGGTTCCGCCCCGGCAAGGTCCCGGCTCGCATCATCGAGCAGCGCTTCGGCCGCGCGGTCGTGCTGGAGGAGACCCTCAACGACGCGGTGCCCAAGCTGTACGGCCAGGCCGTCGACGAGGTCGACGTGTTCCCGGTCAGCCAGCCCGACATCGAGGTCACGAAGATCGACGACGGTGAGCAGATCGAGTTCACCGCCGAGGTCGACATCCGGCCCAACTTCGACGTCCCCGAGTACAAGGACGTCGAGGTCGCCGTCGACTCCGCCGAGGTGACCGACGCCGACATCGACGCGCAGCTCGACGCCCTGCGCCAGCGTTTCGCCACGCTGACGGGCGTCGAGCGCCCCGCCACCTCCGGCGACTTCGTCGTCATGGACCTGCGGGCCGAGATCGACGGCAAGAACATCGAGGAGCAGCAGGCCAGCGAGGTCTCCTACGAGGTCGGCGCCGGCTCGGTGCTCCAGGGCCTCGACGACGCGCTCGAGGGCATGTCCGCGGGCGAGGAGAAGACCTTCCGCACCGAGCTCGTCGGCGGCGAGAACGCCGGCGAGCAGGCCGACGTGATCATCAACGTCAAGTCGGTCAAGGAGAAGGTCCTGCCTGAGCTCGACGACGAGTTCGCGCAGCTCGCCAGCGAGTTCGACACGCTGGAGGAGCTCAAGCAGAGCATCCGCGAGCAGTCCCGCCGCAACAAGCTGATCGACCAGGTCGTCCAGGCCCGCGAGAAGGCCCTCGACACGCTGCTGGAGAAGCTCGACATCCCGATCCCCGACAGCGCGCTCAAGGCCGAGGTCGACGCCCGCAAGCACAACCTCGAGCACCAGATCGCCGAGAGCGGCCTGAGCCGCGACGCGTTCTTCCGTCTCTACCAGACGACCGAGGACGAGCGCTTCGCCGAGTTCGACACCAGCTCCCGCAAGGCGATCAAGGTCGGCTTCGTGCTCGACAAGATCGTCAAGGCCGAGGAGCTGGGCGTCAGCGAGCAGGAGCTGACCAACTTCGTGGTCCGCCGCGCCATGGAGATGGGCGTGCAGCCCAACCAGCTCGCCCAGCACCTGGCCGACAACGACCAGCTCACGCTGGCCATGGTCGAGATCGTTCGCGACAAGGCCAAGGCCGTGCTCGGCGACGCCGCCAAGGTCGTCGACAGCGACGGCAACGAGGTGGACCTCAAGGCCATCTACACCGAGATCAACGGTGAGGAGGTCGTCGAGGAGTCCGCCGAGGACGAGAGCGACGAGAGCGTCGAGGCCGCCGACCAGGCGGACGACACCGCCGGCAAGGCCGAGGACAAGCCGGAGGCGTAAGGCCCCCGGGCGCGAGTCCGGAGCGCGGCCACCGTACGGGCCCACGGCCCGAGCGGTGAGCGCCCACGCACGCGCCGAAGCCCCCAAATTCTATGATTTGGGGGCTTCGTCCTTTTCTTGGGCAGAAGAGGGTCCATGGGCGACCAACCCTTCCTCGCGATCCTGGCCTTCGGCATCGCGCTCCTCGTTCCGGGCGTGCTGTCCAAGCGCCTGAACGTGCCGGGACCGATCCTGCTGGTGCCGTTCGGCGCCGTGGTCGGGTTCCTGCCGGCGCTGCACGGGCTGCACGTGCAGCCGGAGGTGGTCCTCAACGTCTTCCTGCCGCCCCTGATCTACCGGGCGGCGTTCCTGACCGCGCCCCGCGAGAGCCGCCAGGACGCGCTCCCCATCACCATCCTGGCCGTCGGCCTGACCTCCGCCACGGCTCTGTGCGTCATGGTCGCCGTCGGCTTCGCCGTACCCGGCCTGCCGTGGGCCGCGGCGCTCGCGCTCGGCGCGGCGATCGCCCCCACCGACCCCGTCGCCGCCACCTCGGTGCTGCAGCGCGTCGGCGCCCCCAGGCGCCTCGTGACGATCCTGGAAGGCGAGAGCCTGCTCAACGACGGCGTGGCGCTCACCCTGTTCGGTCTGGCCCTGTCCGGCCTCAGCGGCGAGGTCACCGTCGCCGACGGCGTCATCGAGCTGCTGCGCGTCGTCTGCGGCGGCATCCTGTACGGCCTGGCGGTCGCGTGGGTCATCGGCAAGGTGCGCCGCGTGTTCCACGACGCCGGCAGCCAGATCGTGCTGTCGCTGCTGACCCCGTTCGTCGCGTACCTGCCGGCCGAGCACTTCGGGGTGTCCGGCGTCCTCGCCACCATCGTCACCGGCTTCGTGCTCGGCATCAGCCCCCAGGGAGTGCTCCAGCCGGCCTCGCGGCTGAGCGGCCAGGTGTTCTGGCGAGTGCTGTCCCACCTGCTGGAATCCACCCTGTTCGTCCTGCTGGGCGTGCAGATCATGGACGTGTTCCACGAGGTGCGCGACCTGCCCTGGACCCAGCTCGCTCTCACCGCCCTCGTCGCGATGGCGGTCGTGATCGTGCTCCGGCTCGCCTGGACGGCGCTGGTCCTCGCACCCGTACGCCTGGGGAGGCCGATCGAACGGCGTCAGCGGCTGGTCCTCGGCTGGGCCGGGATGCGCGGCGCCATCACGCTGGCCATCGCCCTGTCCATCCCGCTCGACGCCCCGAACCGGGCCCTGCTCATCTTCCTGGCCGCCTGCGTCGTGCTGGTCACCCTGGGAGTGCAGGCCACGACGCTCGCCCCGGTGCTGCGCCGGCTGGGCGTGGGAGAGCCCCAGGAGGAGGTCCAGGAGGATGCCACGGCCAGGGAGGCGCTCCTGGAGGCCGCGCTGGCCCGCCTGGACGAGCTGGCCGCCGACGACAAGGTGGACGACCGGACCGCCGAGGTGTTCCGGCAGCTGTTCGAGCTCCGCCTCGACCGGGTCCGCGAGGTCCTCGGCGACCTCGACGGCGACGGGGACGGCGCGGACGCCGATGCCGGCGCGGAATCGCACCACGTCGGGCTCCGTCGGGAGCTCATCAGGGCCCAGCGCGACAAGTTGCGACACCTTTACCGCAAGGGCGTCATCGGTGCCGACACCATGCGCAAGCTTGACCACGAGCTGGACGTCGAGGAGCGCCGCAGGGTCTCCGGAGGGGCCTGACCCAACCTGCGCCGTCAGCGAACAGTACGTGGAGCGGGCATGACCTGTGGGCGGCGCGCGTTAAGGTCACAAGCAAAGCCAATCGATTACGACGCATCGGAAGGTGACGCTGTGACCAGCCCGCCGACCTTCTATCAGCCTGAGTCGCGAGGCCGTGAGAACGGCTCGTCCTTCCGGCTTGAGGACCAGCTTTACCAGCGCCTGCTGCGCGAGCGCATCATCGTGCTCGGTCAGGAGGTCAACGATGAGATCGCCAACCGGATCTGCGCGGAGCTGCTCCTGCTCGCCGCGGACGACCCCGACCGCGACATCACCCTCTACATCAACTCGCCCGGCGGCTCCGTCAGCGCCGGAATGGCGATCTACGACATGATGGAGTACGTCCCCAACGACGTCTCCACGGTCGTGATGGGCATGGCGGCCTCGATGGGGCAGTTCCTGCTCTCCGCGGGCACCAAGGGCAAGCGCTTCGGCCTGCCGCACGCCCGCATCATGATGCACCAGCCGTCGGGCGGCATCGGCGGCACCGCGGCCGACATCGCCATCCAGGCCGAGCAGATGCTGTACGTGAAGAAGACGCTGGCCGAGCGGATCGCCTTCCACACCGGGCAGCCGCTGGAGCAGATCGAGGCCGACTCCGACCGTGACCGCTGGTTCACGGCCGACGAGGGCAAGGACTACGGCTTCATCGACCACGTCGTTCGCAGCGCTCGGCAAGTGCCCTCGCAGGGCCCCGTCTCCTAGGGGGAGCTGAAGTGAACATCGAAAGCCGCTACGTCCTCCCCTCGTTCGTCGAGCGCACGTCCTACGGCGTGAAGGAGATGAACCCGTACAACAAGCTCTTCGAGGACCGCATCATCTTCCTCGGGGTGCAGATCGACGACGCGTCGGCCAACGACGTCATGGCCCAGCTGCTGACGCTGGAGTCGCTCGATCCCGACCGGGACATCAGCATCTACATCAACTCGCCCGGCGGCTCCTTCACGGCCATGACGGCGATCTACGACACGATGCAGTTCGTCCGGCCGGAGATCCAGACCGTCTGCCTCGGCCAGGCCGCCTCCGCGGCGGCCGTGCTGCTGGCCGGCGGCACCCCGGGCAAGCGCTTCGCGCTGCCCAACGCCCGGGTCCTGATCCACCAGCCCTCCACCGAGGGCGGCGGCCAGGGAAGCGACATCGAGATCCAGGCCCGCGAGATCCTTCGCATGCGATCCCTCCTGGAGGACATCGTGGCGAGGCACTCCGGAAAGTCCTCCGCCGAAGTCCGCAAGGACATCGAACGCGACAAAATTCTCAACGCGGACGAGGCGAAGGCGTATGGTCTGATCGACGACATCATTCCGTCGCGGAAGAAGCGAGCTCAGGCGGTTGCTTCCTGACGAGGATGTGACGCACCGGAGCGCTGCCCAATAGGGCACGTTCCGGTGCGACTCGCCGCCAGGGGGCTCACTGAGGGCCCAGAAGACGGTAACGTCGAAACCTGAGCGGTTCGGACCGGGTCCGGAGGACACGGATCGCGGAGCAGGGCGGTCCCACGCAAAGGAGTATCTGGGGTGGCACGCATCGGCGACGGGGGAGACCTGCTGAAGTGCTCTTTCTGCGGGAAGAGCCAGAAGCAAGTCAAGAAGCTCATTGCCGGTCCAGGCGTCTACATCTGCGATGAGTGCATCGATCTCTGCAACGAGATCATCGAGGAGGAGCTCTCCGAGTCCTCCGAGCTCAAGTGGGACAACCTGCCCAAGCCGAGAGAGATCTACGAGTTCCTCGACGCCTACGTCATCGGTCAGGACAAGGCGAAGAAGGCGCTCTCGGTGGCGGTCTACAACCACTACAAGCGGGTGCAGTCCGGTGACCGGGGCAGAGACGACGGCCTGGAGCTGTCCAAGAGCAACATCCTGCTCCTCGGGCCCACGGGCTCCGGCAAGACACTGCTCGCACAGACGCTGGCGAAGATGCTGAACGTGCCCTTCGCCATCGCCGACGCCACGGCCCTCACAGAGGCCGGCTACGTCGGCGAGGACGTCGAGAACATTCTGCTCAAGCTCATCCAGGCCGCCGACTACGACGTCAAGAAGGCCGAGACGGGCATCATCTACATCGACGAGGTCGACAAGATCGCCCGCAAGAGCGAGAACCCGTCGATCACCCGCGACGTCTCCGGCGAGGGCGTCCAGCAGGCGCTGCTGAAGATCCTGGAAGGCACCACCGCGTCGGTGCCGCCGCAGGGCGGCCGCAAGCACCCGCACCAGGAGTTCATCCAGATCGACACCACCAACGTGCTGTTCATCTGCGGCGGGGCGTTCGCCGGCCTGGAGAAGATCATCGAGTCTCGGGTCGGCAAGAAGGGCATCGGCTTCAACGCCGTCATCCGCTCCAAGGAGGAGATCGACACCGTCGACATCTTCTCCGACGTGATGCCGGAGGACCTTCTCAAGTTCGGCATGATCCCCGAGTTCGTCGGCCGGTTGCCGGTCATCACCTCGGTGCACAACCTCGACCGCGAGGCGCTCGTCCAGATCCTCACCGAGCCCCGCAACGCGCTCGTCAAGCAGTACCGCAAGCTCCTGGAGCTCGACGGCGTGGAGCTGGAGTTCACCGACGACGCGCTGGAGGCCATCGCCGACCAGGCGATCCTGCGCGGCACCGGCGCCCGCGGCCTGCGAGCCATCCTGGAGGAGGTGCTCCAGTCCGTGATGTACGAGGTGCCCTCCCGCAAGGACGTGGCCCGCGTCGTCATCACCCGCGAGTCGGTGCTGGAGCACGCGATCCCCACGCTCGTACCGCGCGACCAGCTCGCCGCCAAGCAGCAGCGCACGCCGCGCGAGAAGTCGGCCTGACCCGCAGGCCGGAGCCTTCGTCCCCGCGTACGCCCCATGGTGCAAACCGTGGGGCGTATCGCTTTCCCGCCTCCCTAGAATGGGGCACTGTGACAACGCCAGAGCTGCCCACCCAGTACACCCCGGCCGACGTCGAGACCCGCAGCTACGAGCGATGGGTGTCCGAAGGCTACTTCCACGCCGAAGCCGGCAGCTCTCGCGCGCCGTTCAGCATCGTCCTCCCGCCGCCCAACGTGACGGGGGTCCTGCACATCGGGCACGCCCTCGACCACTCCATCCAGGACACGCTCACCCGCCGCGCCCGCATGCAGGGGCGCGAGGCGCTCTGGCTGCCCGGCATGGACCACGCCGGCATCGCCACCCAGAACGTCGTGGAGCGCGAGCTGGCCAAGCAGGGCCTGTCCCGCCACGACCTCGGACGCGAGGCGTTCGTGGAGCGCGTCTGGGAGTGGAAGGAGGAGTCCGGCGGCCGGATCCTCGGCCAGATGCGCAAGCTCGGCGACGGCGTGGACTGGGCCCGCGAGCGCTTCACCATGGACGAGGGGCTGTCCCGCGCCGTCCACACCATCTTCAAGCGGCTCTTCGACGACGGGCTCATCTACCGCGCCGAGCGCATCATCAACTGGTGCCCGCGCTGCCTGACCGCGCTGTCCGACATCGAGGTCGAGCACAGCGAGGACGAGGGCGAGCTCGTCTCCATCCGCTACTCCGACGACATCGTCGTCGCCACCACCCGGGCCGAGACGATGCTCGGCGACACCGCGGTGGCCGTCCACCCTTCCGACGAGCGCTACGCGCACCTCGTCGGCACCATGGTGGAGGTGCCGCTGACCGGGCGGATGATCCCGATCGTCGCCGACGAGCACGTCGACCCCGAGTTCGGCACCGGCGCGGTCAAGGTCACCCCCGCCCACGACCCCAACGACTTCGAGATCGGCCGCCGCCACTCCCTGCCGTCGCTGACGGTCATGAACGAGCGCGGCGTGATCACGGCCCACGGACCGTTCGAGGGGCTCGACCGGTTCGAGGCGCGCCCTGCCGTGGTGGCCGCGCTGCGGGCCGAGGGCCTGATCGTCGCGGAGAAGCGACCGTACCTGCACTCGGTCGGCCACTGCTCGCGCTGCAAGACCGTGGTCGAGCCGCGGCTGTCGCTGCAGTGGTTCGTCAACGTCGCCCCGCTGGCCAAGGCCGCGGGCGACGCCGTGCGCGACGGCCGCACCCGCATCCACCCGCCGGAGCTGGTCAAGCGCTACTTCGAGTGGGTCGACGACATGCATGACTGGTGCATCTCCCGCCAGCTGTGGTGGGGCCACCGCATCCCGGTCTGGTACGGCCCGGACGGCGAGGTCGTGTGCGTCGGACCGGACGAGGCTCCGCCGGAGGGCTACACCCAGGATGCCGACGTGCTCGACACGTGGTTCTCCTCGGGCCTGTGGCCGTTCTCGACCCTCGGCTGGCCGGAGGCGACGCCCGAGCTGGCGCGCTTCTACCCGACCTCGGTGCTGGTGACCGGTTACGACATCCTGTTCTTCTGGGTGGCCCGGATGATGATGTTCGGGCTGTACGCGATGGACGGCGAGCCGCCGTTCCGCGTCGTGGCCCTGCACGGCATGGTCCGTGACCAGTACGGCAAGAAGATGTCGAAGTCGTTCGGCAACGTCGTCGACCCGCTCGACTGGATCGAGCGCTTCGGCGCCGACGCGACCCGCTTCACGCTCCTGCGCGGGGCCAACCCCGGCGCCGACGTCGCGGTCAGCGAGGAGTGGGCGGCCGGCTCCCGCAACTTCTGCAACAAGATCTGGAACGCCACGCGCTTCGCGCTCATGAACGGCGCGACGACCGGCTCCCTGGACGGGCTCGACCTGACGCCGGCCGACCGCTGGATCCTTTCGCGCCTGCAGAGCGTCATCTCGACGGCCGACGCGGCCTTCGAGGAGTTCGAGTTCGCCAAGGTGTCCGACCTGCTCTACCACTTCGCGTGGGACGAGGTCTGCGACTGGTACCTGGAGCTGGCCAAGATCCAGCTCGGCGAGGGGCTGGAGCACACCAGGCTCGTGCTCGGGCACGTCTTCGACGCGCTGCTGCGGCTGCTGCATCCGTTGGTGCCGTTCGTCACCGAGGAGCTGTGGCGGGCCGTCACGGGCGGCGAGTCCATCGTGGTGGCCCCCTGGCCGGTGGTGGAGTCGGCCTACGTCGACGCCGGCGCCGAGAAGGAGATCGTCGCGCTGCAGGAGCTGGTGACCGAGGTCCGCAGGTTCCGCTCCGACCAGGGGCTGAAGCCGGGGCAGAAGGTCGCCGCCCGGCTCGGGCTGGCCGGCACGACTCTCGCGGGGCAGGAGGTGGCGATCCGCTCCCTCCTGCGGCTGACCGAGCCGGACGACGGGTTCTCCGCCACCGCCCGCCTCGCCGTGGGCGAGGTGACCGTCGAGATCGACACGGCGGGAGCCATCGACGTGGTCGCGGAGCGGAAGCGGCTGGAGAAGGACCTGGCCGCCGCCCGCAAGGAGGCCGCGCAGGTGGCGGCCAAGCTGGGCAACGAGCAGTTCATGGCCAAGGCCCCCGATGACGTGGTGGCCAAGGTCCGAGGACGCGCTGACCAGGCCCAGGCGGACATCGCGCGCCTTGAGGCACAACTCGCCGGCCTGGGGGTTTGAGACCTCCCAGCACGGGGAAGGCTTTCTTCTTACTGAAGTTGGGTCTTGGGACCCCGCGCGGGCTGGTAGAGTTTTCCGCGCGGGGCCAGTTGGCCCGGATCTCCTCTGACTGAGCCGAACTTCTGGCTGCGTTCACCTCGTGTTGGACAAAGGCTAAAAGTTCGAGTAAGTTAGCAGGGTTGCCTCGAAGCGGGGCAGACCCGGTATCTACCGGATCGGGCGGTTTGACAAGAACCTCTCGAATCTGATAGAATACCGACAGACGGAATGTAAGCCTCTCGCAGTTCTGGGGAGTACGCGTCCGTTTCTTGAGAACTCAACAGTGTGTTAAAAGCCAGTGCATGATGCACAACCCCGTCATTTCGGTGACGGATTCCTTTTTTCAGTTAGGTTCAGACCT